>JAQXHO010000162.1 GCA_029007315.1 Oscillospiraceae bacterium
TTTGTATTCTGGAGTATAATTGAAGCCTTGCCGCCTTCACTGCTGACTGTGAAATCAGCTGAACAAGATTCTGCAAACCTTACATTGGGATCATCAAATACTGCGATAACCTTGCTGATGTTTGTACCATTATAATCAGAACCCTGGAACTGAGTATCTCTTGCACTCCATTCAGTGTTTGTAAGTCCGCTGCCAAAGTCAAATACATTGTAGTACAGATTGCCTTCCTGCTGAACTTCACCTGCATCAATCTTTGATGACCAGCCGCATCCATCATAACAATTATGAACTGTACCCTGTGCATTGTCGCAGTAAACAATAACCTTCTTTATTACAGCAGCTTCATTCGGGAAAGTGAGTCCCTTGAGCTGAACCTGGTGAGATTCATATACAATAAATCCGGAACAGTCAACGCTCTGGTCAGGGTTCTTTATTCCTTTAACAACATTGTTGGAAGAACCAACAGTAAAGAGGTTCACAATGCCTGCTGCATCTGAATCGGAGCCTGCAGGAGCCACAGTTTCAATAAGAGCATATGTGCCGGCTTCAAGTCCGTTATCAAATACCCAGAGATTTTCAGTTTCCGTATATGTGTCAACAACGCTGTAATCTGTATCTGCTGAAAGATCAGAAAGTTGAATATTTTTTGCAGGATCATCAGCTAAGAGTGTTTCAACAGAAGCAATGCCGCTGTCAGTGATCTTTATCAGTGTAAGCTCTGCGCCTGCAACTGTAAGTTCATTTGAACTGTCGATCTTAGAAATGCTGAAATTGGGCTTAGGTGCGTCCACCATAGTAATAACACGCTGGGAAGCATCTGTAAGCTCAGATTTATTCCAGCCGTTAAGTTCAGTTCCGATAGAAGGATTAGCAGAGCCGGGACCTCCAGCAGAAACCACTTCAGGGAATTTAACATTTGAATCAGCTGAAGCAGTCAGTGTGTACATATATGTCTTGGTATTATTATCAGCGTCTGTTTCCTTTGTGATGAAGAAATAGATGTTTGACGCTTTCAGATAACCGCTTGGTGCGCTTGTTTCTGAAATAGTATAAACATTGCTGAGTGTATAACCGCCGCCGAACATAAAGTTATTGGCTGTTATGTTACAGTACTGAATGTCGCTGTTCTCATCGGTACCGATTGAGAAGCTTTTGCCGTTTTTGTCTGTTGTCCATGTTACAGGCTCCTTGGCTGCAGCACCAAATGAACTTATTGTTCCGCCGCCGAATGCGCTGTTTATGCTGCCTGTACGGTCAGTCATGCTAAGCTCTGCACCGGAAAGAAGATTGCCGGAAGGATCGGCTTTCTTTATTGTAACAGCCTGTTCGTCTACGATCTCAAACTTATCTATCTGAGTATAGCCGCTGAAATTAATTATCGGGTTGACTGCATTTCCGTTTGCAATGACAATACCGTCAGCTGTGCTTCCGGTTTCTGTGAAATAGATAACGATTTCATCTGTTGCATCTGCACCGTCCTTGGTGAATGTACATTCATAGGATTTCGCATTGCCGATATCTTTGCCTGTTACACCGGTAAATGTTATTTCATTTCCAGATACATTACCGTTTGTACCGTTACATGAAGCTGTCATGCCTTCTGCGTCCGGAACATTTACAACGATAGTATCATTATCAACATCAAACTTATACTCACGGTCGCCAATCATGTAGATGTTAGAAGCAATTTTTGTGAGATCTGCTGTTGCCTCCTGAAGCTTTGCCGCTTCAGTAAATGTATTGTCCTTATAAACAACTGCTTTTGCAGTAACGGAATATGATACGTTTGTAAATATTTTTTCTGTAACTGAAGTGCCTTCATATTCGCCTTCAGATGTTTTCTTATAATACTTATTATTATCAGATGAACCGATCACAAATGATGAACCATCTTTATAAGTAATGGTTACAGAAACAATATCAGTAGGTTTATTTGAATTATTTGAAGCAATCTGTGTCAGTGTGTCCGGATAGCCATCAGCTTCAAGATCAAATACAATCTCAGTTGTACCAGCATCATATAACTTTTCCGGTCCGTTATCGCTGCCATTGACCTGACGCACACAGATCTTACCGGAAGATGAACCGTCAAGTGCTATTGTAATAGTAGAAATACCTTCGTATTTATCTACGCCTGACAAATCAATCTTCCACCAGTATTCATTGCCGCTGATATTAACCTTATCCTTATAGAAGCATTCGTACAGATCTTTATTATCGGGATTAGCGGCGATATCAGCCTGATACTGCTCTTCGGTAAATACATCTTTCTTGAAGTATGTTCTTGTACCGGTCTGGATCTCATCCTTGATAGGATCGCTTTCTGTAATTTCGAAATAATATTCCTTATCAGAAACAGCATATCCGTCCGGTGCAGTAACTTCCTTCAGAACATATTTGCCGGAACCAATATTAAACAGAGTGGTGTTGTCTTCAGTTGTAAATTTGCTTACCTGACTAAGTACAGGTTCACCGTTTTCATCAACAACAATTGCACCGCTGTCATCTGTTTTAACAGCAAATATTCCGATTTCAGCTCCCGGAACAAATGCTCCGTCAGCGTCTGTCTTGTCAAGCTCCATTGAATAGGAAGCGTCTACACCAAGAATGTCGATAGGACCCATAAACGGTCTGTAACCGAATTCAAGACCGCCTGTAAAGGACTTTGCAATAAGTGCGCCGGAAAGGTGTCCTTCACAATTGCTTGAAGAAGAAGCATCCGCATTAGGAGCAAGGAGAGAACCATTAAAGTTACATGAAATATACAATCTATCCGCATTCGGGAAATTGTAAAGAATTCTTGAGGAATCCTTGTGGTTGTTGGAAGTGTTATCTCCCATTTCTGTATTGGAGATCTTTGTTCCGTTTATGTAGGTTCTCTTTGTTTTTCCTGCTGTTCCAATGTCTATAGCTGTATCATCACAGCTTACGATCATATATGAATCATCAGGAATATTTGTAAAGTAAACATTGGTAGAATTCTGGAAAACACTGAAATCATCTACCTTAAAATATATAACCTTATCTGTACAGTTTTCGCCTGCGTCAAAGGTAATGCCCTCGTCAGTGACTGTTACTGTACCTGTGGGTGCCTTTGCAAGCACTGCATTTGAACGTTCATTTATTGTACTGAACTGCTCATTAAAGAAGTTTTCATCAAAAGCATTGCTTTTCCAGAAATGAGCAAGCTCATCACCGCCGCTGACATGTGAACAGCTGCTGCTGTAAGGAACATCTGAACCATTAACTATATGACTGGATGATTCCAGACTGAACTTATCGGAAACAGCAATTTCCTTCCAGTCACTTGAACCTTTAAAATCACGAACATTCGCTCTTTTTATTGTTTCTCCGCCTACTATTATGTGAGCAAAGTTTGTAACATTCTGATACTCTTCAAGCTTTCCAAGAGGAGTGGAAGTACCGTAGTCACCGTCACCCGCCTGATAGTTGTAGCCTCCTGTAAATGTAAAGTTTCCTTTTACTGCGTTACGGCCTTCCGAATCGGCTTCCGAAACATTCATATCGCCATCAAGAAATACAGCAAACTGGCTGGCGATACCAAGGAAATATGTTGCGTTTGCATTGGATATTACCTGATCTACCGAATTTGCATTTGACGCCAGAGCATGGCCATGACCAACAAGAAGATCCACGTCAGTAATCTGATCAGTGCTGTCCGCAGAGAGATTATCGACAGGATTGCCTGATGTACAGCCATTCGTCACATCAGCTGACGCTCTGATTGCCGGCACAGATGTAACAACTTGCGATGCTGCTACGATAGCTGCCAGCGCTGAGCTTAAAAACCGATGTTTTTTAGTCTTCATAAGCTATCATCCTTTCAATTATTTCACCATTTCATCAATATATGGCTACTCACATTCTATCACAAATATAACATCTTGTCAATAATAATTTCACGTAAATTTTTTTTATTTTTGCATATATTACGGAAAAATATGTGTTTTTTACAGCTATTACAAGGTATTATACAAATTAATACAGGGCAGCTCTTTATTGCAAGAACTGCCCTTTTTTTACTGTTCGTTACTGCTTTCAGAAGATTCGCCGGTGGTTATTATCAGAGATTCAACAGTTGCAGATGTAGTGGTCATTTTGATTTCTGATGTAAACTCACTGAATTTTATGTAACCGCCCATATTTTCCATTCTGAATTCTGCAAGGCTGCCGTCGCTGTTCAGAAATAATAAATAAGGTTCTCCTTCAAGTTCACCTTCAATTTCAATAAGGTCATCTTTACTGCTGCCGCTTATCGTTTCCTCTGATGCTGCATCGTCAACAGCTCTGATCATCTGCAGAAGCAAAGCCTTTGAAGGAAGTACCGACTGAGGAACTGAAAAAGATAATCCTTTATATGAAGCTGATACATCATCTCCGCTGAAATCAAGCTGTACGCCGGATACCTCTGCAGGAGATTCAAAGTATACGCTCCATATTCCCGAATCATACCTTGTAAGCATTCCTTCAGCGGTAAAATCATCAAGCTCTATCGTAAAATCAGATGAAAAGCTTCCGCTGAGTTTCTGCTCCGCCTTTGCTGAAATGCCGCCGCTTTTTCCGCAGGCAGTACAAAGGCAAAAAGCAATACATACCGTTACAACCATAATCAGTCTTTTCATAGCATCTAATCTCCTTGTAAGTATTGATGACTGAATTATTTATGATTTAACGTCCTTTATTATCTGTTTCTTTCTGCCTTCAGAAAAGCCTCAGGTATACACTCAATAATATCACGTGGAAGCATGGCGGTTTGACTGAATTTTTCTGCTGCAATATCTCCTGCCATTCCGTGAAGGTATACTCCTGCTTTTGCTGCGTCCTGCGGAGTGAGCTTCTGTGCAGCAAATGCAGCTGTCATTCCTGCAAGAACATCTCCGCTTCCTCCGCGGCTCATTCCGGGATTGCCTGTGGTATTAATGAAAATCTCATTTTTATAACCCACGAGAGTTCCGTGGCCCTTCAATACTATCACAGCACCCGGTAATTGTTTCATCATATTATTAATAGTATACACCCTGCTTCTCTGAACTTCCTGTACAGACACTTTAGCTATCCGAGCCATTTCACCCGGGTGAGGAGTAAGAATGACAGGTTCTTCTCTGTCTGCAATAATATCTATGCAGCCGGCTGCTGCATTTAGACCATCTGCATCTATGATAAGAGGACATTTTGTTAAACGGATGACATTTTTTGTCATAAGAACAGTTTCTTCCGTTAAACCAATTCCGCAGCCTATCAGCACAGCGTCAGACTTGCTTATCATGCCGCAGAGAATATCTTCATTGCCGTGCCATGTAATAAAACCCTTATCATCGGTTTTCAATGGCAGAAACATTGCCTCAAAACAGCGTGATGACAATGCCGGTATATTTTCCTCTGCCGTTGCAGCAGTTACAAGTCCTGCACCGCTTCTCAGGGCAGAATATACTGACATCAGTGAGGCACCAGGCATTCTTCTGCTTCCTGTAATGCAAAGAAGTCTTCCGAAATCTCCCTTATGTGAGTCCTTCCTTCTTTCCGGAAAAAGACTGCATATTTCAGAAAAAGCAATCTCTCTGATATTTCCGTCTGTAAACTCCATCACAGTTCCTCCTTATAACTGTAAACTCCATCACAGTTCCTCCTTATAATAAGAAAACGCTCATCACACAGAATGAGCGTTTCTCAGAATCAAGATGATATTTTTCTATCGCTCACCCAGACATTTTGCGAAAACAACACATCGCATACCGTCGTTATTCCCTGAATAACAGGTTTGCAGACCTATTATGCGGTCACCGTATTCAGGAAGTTCATCATCTTTGCAATAAAGGACGTTTGCGGTAGATTTTATATTACGTACATATTTTTCAAAATCGTTTTTGTCAAGCTTCAGATCAGTTGGCTGGGACGGAAGCCAGTATGAGAAATCCGCACCGGATTCACCGTAAAGCACACCGGCTGAAATAACTTCATAAAGATATCGCTTGTCCTCAGAGGCAACTTCAAAATATGGATGTTCTTTGCCCCATTCTTCATTCAAAAAATTCTTTATTCCGTGAAACATAGAGCCGTCACCCATATTATGGCCATAAAGAAGAGTCAGATTTTTATCATCAAGATCGCCACGGAAATCCTCATAAATACAGCCGGCGAAAGAACTGTTTCCCTTCCAGTCAGAATGTATGTACTGTTCGTTGCTGACTCCGTGAACTACCGGGTAATTGATTACTGTATCCTTTATGTATATCCAGCCTGCTACATCATCATTTACAGATTTATACTGTGCAACATTGGAGATATCCAGTTTCATTTCATAATCTATTTCCTTTTCAGTAGTAGTTGTTGTTGTAGTTGCCTTAGTTGTTGTAACAGTAGTTGTGGTAGTTGTGACAGTTGTTTCGGAAGTGGGAAGCTCGACATTCATCTGCTGTATATCACGGCTTCCTCCGCATTGCTTAGACATAATGAAAAAAACAATAGCCACAGCGGAAACGGCAAGAAACATAACAAAAAGCATTACCCTGACAATAATATTTGTTTTCTTTTTCTCTTTCATTTTTTACTCTCCATTTTAAAAGCCGTTTAAATTATTCTTTATCATAATATTCGGATAATTGTAGTACGCATAATTCAGATCAACATCTGTTTCAATGCCGGGAATTCTGCCTGTACATGAATACTGCCATATTCCATAGTTTCTGCTAAATAAAGGCACCTGCACATTATAGTGAGCAATCCATGTATCAAAACTTTCAAAAATCTCAGGTTCTATTCGTGTGTTTAAGAAATTAACATAGCTGCACAGAGAAACATAATACCCGTATGATTCCATCCGGTCGCAGAAGGCATGAATAATAGCGGTGCTTTCTTCTGGTTCAAGTTCGTATTGCGCACTTGTTTCATAGTCAAAGAAAATGGGATATTCGAATTTGTAATCCTTTATTACTTCGTAAAACACATCAGCTTCTTTTAAAGCGTCTTCGGGAGTCGTAGCGTAACTAAACCAGTATGCACCGCAGTCAATGCCGGCTTCCTTTGCTTTTTTCATATTAATATCGAAATACTTGTCTTCCTGATTGATATGCTTGCCATAACCGGCACGGATGATTGCAAATTCCACACCACTCTCTTTAACTGCTTTCCAGTCAACCTGCCCCTGATAAACTGATACATCTATACCGCTTGCCAACGGCGGACGTGTTATAACTGTAGTTGTTACAGTAGTTGTGGAAGTCACTGAAGTGGTATCATCAGAATCAGAAGTTATCTGAGAAACCATTGTTTTGCTTGATGAAGATATAACCGGTTTGCTTGTTGTTGTCTTTGCATTTGTGGTATTTGTTTTGGTTATCGTTGTAGTTTTTGCGGTTGTGGTATTTGTTTTGGTTGTCGTCGTAGTTTTGGCAGTTGTGGTATTTGTTTTGGTTGTCGTCGTAGTTTTGGCAGTTGTGGTATTTGTTTTGGTTGTCGTTGTAGTTTTTGCGGTTGTGGTATTTGTTTTGCTTGTGGTTGTAGGCTTTGCTGTTGTTACGGTAGTCTGTGGCATATCAGAGGAACTGCTGGTTGCAGAAGTAATTTCTGAAGTGGTTTGTTTGGTTGTGACTGCTGTTGTTACCGGTGAATATGAACCGTCACGCTTTGGTATGTATCCGCTGAATTCTATTCCGGCACCCTGCAATGAGTATATTTCAAGGAAATATACTGCATCAGTCAGATTTATCACCTTATCCGGAATAACATCATAAAAACGCCAGTTTCTTTCAGTAACCAGCGGTTCAAGACCAGCAGAATATTCAGAATAATACTTTAATACTTCTCCTGCAACAGAAAGCCAGTTTTCAATCTGGGCATTTGAAGTATTTTCATCAGTCAGCAGGATAACATCTTCTGATATAAATTCTGTTTCCTCTTCCTCTGCATTAACGCTATAGCATACAGCTGATGCAAAAAACACTAAACTTGTAAGCGCAGATAAAAATCGCCTGCAATTTAATCGCATAAATCAATCTCCATTCATTTTTATAGATAGATACATTATATCAAAATACCATTTTTTTGTACAGCGATTCTAAAAAATTGCGCTTAATTCCGTGATTAGTCACAACAATCCGTATGTATATTTGTTATAGTTTAACAATAATTTCACATGAAAATATAATAATACAGAAGCATAAGGCCCACAAGCTCCACCAGTGCTATAAAAGGAAAGCCTATTACAAAATACCAGTGTTTTGTTTTATGACGGAATACATACATTGCGGCTGTACCGCCAATTCCTCCGCCCAGAAGCACAAACATAAATAATGTCTTTTCCGGAATACGCCTCTTATTTTTCACTGCACGGCGTTTGTCTATACCCATTGCTCCATATGCAATCAGATTAATGATAATCAAATAAAGTAATATCCATTTCATTATAAACACCTCAGTTCAACGCTGCTTTCTGTACTTTATAATACGAGGCATTGTTTTTTCAATGTAGGAAACCATCTTTTCGTCAGGAGTAAAAATAAGCCGTATCTTTCCGTATTCCTCGTCTTCTGCGTCAGCGTAATATTCACCTTCGTCAGTATTGTCACTGCAGAGGAACAAAGTTGCATCCTGATTATCCGGAGTATCCGCATTGACTTCACCGAAATCAATGAGCTTTGCTGTATTAATGGTAATAAGATGCTTTCTTCTTCTCTGTCCGATGATCTTGTCAACGTCAAGTTCGCCATTTGTAAAGGTATACTCATATTCAATGTTCGTATCTCGGAAAAAGTAGTACGCACCATAAATCACACCCATGGTAATGGCAAGAATAAGATAAAGCCCGGTGACAAATGCCAGATACATTGTAACTGCTGTAATGATAACCGTCCCAAGAATTATCATAAATTTTTTCATATTGTCGGATGAATCTGGTTTTTTCTTTACAAGACGCTCAGCGAAATTGTCTGTCATGGTTAAATTCTCCTTTTAGATAGAATAAAGATTTATTTATATAACTATTTTACCACAAAATTTGTTAAATTTCAAGAAAAGACTTGATTTTTTTTTTGAAATTGACTATAATACTATTATAACACTGTGACGAAGAGAGTAGAAATCAGAATGTATTCATCAGAGAGGCGTATCATGGCTGAAAGTGCGCTGTCTGCATTGATTTTGAAGTTCACTTCCGAGTGGCTATGCTGAAACTTCTGCTGTAGGCTTAGACGTAATGTCTGCGTTAAAGACAAGAGAGTGATGGCTCTTGGGAAATGGGTGGTTTTTTGCAAGCTGTGTCTTGTCCTGTTTTCGGGACAAGGCTTTTTTTATACCGTTTCCTGACGGCTTTAAAAATATGCGGCAATGCCGTGAAAGGATGAAAAAATATGAAAGAACAACTGGAAGCTATCCGCTCCGAAGCTGCTGCTGAACTTGCAGCCGTTGGAGATGCCAGAGAACTTGACGCACTGCGTGTAAAGTACCTTGGCAAAAAAGGTGCACTGACTGCTATCCTCAAACAAATGGGCAAGCTCAGTGCTGAAGAAAGACCTGTAATGGGTCAGCTGGCTAATGAAGTCCGCAGCAGCATTGAGGAAGCTGTTTCCTCAAAACAAGCTGAAATTACCAGACTTGAAACAGAAGCCCGTCTTGCCTCTGAAACCATAGACGTTACTCTTCCCGGCAAGAAGCAGTCTGTGGGCAGTCTTCACCCGCTGTCAATTGTGGAAAATGAAATAAAGGAAATATTCCTGGGCATGGGCTTTGAAATAGCAGACGGTCCCGAAGTTGAGTACGATTATTATAACTTTGAGGCTCTGAACCTTCCGCCGGACCACCCTGCAAGAGATACCCAGGATACATTTTATATTACTGATAATATTCTTCTGCGTACACAGACTTCATCCGTACAGGTTCATGTTATGGAAAACAAGAAGCCTCCGATCCGTGTAATTTCACCGGGAAGAGTTTTCCGTTCTGACGCTGTTGACGCTACTCATTCTCCGCTTTTCCACCAGATTGAAGGTCTTGTTGTGGATAAGGGCATTACAATGGCTGACCTCAAAGGCACCCTTGAAATGCTGATGAAGCGTCTTTACGGTGAGGAATGCACAATCCGACTCAGACCTCACCACTTCCCTTTCACTGAACCCAGCGCCGAGGTTGACGTAATGTGCTTCAACTGTCACGGCAAGGGATGCCGCATCTGCAAGAATGAAGGATTTATCGAGCTTCTTGGTGCAGGTATGGTTCACCCGAAGGTTCTGGAAGGATGCGGCATTGACAGCAGCGTATACTCAGGCTTTGCATTTGGTCTGGGTCTTGAAAGAATCGTTATGCGCCGTTACAACATCAGTGATATGCGTCTTCTGTTTGAAAACGATTACCGTTTCCTCGAACAGTTCTGATAAAACGGAAAGGAGAATAAGACAATGAATTTATCCATGAAGTGGCTTTCTGATTACATTAAAAAGGACATCACCACTGCTGAATTCTGTTCCGGAATGACAATGAGCGGTTCTAAGGTGGAATGCTTTGAAACAGAGGGCAGTGAAATTAAAAATGTTGTTGTGGGAAAGCTTCTGTCAGTCGTACCCCACGAAAACTCCGACCACCTTGTAGTTTGCCAGGTTGACGTTGGTCAGGGAGAACCTATCCAGATAGTAACCGGCGCTCCCAATGTAAGTGCAGGAGATATTGTTCCCGTTGCGCTGGTGGGTGCAGAACTTCCCGGCGGCATAAAAATCAAAAAGGGCAAGCTGAGAGGTGTTGAAAGCTGCGGTATGCTCTGTTCTCTGGGTGAACTGGGTCTTACAACTCACGATTTCCCGTATGCTATTGCTGACGGAATTTTCCTCATAGAAGAGGAATGCGAAATCGGTCAGGATATCCATGAAGCTATCGGACTGAACGATACCTCCGTTGAGTTTGAAATAACATCAAACCGTCCCGATTGTCTGTCAGTTGTGGGTCTTGCAAGAGAAGCAGCTGTAACTTTTGATACTGAGCTGTGTCTGGAGGAACCTTCATTCAAGGGTGTGGAAGATGACATAAACAAATATCTGAAGGTTGATATTGAAAATGAAACTCTCTGCCCTCGTTATGCAGCAGGCATTGTAAAGAACGTTAAGATAGGTCCTTCTCCAAGATGGATGCGTGAACGTCTTCGTGCGAGCGGTGTTCGTCCTATAAACAATCTGGTTGACATTACCAACTACGTAATGCTTGAATACGGTCAGCCTATGCACGCTTTTGACCTTCGCTATGTCAAGGATTCACATATTATCGTAAGAAATGCAAAGGACGGAGAAGAAATCACCACACTTGACGGGCAGGAAAGAAAGCTCTCCTCCGAAATGTTGGTTATTGCAGATTCCGAAAAGCCTATTGCAGTTGCAGGCGTTATGGGAGGAGAATACAGCGGAATCATGGATGACACAACTACTGTTGTGTTTGAATCTGCTTACTTCGAGCCTGTACAGGTTCGCCGCACAGCAAAGAAGCTTGGTATGCGCACAGACGCTTCTGCCCGTTATGAAAAAGGTCTTGACGCTGAAGGCTGTCTGCGTTCTCTTACAAGAGCATTGCAGCTTGTGGAAGAGCTTGGCGCAGGTGAACCTGTTACAACTCACATTGATGTTGTAAAGAATATTAAGCCCAGAAATGAGATTCCCTTTGATCCTGCATGGATAAACGGCTTCCTGGGTACTGATATTTCTGAGGAGGAAATGATAAAGACTCTGAATGGACTTGGCATCGAAGTTAAGGACGGCAAGTGCATTTCACCAAGCTTCCGTATCGACCTTGAACGTCCTGCTGATATTGCAGAGGAAGTTGCACGTATTTACGGTTACAACAACATTCCTTCAACCGTTCTTACCGGTGCTGCAAATGCAATCCTTACTCCGGAACAGAAATACCTCAGAACTATCGAAAACACAATGGTTTCTCTCGGCTGCTGCGGAATTCTCACTTATTCATTCACATCACCTAAATGCTTCGACAAAATAGGTCTTCCTGCTGACAGCAAGCTTCGTGATACTATTACTATTATGAATCCTCTGGGCGAAGACACAAGCATTATGAGAACAACAACACTTCCTTCCATGCTTGACATTCTCTCAGGCAATTACAAAAACAGAAATGCTTCTGTAAAGCTTTTCGAAATCGGCAAGGAATATATTCCAACAGAAGAAGGCAAGCTTCCGAATGAACCCACACGTCTTACAATAGGTATGTACGGCGATAATATCGACTTCTTCGATATGAAGGGTACTATTGACGCACTGCTTGCTGAAGCAGGAATTTATGACTGCGAATATGTACGCTGCTCTGAAAGCAACGAATTTGAGGAAACCTGCGCACTGCACCCTGGAAGAAGTGCTGTTATCCTTTGCAAGGGACAGGCTATCGGTTATCTGGGTGAAATTCATCCTGCTGTACAGGAAACATACGGTTTCGGCACAAGAGTTTATGCTGCTAAACTGAATATAAATGAAATGATGCCTCTGTCAGTTACAGAGATCACATATCAGCCAAGCCCGAAATTCCCGGCAATTACAAGAGATCTTTCACTGCTCTGTGAGGATTCTCTCCCTGTGGGAACTATGGAAAAAGCTATAAAGAATGCTGTAGGAAAGATTCTTGAAAAGGTTACACTTTTCGACGTTTACAAGGGCAAGCAGATTGCTGAGGGCATGAAGAGCGTTTCATTCTCCATCAGTATGCGTTCACACGAGGGTACTCTCACCGATGAACAGGCTGACGCCGCTATGAAGCGTGTACTCAAGTCACTGGGCGACCTTGGTGCATCGCTCAGAGAATAATTTCTCATTTATCATTTTACTGTAAAAATAACAGCATCACGGCATTTTTTGCTGTGATGCTGATTTTTCTTATTCTTCTGTGTAAACTTCTTCAGATTCCTCCTGCTCATTTTCAGTTATGTCACCGAAAATCTCCGGCATTTCCTGCAATGTAACATTCATGCCGTTTACCTGAATCTGAGGCTCTTCAAGGTCTATAAGCAGAAAACGTCTGCCGTCTATGTACTGAGTACGCACCTTGTTCGTTGCGTCCTTTGCTATCTGTACAGATATTCCTTCTGTTGTAATAGTGGTTTTGTTTTCTGTCAGATTGCATACAGAAAGAGGCTTTTCTCTTGTTATTTCACGGTAAATATTCTGAACCTTTTCTGCTTTTTCTTCGCTTACTCCGGAATCAAGGAGAATATCCCTCATCTGGATATCATCAACAGAAGGCAGTTCAGCGTCATTTTTATATTCCTCTGCAATGCTTTTCAGCTTGTCATTTACCTCTGTTATAACTGCATAGCTCAGCTCGTCTGCAACGATATCCTCCATAAGGGAATGAAAGCTTTCCTTCTCCTGATTAGCTGTGCAGACAAATTTGCAGCCGAGAACATTCTCAATAATTGACGCATTCACTTCTTTAGGCTTCCGTGCAGAATAAAGCACATGATTAACGTCAGGACCTCTGCCTGTAAATGTGGGATAAAGAAATCCGTCTGTGGGAACTTCTGATACAATGCGGTCATATGCGGATTTTTTCTCAATGGCATTTTCGTCTTCATTGTAAATCAGTCCGTCTATTCTCACTTCAACAGGACAAATTGCTGTCACAAGGAATGAATATTCCACGCTGTCATAAGGGTTTATTTCATCATTTTTCGTCTTGTTGAAAACTGTATATGTACAGTGGCCTATAAGTATTGCATATGTAGAGATATAGTCCATTTTCTTTACGATCTGGTCAAGCATAAGATTCACGGCACTTTCATCTGCAAGTCTGCATGAAAGTGCATTATATAGAATATGCTGAGGACCTGCTTCCTCGTAAGCTTCGTTCGGGAACTCATATTCAAGAAGTCCCTTTCCTAAAGTTCCTGCCAGAACACGGCGAAGTGTTTCCATGTAACAGTCACTTTCCTCTGAAGGTATATTGTGAAATGGATCAGATTTTACGCATCGTATATTCTTTTCAGCGTCCACAAATGCAGATACCACATGATTAAGCGTAAACAGATCGCTTGCCTGTGAAAAATTCTTTCGAAGTTCATTAAGATCCTTTTTATTCATATTACTGTTCTCCTTTGTTTTGTCTGATTATTTCTCTGAGCTTTCGTGAAAGTGCCGCAATGGGAAGTCCCACAACATTATAATAATCTCCCTTTATTCCGCTTACAAAGAGCGCACCCTTGCCCTGTATGCCGTAGCCGCCTGCTTTATCGAAGGATTCTCCTGTAGCAAGATATTCTTCGATTTCCTCTTCCGAAAGCGCATAGAATGAAACACCTGTTTTTTCTGAGAAGGAATGTATTTCTCCTCCGTAACCAACAGCACAGCCTGTTACCACGTCATGAGTCCTGCCGGAAAGAGTTCTCAGCATATTTCGTGCATCTTCTTCACCGGAAGGCTTGCCAAGAATTTTGCCGTCAACTATCACTATGGTATCGCAGCCTATCACAATATCATCCGGACGCTCTGTTGCAGCTGCCGATGCCTTCTGAACAGCAAGATATTCAGCGGCCTTAAAGGGATCAATTCCATAAGGAAGATTTTCCTCTGCATTTGAAGTGCATACGATAAAATCTTCAGTTATATAATTCATAAGCTCACGCCTTCTCGGTGAACCTGACGCCAGTACTATCTTCATTGCTTTATGGCTCCTTTCATACACAGTACCATTATATCATATCATATTTTCACATAAAATGCAAGCACCATTGTATGAAAGCCCTGCAGGGAGATTTTATTCAAAAGGATCCATGCTGTTGCTTTTCACATCTATCCCGTACAGCAAAGCCGTATTGTCGGCAGTATTAACAAGCCCCAGAAAAACCTCTCTTTCATTATGAAAGCCATGACTTTTAAGCTGCTTCTGAAGCCATGTTCTGTCATTTCCGGTATGCTTCAGATTTTCCTCGTTTATATTTCCGTCCAGAATAACATTTACAAGTATATTCTGCTGAACTGGATCAAGATTCATGTCAGAAGGCTCAAGAGGTCTGTTCTTCTCCACAGGAAGAATGCTGATCGAACCATTGTATTCAAAAACCGCTGTCTGTATCTGCGACAGATCAAAATATCCCTGTGCCCTGCAGTGAGTCAGAAAATCACTTATATCTATACGTGCCTTTTTGAAATTTTTCCTGTAAAGCTTTCCTTTATCAAATAGTATAAGAGGTCTGCCGATGATAATTTTTCTCAGACGTGTCGATTTGCCGGTTATTACAGAAACAAGATATGCAATAACTGCATAAACGATCATGGATGCAAGGGTATATTCCGGATTTTCAAGCTCTGTGGAAAATTCAGCTGCAATGGAACCGATAGATATACCTATTATATAATCAAACATACTAAGCTGTGATACCTGCTTGTTTCCCATAAGCTTTGTTAGAATAAACAGTGCGATTATACTTGCCGCTGATGTGAGTATAATTTTAAAAATATCCATTGTCTTTCACGCTCCTTGAATATAGACTGTGAAATATTTCAGGAATTATGCAATATATTATAATGGCAATATCACGAAAGGATGATCTGTTATTAAACATAATTATTTTAAAAAGATACTCCCATTGGTTCTTACCGTCTGCTGCGCAGCAGCTATATTTATTTTCTCAATGCAGAACGGAGATCAGTCATCAAGACTCAGCAAAGGTCTGCTAAGCCATATACTGGCATTTTTCAGAGGCGTATCTGTAAATGAAATAACATACGATGATATAAGAAAATACAGCTTTCTTATAAGGAAAATGGCTCATTTTTCCATATTCTTTGCACTGGGTACATTGTCATGCTGGAGTGCATACGCCCTTCGTGTTAAGAGATTTATGATAACTTCCTTCATCTTTTGTGTAATTTACGCCTGTACAGATGAAATACACCAGTTTTTCTCAGAAGGAAGAGGTCCGGCATTCAGAGATGTATGTATCGACAGCGCCGGAGCATTGCTTGGTGTATTCTTTACGGCATTTATAATTTTCTGCATACGTCACATTAGAAATCGCAGTACAAAAAACGCCTTAGATGGCAATTGACAAAATTCCGGTAAAGTGATATAATAATTTAAAAATATTAAGGAGGCTTCATATTATGGAAACAAAAGCAAAGACTTCCGCATCTCAAAAGAAAAAAGGCGGCGGTTTCAAAACATTTTTATCTGTTGTATTTTTTATTCTTATCCTTTTGTCAGCTTTCGTACTTTCTCTGTGTATGAGCATACGAACTAAAAGCTCTGAGATAATCAATGTATACAGCAAAATAGCAGGAAGCGGCATTACGGATTTTCTGGCAGGAGATATCTGCTTCTGGTGTGCAATATCTGCTGTAATCCTCTGGTTTGGATTATGGGTTCAGACCACCAGACGTGTTCCCTCCGCAATCCGTGGTCTTGGCATTGCCTGCAGTATAGCCCCGGCTTCAGTTCTTGCCGGAGAACTTGTTGTAATGCTTCTTGTATGCGCATTCAAGGTTCAGAACAGCCTTACTCCCTATGCTGACAGTCTTCCCTCACAGTTTGTAAACAGCTGCGGCGATAATGTTATCTTCCTTCTGTCAAGCATGATCATAGCATCTGTGGGAATACTTATCTGTAAAATAATTAAGCTTTTAAAAGCTAAAAAAGCCGATAAAGCTGAAACATCATCTTTTGAAGCGAATGCGGAACCAGCTGCAGAACCAGTTTCAGATCCTGTCTTGGAACCTGTAGCAGCTTCTGTTCCTGTGCAGGACAATTTACAGGCAAACACATCTGAAAATGAAAGCATCAGGAATATAGACATAGACGTTTCCGACAACAACAATTCAAGTAGTACAGAAACGTCTGATGACGCCGAAAAGAGTATTATCAAAAGCCTTGAAGGCGTCTGTCATTTGTGCGGAGCCAAAAACGAACCCGGTGTAAAGTTCTGCGGTTCATGCGGTGCTAAGCTCATCTAAAATTGTATAAGGGCCGGAAAAGCTTTGGAAAATACGTTCCACTGCCTTCCGGCTTTTTTTATTTAATGTAAAATCTGAAAATATATTTAAATTATAGTTGAAATTATTCTGGAAACATGGTATAATAAATCAATATGACTATTGAGAAAGGCTGTGATGGTAGGGTTGGAAAAAAAGCTGGCTTTGTACGGGTACAATAATCTGACGAAGGCGCTGAGCTTCAACATTTTCGATGTATGCTATGCAAAATCAGAACGTGAAAAGCAGGATTACATCAAGTATATCGATGAACAGTATAATTCAGAAAGACTTACAAAAATTCTCTGTGATGTAACGGAAATGATAGGCGCTACGGTGCTTAACATTTCAAAGCAGGATTATGAACCCCAGGGTGCTTCCGTCAATGTGCTTATTGCCGAGGGAAATGTGGCTCCGGAAAATATGGATTCTTCCTGCAATCAGGGCGCTGCGTTTCTTTCTCCCGGAAGAAATGTTCACGCTCATCTTGACAAAAGCCACGTTACAGTGCATACCTTCCCGGAAAGTCACCCGGATAATGAGGTCACAACATTCCGTGCGGATATTGATGTTGCCACCTGCGGCGAGATCTCTCCGCTTAATACTCTTGACTATCTTATCAGAAGCTTTGATTCTGATATTATCACCATTGATTATCGTGTGAGAGGCTTTACACGTGATGTCAGCGGTAAAAAATATTTCATAGACCATAAGATCACTTCAATACAGGACTATATAAGCGACGATATCCTTATGAAATATGACGCTGTGGATATGAATGTGTATCAGTCGAACCTTTTCCATACAAGAATGCTTGTAAAGGATATGCGTCTTCAGGATTATCTCTTTAAAACAGACGAGTATGAACTCAGTCCCAGAGTACGTCTTGATATTACCGACCGACTGCGCAGGGAAATGATAGAAATTTTCAGCGGACGGAATATTTACGAATAAGGAGGTACTGCCATGGGAAAGATCCTTACCCAGAATGACGCTCCGCTTCTTGAAGCAATGGAAGAGCATCGCTCAAACCGTGTGGTAAGATTTGATGTTCCCGGTCACAAAGGCGGCAGAGGAAACAGAGAACTTGCTTCATTCTTAGGAGAAGCCTGCGTTAAAATGGACGTAAATTCCATGAAAAATCTGGATAATCTGTGCCATCCGGTTTCCGTTATTAAAGAAGCACAGGAACTGGCAGCAGAAGCTTTCGGGGCAAAAAATGCCTTCTTCATCGTAGGAGGCGCCACAAGTGCAAATCAGGCTATGATAATGACCGCCTGCAAGGCAGGTGAAAAACTCATCATGCCCAGAAATGTCCACAGAAGCGCCATAAATGCTCTTGTACTTAACGGTGCCATACCTGTATACGTTGATCCGGACGAAAACAAGGAGCTTGGCATTCCCCTTGGAATGTCCTATGAAGCTGTTGAAAAGGCTGTCCTTGAAAATCCGGACGCAAAGGCAATCCTTGTAAACAATCCCACCTATTACGGCGTTTGTGCTGATATAAAAAAGCTCACTGAGCTTGCCCATTCCCACGGAATGATGCTGCTTGCCGACGAGGCACACGGCACCCACTTCTACTTCGGAGAAGACCTTCCTGTGTCCGCAATGGCGGCAGGTGCGGATATGGCGTCAGTCAGCATTCACAAAACAGGAGGCTCCCTTACCCAGAGCGCACTTCTCCTCTGCGGCGAAAATGTCAATGCTGACAGGGTAAGACAAATTATCAACCTTACCCAGACTACAAGCGCATCCTATCTGCTTATGGTATCCCTGGACCTTGCAAGAAGGAACCTTGCACTGAATGGCAGAGATATGTTCCGCAAAACCGTTCAGTTTACTGAATATGCAAGAGAAGAGATAAACTGCATCGGCGGATATTACGCCTACGGTGAAGAATGCTGCAACGGAAGCTCATTCTATGCCTTTGATAAAACAAAGCTATCCATTCATACAAGAAATACAGGACTTGCAGGCATTGAAGTCTATGACCTGCTCCGTGATGAGTACGGCATTCAGATAGAATTCGGAGATATTGGTAATATACTCGCCATTGTTACCGCAGGCGACAGAGCCCTTGAGATAGAACGTCTTATCTCAGCACTTTCCGAGATAAAGCGAATATACGGCGGTGACGCTACAGGTTTGCTTTCAAGTGAATATATTGCTCCGGACGTGGCACTTCCTCCGCAGACTGCATTTTATGCCGATCAGAAGGTCGTTCCTCTGAGGGAAAGTGCAGGTGCCGTCTGCTGCGAATTCGTTATGTGCTATCCTCCCGGAATACCCATTCTTGCACCAGGCGAACGCATTACAAAGGATATAATAGATTACATATGCTACGCTAAGGAAAAGGGCTGTTTCCTTACAGGTCCGCAGGATATGAACATAGAAACACTCCAGGTTATAAAGGAGGCATTATAAATGGATATCTGGTATACGGAAAACCACACCGACCATGTGCGTATGTCCATACGCATAGACAAACAGCTCGCCTCAGTTCAGAGCGACTTTCAGCGTATAGACATTTTTGAATCAAATGAATTCGGCAGAGTTATGACTCTTGACGGTCTGCTTATGCTCACTGAAAAGGACGAATATGTCTACCATGAAATGATCACCCATATTCCTATGGCTACAAATCCCGATATAAAAAAGGTACTTGTTATCGGTGCAGGCGACGGCGGTACTGTGAGAGAACTGTGCCGCTATGATACAATTGAGCATATAGATATGGTAGAGATAGACTACAAAGTTGTGGAGCTTGCAAGGGAATTTCTGCCCTTTACATCTTGCAGTCTTGATGACCCGAGAGTTAATATTCACTATCAGGACGGTCTGCGTTTTGTAAGGCGTGTGCCTGAAGGAATGTATGACCTTATTATTGTGGATTCCACCGACCCATTCGGCGTGGGAGAAGGTCTTTTCACAAAGGAATTTTACGGGAACTGCTACAAGGCATTATCTGTCGATGGCATTCTTGTAAATCAGCATGAAAGCACATTCTATGAATCCTACAGAAATTCCATGAAACGTGCCCACAGCCGCATAAAGTCACTGTTCCCTGTCGCCCTTGTTTATCAGGCACATATTCCGACTTATCCGTCGGGACACTGGCTTTTCGGCTTCGCTTCAAAAAAATTTGACCCCAGAACGGATCTCCAGGCAATGCGCTGGAATCGTCTTGGTCTTAAAACAAAGTATTATAATACGATACTTCATCAGGGTTGTTTTGCTATACCAAATAATGTGCGTGACGCTCTGAGAGAATCGGAAAACAAAAAATAAGTAATCTGAAAGGAATGTTTTAAAAATGGGAAAGGCTTTAATAATCGGCGCCGGCGGCGTTGCAGGAGTAGTTATCCACAAGTGCTGCCAGAACAGCGAGGTATTTACAGAGATCTGCATTGCAAGCCGTACAAAATCAAAATGCGACAAATTCAAGGCTGACCTTGAAAGCAAAACCTCCACAAAAATAACTACAGCTCAGGTGGATGCAAACAACGTTGACGAGCTTATTGCTCTTATTGAAAAGGAAAAGCCGGATATTGTTATAAACGTGGCTCTTCCCTATCAGGACCTCACAATCATGGACGCTTGTCTTGCCACTAAGACAGACTATGTGGACACTGCAAACTATGAACCTGAGGATACAGCCAAATTTGAGTACAAATGGCAGTGGGCATATCGTGAGAAGTTTGAAAAAGCTGGCATCACTGCACTTTTAGGAAGCGGCTTTGATCCCGGCGTTACAGGCGTATTCTGCGCATATGCACAGAAGCATTATTTCGATGAGATACACTATATCGACATTCTGGACTGCAACGGCGGCGACCACGGATATCCCTTCGCTACAAACTTCAATCCGGAAATAAATATCCGTGAAGTTTCCGCAAAAGGCAGCTATATCGAAAACGGTCAGTGGGTGGAAACTGAACCTATGGAGATAAAGCGTGTGTATAACTTCGACCAGGTGGGCGAAAAGGATATGTATCTTCTCCATCACGAGGAACTGGAGTCCCTGGCAATCAACATCAAGGGTGTTAAGCGTATCAGATTCTTTATGACATTCGGTCAGAGCTATCTTACACATCTGAAATGCCTTGAAAATGTGGGCATGACTTCAATTGAGCCCATCATGTATGAGGGCAAGGAGATCGTTCCACTTCAGTTTCTGAAGGCTGTTCTTCCGGATCCAGCTTCTCTTGGTCCCAGAACTGTTGGCAAAACAAATATCGGCTGTATATTTAAAGGAATCAAGGACGGCAAGGAAAAAACCTACTACGTTTACAACGTCTGCGACCACCAGGAATGCTACAAGGAAGTGGGTTCACAGGCTGTTTCATACACAACAGGCGTTCCTGCAATGATCGGCGCTATGATGGTTATGACCGGCAAGTGGAAAAAGCCGGGTGTATATAACATTGAAGAATTTGATCCGGATCCTTTTATGGAGGCTCTCAATAAATGGGGTCTGCCCTGGACTGAGAATTTCGATCCGGTTCTGGTTGACTGATTCCATGCTTCACAAAACATGGGTGCGTACAGTACTTCTGATAATTCCGGTTATATTTGTGCTGTGCTGCATTTTTCTCCGTGACCTGGCATTATACATTGCTGAAAACAAACTGCCTTCATGTGTTTCTTTCACAACCTTAGGCATATACTGCCCGGGATGCGGACTTACACGGTGCATTCTGGCACTCATGGCAGGAAATATCTGGCTTGCCTTGAGGTGCAATGCCGTTGTATGCTGCCTGTTTGCAGCTGTCGCAGCTTTGTATATTGAATTTGTGCTTCTGTCTTTCGGAAAAGATGTGTATATTCTTCCGAGAAAGCCTTTATTCTATATAATATTCAGCGTGGCAGCGGCAGTTTACTTTGTACTTAGAAACTTTTTCCCGGTTCTGGAACCGCCTGCTTTAATTGCTTAAAAAAATTTGCCTGTTTATGTTGTTTTTTGTGCATAAACAGGCATTTTTATTTTTTTCTTTATATTTTTTCGTATTTCATCAATTTTTTTTCAAAAAAACCCTTGCAATTTATTGTGATATGGTATATAATTAAAATAATGCAGTTGAAATAATTGTATGATTTTACATGACACTAATTTTTTGAATAGGAGCGTAATTAACATGAGCAAATCAGCTACAAAGAAAAACATAGTACTGGCAGGTCACGCAGGTTCAGGTAAAACTACTTTGTGCGAGGCTCTGCTTTACAAAAGCGGAACTACCGAACGTATGGGCAGAATCGCCGAAGAAAATACTGTATCAGACTATACAGCCGAGGAAATGAAGAGAAAATCCTCTGTTTATACATCAGTCGCTTCAATGAGTCTTCCGAATCTGGACGTTAATCTTATCGACACTCCCGGAATGCTTGATTTTGCAGGAGAAATGGTTTCCGGTATTTATGCAGGCGACTGTGTTATGATTACCGTTTCCGGTAAATCCGGCGTAAGAGTCGGCACCCACAAGGCTTACGACCAGGCTGTTAAAATGCAGAAACCACGTTTGTTCGTTGTTACAAAGCTGGACGACGAAAACGCTAATTTCTATAATGTATTCACTGAGCTGAAATCTGAATTCGGCTCTGCTGTATGTCCTGTTATTGTACCGGTAATAGCAGACCGAAAGGTTATTTCCTACGTAAACCTTATTGAAATGAAGGCTTATAAATTTGATGACAAGGGCAATGCTGTGGAAACAGATATGCCCACCGCTGAAGTTTCCGAAAAAATGAGCTATCGTATTGACGGTCTTATTGAGGCATTTTCAGAGGCTGTTGCAGAAACAGATGACGACCTTCTGGAAAAATTCTTCTCCGGCGAACCTTTGACAGAAAAGGAGCGTATTGACGGCATTCACAAGGGCGTATGCGAAGGCATTATCACTCCTGTTGTATGTGCCTCTGCACAGACTCTTGGAGCAATTGAACTTCTCATGAAGGAAATGGATCTTCTTGTTCCAGAGGCTCACGAAACAGTTATCACAGCCGACGCTGATGAAATTTCATGCACTGAAAATGACCCTGCACTGCTTTATGTATTTAAAACAGCAGCTGACCCGTTTGTAGGAAAGATGTCATATATGAAGGTTCTTTCCGGCAGCGTCAAGAGCGGTGACGAGCTTGTAAACGCTTCATCAGGCGGCAGCGAAAAGATCGGCAAACTTCTGTGCCTCTGTGGCAAAAAACAGAAAGAAATTCCCTGTGCCGTTAAGGGTGACATTGTCGCAGTTACAAAGATGAATGTCAGCACAGGTGATACACTTTGCGCTCCCGGTAGAACTGTTGCTCTGGAAACTCCTGAGTATCCAAGACCCAGCTACAGAATGGCTGTTGCTCCTGCTGCACGAGGTGATGAAGCAAAAATTGCAAACGCTATGCAGCGTATGCTGGAAAGCGATATGACTCTTACATACGAACAGGATCCCAATACAAGAGAAATGATTCTCAGCGGTCTTGGCGAACAGCACCTGCTGGCAGTTGCTTCTCAGCTGAAATATGATTTCGGCGTTGAGATCTCTCTGACAGTTCCAAAAATTGCTTACCGTGAAACCATCCGCAAAAAGGTTAAGGTTCAGGGCAGATACAAGAAACAGTCCGGCGGTCACGGTCAGTTCGGCGATGTATGGATCGAATTTGAACCTTGTCTTTCTGATGAACTTGTATTTGAGGAAAAGGTATTCGGCGGTGCCGTTCCCAAGAATTTCTTCCCTGCTGTTGAAAAAGGTCTTCAGGATTCTGTTAAGAAGGGCATTCTTGCAGGTTTCCCTGTTGTAGGACTGAAGGCTATTCTGGTTGACGGTTCATATCACCCGGTAGATTCCTCTGAAATGTCATTTAAAACAGCTGCTTCTCTTGCTTACAAGGAAGGTATGCGCCAGGCTGATCCCACACTCCTTGAGCCGATCGGCACTCTGGAGGTATGTGTTCCCGATGAAAATACCGGCGACATGATGGGCGAACTTAACAAGAGAAGAGGAAGAGTTCTGGGTATGAATCCCTCTGAAAAATTCAAAGGTATGACAGACATTATGGCTGAAGTTCCTATGCGTGAAATGAGTGACTTTGCATTGCTGCTTCGTCAGATGACCCAGGGCAGAGGTGAATTTACATTAGAACCGGTTCGCTATGAGCCTCTTCCTCCTCACCTTATGGCAGATGTAATCGCTTCCTGCGCAGTAACTGCTGAATAATTACGCTTTATTTTGTAAGCTGCTGCAGGTAAAATCGCAGCAGCTTTTATCTTTATACGGCATTGCCTTTACATAATTATTACAAATTTTTTACTGAACCAAACTTGTAAATGATTGTATTTTTATGTATAATAAAGGCATCGGCATTGCCTTATAAATATGTTTACTGGAGGTAGAAAATATGCCTAAATATTCATGCTACGACAACAGAGAACTGTCGTGGCTAAAGTTTAATCACCGTGTTCTTGAAGAAGCAAATGATGAACGTGTTCCGCTGTGCGAACAGCTTTCATTTCTGTCAATATTCCAGAGCAACCTTGATGAATTCTACATGGTTCGTGTAGGCTCGCTTTTTGACCTGCCGCCGGATACCAAGGAAAATAAAACATACATGACAAGCAAAGAGCAGCTCAGTGCCATTTTTAAGGAATCAAGGATTCTTCTTCATGAGAAAGATATGATATATTCTAAATTATGCAAGGATCTGAAAAAGCATGGTGTTGAAATCGTGGATTTTCACTCTATTTCCGAAGCTGAGGCAAACTTCCTGGAACGTTATTTCAAGGCAGAGATAGAGCCTCTTCTTTCTCCGCAGATAGTCGGTAAAAAGCAGCCATTCCCGTTTTTGCAGAACAAGGCAATATACGCAGTTGTACTGCTTGAAAAGAAAGGAAGCGAAAAGCTGGGCATTGTTCCATGTACAAGCACTGTTATTCCTGAGCTTATTCCTCTGCCTGGTAACACCCACAGATTTATTCTGTCAGAAGAACTGATTCTTCACTTTATGCCTGATGTATTTTCTCATCACACCATAAAAAGCAAGACGCTTATTCGTATTATAAGAAGTGCTGATATTGACACTGAAGAGGATAAAATGGGTGAGGAAGAGGATTACCGCAAGGCTATGGAGAAGCTCATACGCAAACGCAGCCGTCTTCAGCCTGTTAAAATGGAATTCTCACGTCTTATGGACCCTGCCGTTATTTCCAGACTGTGCGAATATCTGAACCTTGACGAATCCCAGGTTTTCCACTCTGAAGCTCCTCTGAAGCTTTCATTTATCTTCAAGGTACGTGATATGCTAAGACATAATAAATCTCTTTTCTTCAAAAGACGTGTTCCACAGAAGCCTGCTGACATTGATATGAGATCATCAGTAATGAAGCAGATAGAAGAAAAAGACAGACTTTTGTCATTCCCGTATGAAAGCATCAAGCCATTTCTGAAGCTATTGAGAGAAGCAAGCACAAATCCGGAGGTAGTTTCCATAAAGATGACCCTTTACCGTGTTGCCACAAACAGTAAGGTGGTGGAAGCTCTGATTGAAGCTGCTGAAAACGGCAAGGACGTGGTGGTTCTGGTAGAACTGCGGGCAAGATTCGACGAGGAAAACAACATTGAATGGTCAAGACGTCTGGAGGATGCAGGCTGCCGGATCATTTACGGTCTTGATAAAATGAAAGTCCACTCAAAACTGTGTCTTATAACAAAGAAAAAAGAAGGCGAAATTTCATATATCACCCAGATAGGCACGGGAAATTACAACGAAAAGACTTCAGAAATTTACACCGACTTTTCAATCATGACTGCAAATGATGAAATAGGTCAGGAAGCCAACCGTGTATTCAATGCCCTGTGCCTTGGACAGACTGTTACAGAAACAAAGCATCTTCTTGTGGCGCCTAATTGTCTTCAGAATAAACTGCTGGATATGATGGACATGGAAATCGAAAAAGCAAAGGAAGGAAAGCCTGCCTATATCGGCATAAAGGTAAATTCACTGACTGACAAAAAGCTTATAAAAAAGCTTATTGAAGCCTCCTCTTTTGGAGTAAAGACGGAAATGATAATCAGAGGAATATCTTGTCTTGTTGCAGGTATTCCGGGAGAAACTGAAAATATTACTATCCGAAGCATTGTGGGACGTTTTCTGGAACATCACAGAGTATACATCTTCGGCACTGGTGAAAATGAAAAAGTATACATTTCCTCGGCTGATTTCATGACCAGAAACACCCTTAAACGTGTTGAGATAGGCATTCCGGTAATGGACAAGGGCATCAGAAACAGAATAACAGATATGTTCCGGCTTATGATGCAGGATAATGTGAAGGCTCGCATTCAGCAGCCCGATGGCACTTACCGCCATGCAATTGCATACGGAAAGGAAATAAACGCCCAGGAACAGCTTTACGAAGATGCGTATGCAAATTCAGTTAAAGAATAATTATCCTGTTTTATAATTTTTACTGCATACCAAAAGCAGGATCGGTTTTGATTTAAACGGTCCTGCTTTTTATTCTGATTATGTCAGTTTTTCTGAATTCTCTGAGTACGGCTTTTCTTTTTATATTCAAGCGGAGTACAGCCCATAATTCTGGAAAACTGTCTGTTAAAATTTGAGAGATTACTGTATCCGCTGTCAAATGCAATTTCAGAAATATTTTTTGATGTATCAACAATCTGTTTGCAGGCATAATTAATTCTGTAATGACAGATATATTCTGCCGCACTAAAGCCTACGCTTTTACGAAAGCGATACATAAAATAACTTGGACTGAGGTGTACTGAATCTGCAAGCTGCTGAACTTTAATATTTTCTTTGAAATGCTTTTGTATATATAACAATGCCGTTCTTATTATCTCACCTTCCCTGTTGTCGGGAACAGCTTCACGGGCGTCATTTTCCAGAAGCCAGAAAAGCCGGATCAGTTCGCTTCTCATCAGCATATCAAGCTGCGGTGTATCTCCTCTTGCACAGGAAAATATATTTTCAACAATCATATGGATTTCTTTGTAATAATAATGCTCCGGTGTAATGTGATTCTGAATTAATATATTGCCGTTTATAAGCGGCAGAATACATTTCTGATAATATCTGTCAGATTCTGAGCAGCCGAATATCTCCGGATTGAAAACAATGGTATCATACACCTGACGGCAGTTATTACAGGGATAGATTGAGTGAGTTACATTTGGCGGCGTTATAATTATACTGCCTTTCCGGGATCTGAATTTATCAGTTCCGCAGATAAATTCCGCTGAACCTTCAAGTATATAACTCAGCTCAAATTCCTCATGCCAGTGCATGGGAACACAACTGAAAAGATCCGGGATAATACATTCATAAAATGAAAACGGCTTTTCCTCCGAACTATGCACACGGTTCTCCTTTGAACGAAGCGTATTCATTGCAAACCTCCTTAAAAAGTAGAATAGTATCAGAAAAAAGTATAATACAGGTAGATTTACCTATAATATTATGATAATATATAATCAAAGAAAAATCAAGCCCTTATGTAAAGGAGTATTATTATGATAAAGAAATATGTATATGGTAATCCGTTTTCCACAGAAGCAGCAGTTGAAAATATAATCCCGTCAGAAGACAGTATCCCTTACTTTGAAGCTGACGGACAGGGAAATTTCACTCTGACCCTTGCTGAAAACGATATTGTTTACGGACTTGGAGAACAAATCAGAGGAATCAACAAGCGTGGCTGGGAATATGTAAACTGGAACTATGATAATCCCAATCATCATGAAGACGCACGTTCTCTTTACGGATCCCACAATTTCATTATTATCAGCGGTGCAGAAACCTTCGGAGCATTTTTTGACTATCCGGGCAAAATGACATTTGACATCGGCTATACTAAGAGAAGCGAAATGCACATTCATGCGGAAAGCAGTGACATTGCAGTTTATATCATTACCGGTGAAGATGAAAAGGATATTGTAAAGCAATTCAGAAAGCTTATCGGAAGAAGCTATATTCCTCCCATGTGGGCATTCGGATATGGTCAGAGCAGATGGGGTTATAAGGATGAAAAGGATATCCGCAATGCAGCAGAAGGTTACAGAGCCGCAGGAATTCCTCTCGACAGCATTTATCTGGACATTGATTACATGGAAAATTACAAGGATTTTACCGTTGATAACAAGCGCTTCCCTGACCTTAAAAAACTCACTGCTGAAATGAAAGCTGATGGCATTCACCTTGTTCCGATAATTGATGCAGGCGTAAAAATAGAAGAAGGATATGATGTTTACGAGGAAGGCGTTTCTAACAATTATTTCTGCAAAAATGCTGAAGGCGGTGATTTTGTGGGAGCAGTATGGCCCGGCAAGGTGCATTTCCCGGATTTCCTGAACCCTGCTGCAAGAGAATGGTTCGGAAAAAAATACGAGGTCCTCACCAGCATTGGCATCGACGGCTTCTGGAATGATATGAATGAACCGGCTATTTTCTACACTGAAGACAGACTGGCTGATACCCTTTCTGAAATCGAAAAACTTGCCTCCGGAAATATGGGCATTGACGAATATTTCAGATTTACCGGCATGGTAGCAGGACTGAACGGAAATATCGGCGACTATGATAAATTTTACCATAACATAAACGGCGAAATGGTGAATCACAGCACTGTTCACAACCTGTACGGAATGAACATGACACGTTCTGCTTTTGAGGCGCTTGAGAAAATTGAACCCGAAAAGCGTACATTATTCTTCTCCCGTTCTTCCTATATCGGCGCTCACCGCTACGGCGGAATCTGGCAGGGTGACAATAAGTCATGGTGGTCCCATATTCTGCAGTCCATGCAGCAGCTTCCTGCGCTGAATATGGCAGGATTCCTTTTCACTGGATCAGACACTGGTGGATTCGGCTGTGATACTACAGAGGATCTGGTTCTTCGCTGGCTTCAGTATTCACTTTTCACACCGCTTTTCCGCAATCATGCCGCAGAGGGTACAAGAGATCAGGAGCTTTACAGATTCTCAACAGTTCAGGCAATGGGCGAAATGATAAAGATACGATACAGTCTGATACCCTATCTGTACAGTGAATTTCTTAAAGCGGCACTAAACAATGAAATGATGTTCCGTCCTTTAAGCTTCGATTTCCCGAATGATGAGGATTCACTTAATACAGATGATCAGCTGCTTCTCGGCAATGAACTTATGATTGCTCCTGTTTATAAACAGAATGCAAAGGGACGCTGCGTTTATCTTCCGGAAGAAATGATGATGGTTCGAATGAGAAAGCATGACGACTTCGACACTGAAATTCTTCCCAGAGGTCATCACTATGTCCGTGCAGAACTTGAAGAACTTGTATTCTTCATCCGCAGCAAAAAAATGATCCCGGTATGCAAACCTGCAAACTCCACAGATAAAATTGATTGGAATTCAATCACTTATCTTGGATACGCCGATTGTACTTATACATTGTATAAAGATAACGGCATTTCTCCAAATCCGGAAGACAGTCTTGAGATAACTGAACTGCGCTGAAAAATCAGAAATATCAATAGAAACAGGGCTGCTGCACCTTAATATCGGTGAAGCAGCCCTTTTTGTATTATGAAGCTTCAGACTGACTGGCATCATCAGGTATAATACACTGTCATTCCTTTATTTGAGTTAGTTCCTGCAATGAACGGAAAATTTTCTGCAAATCCTCAGCAATATTCTGTATAAACAAAAAGGCCCTCAGCAAAATGCCAAGGGTCTTCTGCGTATATTATCTACTTATTCAGAATATTATCCCATGAAGGATCCATTCCTGCCGCACTTTGAGAGTAATATGTGAGAACACCGGCTGCATCTGAAACAGTTATTTTTCCGTCACCGTCAATGTCAGCGTTCTGGATCTGTTCTTCTGAGAATTTATCCATAGGCAATCCTGCCGCCTGAATTGCGTATATGTTCAGAACCTCTGCTGCATCTTGAAGGTCGGCAATTCCGTCACCATTTACATCGCCCTTAACAGACGGTAAGTCACTTATGGAAACGAATGTTCTGCCGTACTTATTCGCATACTCCTCCGCAGTTGAACCTGCATAACCATAAATGGCAGCCGTATCATTAAATGTGTACTGGCTGTTAAAAATAACACAGTACGGGTTCTTTACAGTCACCGCAGAAAGAGCGTAGCAGTCAGAAAAAGCTCCATGACCTACTCTTTCAAGATTTGCAGGAAGGGAAACTGATTTAAGCTCCGGGCACTGAATAAAGGCATAATCACCTATGCTGGCAAGACTGTCAGGCAGCTTTACCGAAACAAGGTTTTCACAGGCAGAAAAGGAATATTCTCCTATACTTTCCACACCCTCGGGTACTGTCAAAGATTCAATGCCTGTACATTCAGTAAACGCACTGTCGCCTATAGTCACAAGGCTGTCAGGAAATGTTACTGAGGTAATTTTAGTATTGGAACAGAAAGCATTTCCTGCAATTACTCTTACGCCTTCCGGTACAGCAACATCACCTTCCATATTATACCCGTCAATAAGTATGTCATTTACAATACAGAGAGGGCTTTCCTTTCTCTTAGCATCAAGCCATGGTGTTGTGAAAAATATACCTCTTCCTACTGTTTTAAGATTTACAGGGAGAGTTACAGCAGTCAGATTTTCACAGAATTCAAAGGCATAATCATTTATTGTTTGAGTACTTTCAGGAATTTTGACTGAGGTAAGTTCTGCATTATAAGAAAACGATGAAGACGCTATGCACTTTACACCGGCAGGAACAACAACATCACCCTCGGCTTTTTGGGCGTCGATGAGAATATCATTAACAATAACAAGAGGATCTTCTGCCTGTTTAGCCTCAAGCCACGGAGTCATCCCAAAGGCATATGCACCTATATTCTCAACACTTTCCGGAATAGTAATCTCCTCAAGGCTTGTGCAGTAATCAAAAGCTCGCTTTCCTATATTTACAGTACCCTCCGGGATAATCACTGACACAAGTTTTTTGCAGCCAAAGAAGGTATCTGTTTCAATACTTGTAATACCATCCGGTATTGTCACTTCCGTAAGATTTTCGCAGGATTCAAAGGCGGCATAATCTATACGGGTCACGCTGTCAGGTATGGTCACTGAGATAAGGTTTACGCAGTCAGCAAATGATTTATTGCTTATGCTGGTTACGCCCTCTTTAATCACAGCACTTTTAATAGTATCTTTGTAATTATTCCAGGGTGATTCTGCGTATTTTTCGTAATTATACATATCTCCTGTTCCCGAAACAGTAAGTACACCCTCTTCAAGGCTCCATGTGAGATTTTCACCGCACTGACCCGAACTGTCTTCTGCAACGGCACAGATTTTCATTTGCGGACAGACCAATGATACAGGTACAAGACAGCTCATACCCAGTATCGCTGATACTGTAAATATTTTTATCCTTCTTAATTTAAACATTTTTTCATACCCCTTTCTGTAAATTTTTACAATTTCATTATAACATATACAACAAAAAAGTCAATGTTGCACTGCAAAAATCTTCCGATTTTTATAAAACTTTTTCTGCCGATGTATCTTTACGAAAAATAAATAAAGTGAACTTGTTTTTTTATTATTTTTTATTTAAGGACTTTATTTTTATTATTAAATATGCTATAATGAATGCAAAGCATTCATTATAATTTATTTTAATGTCCTTGCAGATACGCAAATCAAAGATTTGCTCCCTGCATATCGGGCAATTATAGCACAAAATCTTCGATTTTATGCTATAATATATATATAATATCAGATATACGAAATACTGAACAAAATGCAGACAACTAATTCGGTTATGTAATGAAAAGCAATACTGCGGCAGATAAGGAGCATATATGAAAATAGCAATGATAAACGGACAAAATCATAAGGGCAGCAGCTATCATATAGGACGCATGATAATAGAGAAGATCGAGGGTGATAATGAAGTCACAGAAATCTTCCTGCCAAGAGATCTGAATCATTTCTGTATGGGCTGCTACAAATGTATTGAAGATGATACAGCCTGCCCTTTTTTTGAAGAAAAAAAGGTTATACTTGACGCAGTTTCTGAAGCAAATCTGATTGTAATTACAACGCCTACATACTGCCTGCACGTTTCAGCGCCATTAAAATCACTGATAGATATGACTTTTGATTACTGGATGGTTCACAAACCAAGAGAATGTATGTTCAGCAAACGTGCCGTTGTTGTATCCTCTTCAGCAGGATCCGGTGCAAAGTCTGCAGTAAAAGATGTATGTGACGCACTGTTTTATCTTGGCGTACCCAGTGTTATTAAATACGGTACGGCAGTTCATGCCATGAACTGGGCAGGTGTCAGCCAGAAGAAAAAAGCAAAGACAGAGCGTGACACTTCACGAATTGCCGAAAAACTCAGCGTCAGAAAAAAGCCTTCAGTCGGCTTAAAAACAAGGTTCATATTCAGTATGATGGGAATGATGCAGAAAAAGGGTATGGGTTCCTCTCCCTCAGAAAAGGAATACTGGGAAAAGAAAGGCTGGCTTTCAGGCAAAAAGCCGTGGAAAACCTGAAATAAATATATTTAAAATATAAAAGATGAAATTTGGTTGTAAACGTAATAAAATTGAATGAAAAGGTCATTGAACTCTTTTTTATAATATGATAGAATATAAAAAACATTCAGGAGGTATACAATTTATGTCAGTAAAAAAAATATTGTCTGTTATTGCTGCTGGAATCGTTATGTTTACGGGAATATCTTTTAGCACGTCAAATGCAGAAGCTGCTATAACCTCAAGAGTTTCCGTTCATGACCCGTCGGTGATCAAAGACCCTGTATCCAATCAGTACTATGTGTTTGGCTCTCATATTGACGCCGCCAAAAGCTCTGATTTACAGAACTGGCGAACCTTTACAAACGGCTACACAACACCAAATAATGTGGAATTCGGCGACTTGTCCGCAAATCTCAAAAAGGCTTTTGAATGGAGCGGTGAGGACCTTGAGGACTGCAAGGGCGGCTTTGCAGTATGGGCGCCGGACGTTATCTGGAATCCTGAGTACATCAACACAGACGGCTCAAAAGGTGCCTATGTGATGTACTTCTGCACATCTTCTACATATATTCGTTCTGTAATATGCTATGCAGTTTCAAAGAATATTGAAGGTCCATACCAGTTTGTTGATACTCTTATCTACACAGGATTCACAGCAAATGACCAGTATGTTACGAGCGATACTAAAAACGTAAACAAGAAATATACCTCCACAAATATTGATGAACTGATTTCAGCGGGAGAAGTAACCTACAATCCGAATTGGTTTGCAGGAAACAACTACAATAACAATGCATTCCCCAACGGCATTGACCCTACTATCTACTACGATACAGAGGGCAAAATGTATATGGTTTACGGTTCATGGTCGGGAGGTATTTTCACACTTGAAATTGACCCTAAAACAGGAAAATGTATTCACCCAAAAACAGGAACCACCTCAGACGGCAGAATGGTTGACAGCTATTTCGGCACAAAACTCATAGGCGGCTATCACAAGTCGGGTGAAGGCCCTTTCATTGAGTACAATGAGGAAACAGGATACTATTACCTCTGGGTAACATTCGGCGGACTGTTTTCTGAGGGCGGCTACAATATGCGTGTTTACCGTTCAAGAAATCCTATGGGACCATTTGAAGACCCTGCAGGCAATAACGGCATTATGGCTGCAAAT
>JAQXHO010000163.1 GCA_029007315.1 Oscillospiraceae bacterium
GCATTCGCCTGGGACTCCTCGTCCCAGACCCTACGGCAGCATTTTTTGAAAAAATAGCTGCACCAAAAAAACTTTTTTACATTTCATTGCGGTTTTCAAGCGCCTTATACAACGTCACCTCGTCCGCATACTCCAGTATGCCTCCTACAGGCAAACCAAATGCAAGCCTTGTCACCGTTATATTCATAGGCTTCAGAAGCTGGGCAAGATACATTGCCGTTGCGTCGCCCTCCACCGTAGGATTGGTCGCCATGATTATCTCACGCACCTCCTGCTTTTGCAGACGTGCCAGAAGCTCCCGTATTTTCAGCTGATTCGGCATTACTCCCTCCAAAGGCGAAATAAGCCCATGAAGCACATGATATACACCGTTATATTCATTGGTTCGCTCAAATGCCGTAACGTCCTTGGGATTTTCCACAACACATATCGTACTGTGATCCCTCCTGTCATCACTGCATATCGGACAAAGCTCCCTGTCTGTAAGATTCTGACAGCAGCTGCAATGGCGTATTTCCCGTTTCGCCGCAATAAGCGCCTCGGCAAACTCCGAAACCTCCTCATCACTGCGGGAAATTATGTGATATGCAAGCCTTTCCGCCGTCTTCATGCCGATTCCCGGCAACCGTGCAAAATGCTCAGTCAGAACCACTAAAGGAAGTGCGTTATGGTCAGCCATTATCCCTTAAAACATTCCCGGCAGAGATACACCGCCGGTGATCTTGCTCATCTCAGCTTCTGTTGTAGCTTCAACATTCGAAACTGCTTCATTGAATGCGCTGATGATAAGATCCTGGAGCATTTCAATATCCTCAGGATCTACAACCTCAGGCTTGATGGTGAGGGACTTTACAGTCTTGTTACCTGTTACAACGATCTCAACTGCGCCGCCGCCTGCTGTTGCCGCAAAGTCACGTGCGCCGATGTCTTCCTGCAGTGCTGTGATCTGATCCTGCATCTTCTGTGCCTGGCGGATCATTGCATTCATGTTCTGTGCTCCGCCCTGATTCTGTTTTGGTAATCTTGCTTTCATTGTGAAAATCTCCTTAAAGATAAATTTTTGATATTATTCAACAGCAGTTTCAATGTTGCTGTCTATTGCTTTTTTTATGATACTCTGGGCAGGGTTGATGTTATTGTCATCTCCGCTGCATTTTCCCAGTATCTTGTATTCCTTTCCCAGTATACGCTTCACCGTTTCCCTAAGAGATATGGCATTTTCCCGGTTTTTAAGAAGCGTGAGAAAGAATCTGTTGCTTGTAACTATAAGCATATAATTTCCGTTTACAAATGCGCTTGACTCCGCCAGACTTCCGGATACCGCCGGGTTTACATTTCTGTATTCCTCCAGAATATCCATCCAGTTTTCCACAGGTCTGAAATCTTTGGGATCAAGCTTCTTTGCACTTCCTGCATCTTCCTTAGCTGAATTCTCCTGCACCGGTTTCTGCTTTGCAGGCTGTACTCTCTGCTCTGTCATCTGCTGAACCGGCTGTACCTGCTGTACCGTCTGAACTGGCACAGGCCTCGGCATTGCAAGGGAAATAAGAGTCATTTCAAGCTCAATGCGTTTATCCGGACTTCTCTGCATACGTTCACGGCAGTTCTGAAGCTCAGATATCTGCGAAAGTATGGTTTCCATGGACAGTCTGGCTGCAAGCTGGCTGAGCCTGTCCGTTTCGTCGGGCATACAAGACAAAAGATCCTTCTGATTATCGCCAAGCTTCAGAAGCATGACATTTCTCATCTGGTCTGTAAGCTCCTCGCAGAGTCTTGCCATATCCTTTGATCTGCTGTATAGATCAGCGGCTGTTCTTATGGCGCCTGCCGCATTTCCTGTGGTGACTGCCTCTAAAATATCAAAAAGCGCACCTCTGCCTGCAACGCCTGCGGATTCAGAAACCACCTGTGCAGTGATATCCTCGGAAACAGCGGCGCACTGGTCAAGAAGCGATATGGCATCTCTCATGCCGCCGTCGGAAATTTTTGCTATCAGAAAGGCTGCGTCCTCGCTGAGAGAAAGCTGTTCCTTTTCTGCGATAAACCTGAGTCTTTCGGCAATATCCTCTGTTCGGATCCTTCTGAAATCGTATCTCTGGCATCTTGAAATAATGGTAGCCGGAACCTTGTGTATCTCTGTAGTTGCAAGGATGAATTTCACATATGCCGGCGGCTCTTCCATAACTTTAAGGAGTGCGCCCCATGCACTTGGCGAAAGCATATGCACCTCATCTATTATATACACCTTGCAGCTGCACCGTTCAGGCATATAGACAGTACCTTCACGGAGATCACGTATATCCTCAACGCTGTTGTTTGAAGCTGCGTCTATTTCTATTATATCGGAAAGAGTTCCTCTGTCTGCGTCCCTGCATATATCGCAGGTAAGACATGGTACGCCGTTTTCTGCATTGGGGCAGTTGACTGCCTTTGCAAGAATTCTGGCGCAGGTGGTCTTGCCCGTTCCTCTTGACCCTGTAAACAGGTAGGCATGGGCAGTTTTTCCGCTGCGAACCTGGCTGCGGAGGGTAGAGGTTATATGCGGCTGGGATATCACGTCATCAAAGGACATAGGACGCCATTTTCGGTATAATGCTTTATACATAAAAGTCGCCTCCCTGCATAACACTTTCCTGCATAAAAAATCCGGAATATAGGTGTGCAGGCCTTCTGCGGCACACAAAACGATCCGCTTAATGCTGCTCGGTCTCCCGCCTGACATGGTTCACGGTGCTTCATTGCACAGGACCCGCACACCTATATTCCGGAGCTTTCCAAAATCACACTGACACTCAAATCCGAATCAGATATTGTTATTATACCACACCCTAAAACAAATTTCAAGTACTTTTTCACATTTTATTATATTTTTTTATTTTGCAAATCTGCTGTATGAGTCTTTACTTTATGAAAAAAATATGTTACAATTCTATTATAAGCAAGTATGACCTCTATAAAAGGAGATACATAATGAAAACAAAACGAGTTATTTCACTGTTTACTGCATTTGCAGCATTCTGCGGTGCGTTTACATATATGGACGCAGAGAATATCTCTGCTTACGAAAACATCATTTCCTCCGATTCCGGCGGATACATTCTTATGCCATACGAAAGAGAAGCTTCTGAAGCGGAATCATCAGACGCAGAAACCGCCGTATACCAGGCTGTAAATCTCCCTTCAAGCTACGATCTCAGGGACGAAAACTGCGTTACTCCTGTGCGGAACCAGGGTGCTGAGGGTATGTGCCATGCCTTTGCGGCAGTAGGTGCCTGTGAGTCAAACATTCTGAAGCAGGGTCTTGAAACAGATTATAAGAATCTCGACCTTTCGGAAGCCCAGCTGGGATATTTTCTGTACACAAAGCAGACCGACCCTATGGAGCCGCATTACGGCGATTATCTGAACACTCCCGGAAAAGGTGCAGACGGCGGCAACAGTCTTCTTGCGGCGGCAGGTCTTGCAGACGGACTGGGTCTGGAGCGTGAGGAATTCTGTAGCTATGGTGACTGGAGCGCCGGCTATTCGGAATACCAGAGATATTCAGGTCAGTACAGGCTTAAAACCTGCGAATGTATAACCCGTGCCACAGATTACGTTTCTCAGACAAAAGTCAAGCGCTGGCTTATGGAAAGCGGCGGCGTAAGCATGGCATTTTACAGCAACCGTTCTCTCTATTATGACAACGGCACTTCCTATTCCTATTATGCAAAAAACAAATCATTCTATGAAAACGCCAACCATGCCGCACTGATCGTCGGCTGGGACGACGATTACAGCAGAGAGAATTTTTCAAGCGACGGCAGACCCTCCAACGACGGAGCATGGCTCGTAAAAAACAGCTACGGACCGGATCTTTTTGATGACGGATATTTCTGGATATCCTACGAAGACCCTTCTCTCGGCTCCTTCTGCCGGTTTATTGCGGAAAAGGTTTCGGAGCATGATGATGTTTACAGCTACAGCGGCGCAGGTTACATAACGGCATACAGTTTCAGCGCTGCGGCTAATGTTTTCACCGCAGAATATGACTGTACCATAACCGACGCAGCCTTTTATATGCCGGCGGGAAATCCGGATAATACAAGCTACAAGATCCTTGTGTACAGGCTGGAAAAGAATACAGACGATCCCACAAAGGGCGAATGTATCGGTTCGGCCTCAGGCAGCGTTCCGGAAAGCGGATACTACACAGTTCCTCTGGACAAACCGGCAAAGCTTTCAAAGGGAGAGCAGTTTTCCCTTGTGCTGAGTATGTCTGCCGCCGACAGGAACAGGACTGTTTTTCTGCCGGTAGAAGAAACCACTGCTATTACAAGTTCCTTTACCCTTGAATGTGAAGCACGTCCCGGCGAAAGCTATGTACTGAACCAGGGTGTGTGGGAAGATACCTCAGAAAACGTGGGCGAAAAAGGCACACTGGGCAACATTCCTCTGAAGGCACTGGCTGTCAGAGATGAGGAATATACGCCCTTACAGCTTGAAGCCGCCCTTGAAGCCGCTGACAGGATGACTGTAAAAAACAACCTTATAAAGGACGCCGCAGTTCTTGGCAATGAGGTTCTCGAAAGCGGTGCCGGTGCAGATTCATGCAGAAGAGCCGCAAATACTATTCTTGCATCACTGGAGAAATGCGGCGCAGATATACAGTTTCCCGATTATCTGTATGCGGATCTGGGACGTATAAAGGGTGACAGCAACGGCGACGGCAGCATTACAATATTCGACGCTTCCAGAGTGCTTCAGACATACGCTCTTCTGGGTGCAGGAAAAATATGCCGGCTGACCATGGCGGATAAATATGCCATGAATGCGGTTTATGATGAGAGCATAAATATTGCCGACGCTGCGGAAATACTGAGTATTTATGCTTCTGCCAGTGCAGGAAGTGCAGACTGACGCAAGGCAATACCGCACAAAGACTGTGCGTAAGATGCGCAGTCAGATTTTTTGTCAGATGAAACAAAAAACGCAGTGAATACTTTGTGTATTCACGAGGCTTTTTGTAAAATATGACGGAAAAGCTGCAAGCAGATTACGTGCAGAGCCGTCAGG
>JAQXHO010000164.1 GCA_029007315.1 Oscillospiraceae bacterium
GCACGCTCAACTTTGCCGGAGCGCAGGCATCTGGAGCAAACGTATACATGACAGGGCGTACCCTTCACAATAGCCTTTACACGCTTTACGTTCGGCTTCCATGTTCTGTTGGAGCGTCTGTGTGAGTGAGACACCTTGATACCAAATGTAACACCCTTGCCGCAAAATTCACATTTTGCCATAGTAGGCTGCACCTCCTTAAACAAACTAACAGATTCTATTATAACAGATTACGTTTTAAAATGCAAGTGTTTTTTTCATTTTTTTCAAAAAAATTTTTTGTTACGTAAATAGTGACAAATTTCTCTTGAAATTTATTCTGATATGTTGTATAATAAAAGGAATCATTATTATATGTGAGGTAAAAAAATGAATTTTCTGAATCTTGACGCATTTACTATAATTGCGAGAGTTATTGTTATTCTCATGGTTCTGCCGCTTCATGAGTATGCCCATGCCTTTGTGGCAAAGAAATTCGGCGACTACACCGCTGAAAGTTCCGGCAGGCTTTCTCTGAATCCATTTACCCATATTGACCCTGTGGGTGCGGTACTTCTGCTGCTGACCGGCTTCGGCTGGGCAAAGCCGGTTCCTGTCAACCCGAACGCAATGCGTAATCCCAGAAACGGCATAATCTGGACATCTCTTGCAGGTCCGCTGTCAAATCTTATTGCAGCCTTTATTTCACTTACTGCTCTTCGTGTGATAGGCTGTATTCCCATTGCCGCAGACAACACTGCTCTGTTTAATACTCTTGTCAGTATCTGTACAATACTCGGAGCGTTTTCATCTATTAACATGGGACTTGCTGTGTTCAATCTGATACCTGTGCCACCACTTGACGGTTCAAAGGTGCTGATGCAGTTCCTGCCCATACGTGCAGTCATCTGGATGCAGCGGAATCAGATGATAATTTCACTCGTTTTCCTGGTGCTTATAATTTCTCCGGCGCTTGATATTCCGCTGTCATTCATCACGACCCAGGTATACCGCCTGTTTTACTTCCTGACTGACTGGGTGCCTCTTTTAATGAATTTGATTACAGGTTAAGGCTCATGCAGAAGATTTCTTTTAAACTGGAGGTCTTTGAAGGACCTATGGAGCTGCTGCTCAGCCTTATTACAAAGCATCAGCTTAATATTTATGATATTGAGATATCCAGCCTTCTGGAGCAGTATCTTATCTACCTTGAACAGGCAAGGGATCATGATCTGGAGCTTGCAGGAGAATTCCTTGAAATGGCTGCAAGACTTATCCTTATAAAAACAGCGTCGCTTCTTCCAAAGCCCAATGAAGCTGAAAAGGAAAAAGAGGCATTGCAGGGTGCCCTTATTGAATATGCCCTTTGCAAGCAGGCGTCGGAAGCCATGAAAAAGCGTTATGCAGGAGATAAAATATTTGTCCGCAGTCCTATGAAAATAAGCATTCCCACACGCTATGAACGCAGACATGACCCGGGTGAACTGGTAAAAGTTTTTCTTGCCATGGGCAGGAAAATGCTCACGGAGGAGAAACGTCCTACAGAAAAACTTCAGGCTGTTGTCAACAGAAGCTTTGTTTCCGTCATGTCAAAGGTGGTTTATGTTCTGAGAAGCCTTCACAGAAACGAACACGTTTATATTGACGCCATGTATGCTGAAATAAGGGAGCGAAGTGCAAGAGTTGCATTGTTCCTTGCCATACTGGAGCTTACAAAGCACGGAAAGATCTGCATAAGCGATGACAGCACCTATCTTTACCGGAAGGACGAGGAATACCGTTCCGAACCCTCCGGCACATCTGAAGAGGAGGAAACATGGAACATACACACACAGTAAAGATGGCGTCCATTGCGGAAGCTGTGCTTTTTGCCTGCGGTGAACCTGTGCCTTCTGAGCGTATAGCTGAGGTTCTGGGCATTGACGCAAGGGAGCTTCCGGATATTATGGACTGCCTTAATAAACGCTATGAGGAGGCAGGAAGCGGTCTTAGGGCAAAGCCTCTGGGCAAAAGCTGGCAGCTATGTACGGAAAAGGAATTTGCACCCTATATCCGTGCGGCAATGGAGAATAAAAAGTCGGCGCCGCTTTCAAATGCAGCCATGGAGGTTCTGACTATCGTTGCATACAATCAGCCAGTCACAAAGAGCTTTATAGAACACGTCAGAGGCATAGACAGCAGTTCTGTTGTAAATACACTTGTGGAGCGTGAACTTTTAGAGGAAGCAGGAAGACTTGAAATTCCCGGCAGACCTATTGCCTACAGAACAACAGAGAATTTTCTCCGCTGCTTTGAGCTTTCGTCACTGGGAGATCTGCCGCCTCTGCCAATACTTCAGCCGCCGGGTGCTGAGGCAGATATTTCCGAAAAAAATACTCCGGAAAATACTTCCGAGGGTGAATGATTTTCCAGAAAAATACAATAATATAAAAGGAAGGAGGTCGGCTGCCTATGACGGGGTGGATAATATTTCTGAGCATTTTAGCGGTAATTCTTTTTATACTCTTCATGCCGGCAGTAGTTGACTTCCGTTATGAGCAGAACAAGGCAAATGTCCGGGTATCATACTGCGGCTTCGGAATATTTGATACATCAAAGGAAAAGAAAAAGAAAACTCCGGAGGAAATAGAAAAGGCAAAGAAAAAGAAGGAGCTTAAAAAGAAGAAAAAGGAAGAAAAGAAAGCTGCAAAGGAAGCGAAGGAAGCGGAAAAGGCAGCGAAAAAGGGAAAGAAAACCGAAGCAAAAACAAAGGAAAAGCGTTCGGTGAAGGAAATTCTGGAACTTGTAAAGTCCCTTCTTGCTCCTGTAAAAAATGGAATGCGCAGACTTTTTAAGGGCATAAGGATCACAAGGCTTTATCTTGATATAAAGGTAGGAGCCTTCGACGCATGTGAATGCGCCATTGCATACGGCAAAATATGTACTATTGTATCAAACACACTTGCGTTTTTGCAGTCATTTTTCGTGATTAAAGCTGACCATATTGACATTCAGCCCAGATTCAGTACGGAAAAGACTGTTTATACTGTCCGTTTCAGGGCGAAAATAAGCCCGGCAGCAGTTTTAGCAGCCGGATTCAGCCTTGCATGGACATATCTTATGGGTATGATCAAAGGCTCCGGAAAAGATGATAAAAACAGCCGGACCTGCACAGCAAAAAAGGAGGAAATTAAAAATGCAGAATGAAAATGAAAAAAGCAAGATCAATCAGATGATGAGCATTACAATGGAAAAGATCCGTGAAATGGGTGACGTCAAAACCATTATAGGCGATCCTATCGAAGCGGGCGATACAACTATTATCCCAGTATCCAAGGTGTCCTACGGCTTTGCTTCCGGCGGTTCTGACCTGCCTGCAAAGCAAAATCCCAAGGATCTCTTCGGCGGAGGTGCAGGTGCAGGCGTAACGGTTCAGCCTATTGCATTTCTCGTTGTAAGCAAGGACGGCAATGTCCGCCTTATGCAGATCTCCGATTCCGATGACAAGGTAAGCAACATTATACGTTCTGTTCCGGAGCTTATTGACAAAATTTCCGATATGGTGAAAAGCCGTAAGGACGGAAAGGAAAATAAGGAAGAGGATAAGAAGGAAGAAAATAAGGCAGAATAAACTTCGATATGACCATAGGAACGGTTATAATACCTGCAGTATTCTCATATATTATCCCATAAAATATGCAATAAAAATTTTTGTGGAGGTCTGTATGAGAAGGATTCTTTGCTGTCTTTTTACAGCTGTAACTTTGATTTTATGTTTTTCCATGCCCTGTGAGGGTGCTTTTCAGACGGATATACAAACATCTGCCGCCGCATATGTGGTAATGGACGCTGTGTCACGAAACGTGATTTATGAATCAAACGCTCATCTGAAACTGCCTATGGCAAGCACCACTAAAATAATGTCCGCACTTATCTGCCTTGAAAGCGGAGATCTGGACAGTGAATTCACAGTTGACCCGGAGGCTATCCGTGTGGAAGGCTCTTCAATGGGACTTACAGAGGGCGATATTGTCACTAAGCGTACCTTGTGCTATGGTATGCTTCTGCCCTCAGGCAATGACGCAGCAGGTGCGGCAGCTGTAAAAATTGCAGGGAGCTATGAGAAATTTGCAGAGCTTATGAATGAACGTGCCGAAGAAACAGGCATGGAGGATACGCATTTTGTAACGCCTTCGGGACTTCATGACAGCGAGCATTATTCCACAGCATATGACATGGGCATTCTGACGGCAAAGGCTCTGGAAAACGAGGATTTCCGTGAAATATGCGGACAGGAAAGCGCAAAGGTACGCTTTGGAAATCCGCCCTTTGACAGATGGCTTAAAAATACAAACAAACTGCTATCCACCTGTGAAGGCGTTACAGGCGTGAAAACAGGCTTTACTGATGAAGCAGGCAGATGCCTTGTTTCATCCTGCAAACGTGGAAATGTAACCCTTATCTGCGTTACCCTCAATGATAAAAACGACTGGGCAGACCATGCAGCCTTGTATGACGCAGCATTTTCAGAGGTAACGGAAAAAGCTGCTGATGTTCCTTCTGATCTCAGGCTTCCTGTAGCCGGCGGTACAGAGGAAATGGTTCCGCTTTGCGGACAGAGCGAGGTTTTCTACTGTGAAAATTCTTCTCAGAATACACGGGTAACATGGGAAGTGGAAGCAGAACCCTTTCTCTATGCACCTGTTGAAAAGGGCAGTATTGCAGGGTATCTTGTATACCGTTTCGGTGAATTCGAAACATCAAGACAGCCTCTCTATGCCGCCTGCGATGTGGATTATGCGGAAAACAAAGGCGGCGATAAAAGCATATTCGAAAAAACAGCGGAGAAACTCCGAGAATTTTTCCGCTGATATAAAAAGGAGATAATTTTGGAAAAAATAAGAATTCAGAAACTGCTGGCTGACGCAGGCTACTGTTCAAGAAGAAAGGCAGAAGCCCTCATTTCAGCAGGAAAAATAAAGCTCAACGGTCACCCTGTAAAGCTGGGCGACAAGGCGTCCTATCAGGATATTATTACGGTAAGCGGTGAGAGAATTTATCTTTCAAGGAAGAAATCGCTGCGTTATCTTATGATGTATAAGCCGAGAGGATACGTTACCACTACCTCTGACGAGCTGGAAAGACGCTGTGTTATGGATCTTTTGGGTGATGACGTGGAGGAACGTGTTTACCCTGTAGGAAGACTTGACAAGGATTCCGAGGGACTGCTTCTCCTCACTAATGACGGCAAATTTGCCAATGATATCATGCACCCAAGCCGTCACATCAGCAAAACATACCGTGTAACAGTCCGTCCCGATATAACAGAGGAACAGCTGGTGGCGCTTTCAAGCGGTATAGAGCTTGACGGCAGAAAAACCATGCCTGCCAATGTTGTGGTAAAGACAAGAGAACCGGGACGTGTTGTTCTCCTTATGACAATAAAGGAAGGCAGAAACCGTCAGATACGTCGTATGTGCGAATCTCTGGGTCTTGAAGTGGCAAGGCTTCGTCGTGTAAGCGTAGGACCTCTGAAGCTTGGTATGCTGAAGCCGGGTACATACCGTGATCTTACAGCAGAGGAGCTTCGTGCCATAAGAAACGCTATAGGCAAGGAAAACTAAAAAAAGAGAAAAAGAAAAACAATGAATTGAAAGGAGAACGGTATCTATGCCAATTTGTATTTCGCCGGATCTGCCGGCATATCAGACTCTTGCTGAGGAAAACATATTTGTAATGGATAATGTCCGTGCTTCTCATCAGGATATACGTCCTCTCCGGGTGCTGATACTGAACCTTATGCCGAAAAAAATCGAAACGGAATGTCAGTTTCTGCGTCTCCTCAGCAACACGCCCATTCAGGTGAATATTGAGTTTCTCCAGATCGCAAGCCATGTAAGCAAAAATACGTCAAAAAGTCACCTTGATATGTTCTATCATACCTTTGACGAAATACGTGAAAATTACTATGACGGCTGTATCATAACAGGAGCGCCGGTGGAGCATCTTGAATACGAAGATGTGGACTACTGGGACGAGATACAGGAAATAATGGAGTGGACAAAAGTCCATGTTTTTTCCACCCTTCACATATGCTGGGCGGCACTTGCAGGACTGTACTACCATTTCGGCGTGCCGAAATATGACCTTGACAGGAAGATGTTCGGCATTTTTCCTCACAATGTGAAAATCAAGAACGTTCAGCTTCTGCGTGGCTTTGATGATATCTTTTATGCGCCTCATTCAAGGCTTTCCGAGGTGCGCAGAGAGGACATTCTCAAGGTGCCGAACCTCAGAATTCTCACGGAATCGGATATTGCAGGAGTTCATATTGCGGCAAACAACAACGGCAGACAGTATTTTGTGACGGGACATTTTGAATACGACAGAAACACCCTGAAGGAAGAATATCTCCGTGACGCAGCCAAGGGCATTGACATTCAGCTGCCCTATAATTATTTCCCGGACAATGACCCGGAAAAGGAGCCTGTCTACACCTGGGGCTGCAGTGCGAACCTTCTCTTTTCAAACTGGATAAATCACTGCGTTTACCAGCTTACACCCTATGACCTCAGTCAGCTTGAACTGTACAACTGGGACTGGGAAGCGGGATTATAAAAATATATCAAAGACCTTCTCCATATGCGGGAAGGTCTTTTTGTTTTATCAGAATATATTCCTGCCGCTCTGCATAAACTGAATCATCACGGATATAATAACGAGGTGATGGAATGAGAAAACATCTTTCCCGGAGAAAAGCCGCAGGACTAAAACGAAGAATATTTGTTTTTTTCAGTATCATAACAGCAATTGCAGTGTTGTGTTTCTTTTCCAAAACAGAAGATAAAACGCCGGTGAGTGAAACCGATAAAGGGCTGTCCGGCGGCGTTTCGGATACTCTTCAGAATGTCTGCAATGAAGTTTACGTGGAAATGCAGAGGGAAGAGTGGAATCCTCTGAACAGTGAAACGGCTGAAGCAGAATTGCACAGCGGCGCCGAAAATAAAGACAGGGACGAAGACAGCGAAAAAAGCAAAGGTCCAAAGCCTTATCCCGAAAAATGGAATGTCAGCAGTGAAACAGAGGTGATTCGTACAACATACGGAGAATACTCGGGAAAGAAATTTTTCTCTCTTAAAAACGGCGGTCAGGTTGTGAATTATTCCTCTCTCACAAACAGCAGACTTTTAGAGGAAAGCGTTCTGAAGCCTGCCTTTAAAATATCAGTAAATGAAAAGCCCCAGGTGCTTATCATGCACACACATACCACGGAATCCTATGAGCCTTATATAAGGTCCGGTTTTGACCCTTCCTTCAATTACCGCACAACTGACAGCAGTAAAAATGTTATTGCAGTGGGAGAAGCCATTGCAGAAAAGCTGAGAGCCGCAGGGATAGTTACAATACATGACGAAACGATACATGACTACCCTTCCTATACAGGAGCATATGAACGGAGCAGAAACACTGTTGAAGGGATACTTAAAGAGAACCCGAGCATTCGTGTAGTGCTTGATATACACAGGGACGCCATCGGTACGGAAAGCAGTATTACACAGCCAGTAGCAGAGATAAACGGTAAGGAAGCGGCGCAGGTAATGATAATATCCGGCTGTGATGACGGAACCATGGATATGCCCAACTATATGTTCAACTTCCGTTTTGCCTGCCGTTTGCAAGAACAAATGGAAAGTATGTATCCGGGACTTACAAGACCTCTGCTTTTTGATTACAGAAAATACAACCAGAATCTTACCACAGGAAGTCTGCTTATAGAGGTAGGCTCCCATGGCAATACGATTGAACAGGCATTATATGCAGGGTCCCTTTTCGGCGACGCACTGACAGAGGTTCTGCTTGACCTGCACTGATAAATGGAAGGAAGTTTTGCATGAAAAGGCGTATATTAAGAGCAGTTAAAATTATAGCGGCGTATATTCTTCTGAATATTGGAGTTTTAAGCTGGATACAGGTTTCAGCGGCGTCGGGAAACAGGCTGAATCCTGCCGAAACCGTTATGGCAGAGATAAGAAGAGAACCGGGCAGGAGCATTGAGATAAGGGTGCTGGGTGAAAGTGCAGTGCTTGATTATTCCTTTATTGATTCGGAGAATGTGCGTACAATTTTGCTTGCCTGGGCTGACCCGGCGGTACTGGCGGCGGCTGATGTGTTTTTTTCAGACTGAAACATAATCAGAACTTTTTCAAAAAATCCCTTGCAATCCTTTGGAAACTATGGTATAATAATTATTTGTAAGGTCTGTAAAGACATTGCAGGGATATGCGCCTGTAGCTCAGCTGGATAGAGCGTCAGACTCCGACTCTGAAGGCCGTGCGTTCGAATCGCATCAGGCGTACCATGGGCAGACCGCCCGAAAAAAGCCCCGTCCTCATTTTCAGGACGGGGTTTGTGTTTTTATATGGGAATTAAGACGGCTTTTCCGCTGAATTTCGGGCAAAAAGTAAAGCGCACATTGGAGGGACCAATGTGCGCTTTAGTAAGGGGATTTTTATGAAAAAATTTTTAAGAAAGGATACTTATATTATACCCGCAAACACCCTGTTTGTCAATAGCTTTTTTTAAGATTTACATAATATTAATCAAAAATTCACACAGGTTCCGGGAAACCTGCCTTACCTCTGGTGAATGTCAATCTGAGTAAAGGGTACCGTGATTCCGGACTTGTCAAATTCCTTTTTGACGTTTTCAAGAATCGTATAATAGACGTCCCAGTAATCATCTGTATTGACCCATGCCCAGAGCAGAAGCTCAACAGCGCTGTCGCCGTGACCGCAGACATTGACAACAGGTGCAGGGTCTGGGAGAACATTATTCATAGAGGATACAGTGCTGAGAATAACATTCCTTGCAAGGTCTATATCGTCCTCATAGGATATGGAGAAAGTAAGATCCACTCTTCTTTTTTCCTTGTCGGTATAATTGATTATTTTAGCGGAGGAAACCTTGCCGTTTGGAATGTATACGGTCACATTGTCATATGTAACAATTTTTGTGTAAAGCATTCCCACAGATTCCACTTTTCCCTTTGAGCCGTCTATCTCAATAACATCTCCGGCTTTAATTGGCTTTGCAAAGGACAGAATGAATCCTCCTGCTACATTTGCAAGGCTGTCTTTAAGTGCCAGCGCCACTGCCATACTGCTGGAAATAATTACCGCAACAATCGAATCCATGGGAACATTCAGCAGTGAGAGAAGTATAACGCCTAAAAGAACATACAGTATAATTTTGATTACGCTTTTCAGAAACCCGGAGGCTATACCGTCCATGTCAGAACGTCCCAGAGCATGGCTGATTATCTTCATAAGGATTTTTATGGCAATAAAGCCTGCAACTGCACAAATTAATGCGATAATAAATGTGGGAATGGCGGCTTTTACCGGGGTTAAAATATGGCTTAATACAGAAGAAGCGTGGGATAATTCCTGGTTCACCGTATCAGCCACAGAATTGCTTTCCATTGTATCAATAATTGTATCATTCATTTTTCTTTACCTCCTGTCAGATTATATTATAAAGGTTAGCTGTCAGTATGTCAATAACAGAAGGGATTTTCTCATCTCATTTTCACATAAAACCGATTGACGAACATTTTAAAATGTGTTATCATAATAGTACATTATTTTTAAAAGGTGAATTAATAAATGAAACGTTCATTGAGCTATCGTATAGCACTTGGCGGAACACTTGCTTCCATGTGTCTGCTGTGCCAGTTTATAACCGGGGTTTTTCCCGTGTTTTATATAGTCATGCCTATGATATGCGGCGTTCTGGTAACTGTTATGGCTGAGGAAACAGGCAGGAAATGGGCATTTCTTATGTATCTTGCTGTGGGAACTCTGTCGCTGTTTATTACGCCAAATAAGGACGCCGCACTTATATTTATAATGTTTTTCGGGCATTATCCTCTGGTTCGCCCTGTGCTTTCCGGAATGAAAGTAAAACCTCTTGGCTTTGCGCTGAAGGTTCTGTTTTTTAATATGTGCATAATACTGTACTTTTTCCTGACAGTGTATATTCTGGGAATGGATGAGCTGATAGAGGAAATGGGAGAGTTTGGAAAATACGGTGCAGTCATACTTTTAGGAACAGCCAATACAATGTTTCTCAGCTATGACTATCTTATGGATATTGCAACAGATCTTTACAGAAAAAAGCTTCACCCGAAGATATCCGGGAAACTATAAGAGGAGAGTAAATTGTTATGGTTCTTTCAAAGGTAAACGAAATCATAGAAAAAAACAAGGTGGCAATGCTGGAAACTCTGAGTAAGCTTATTGCAGTGCCGAGCGTTGCAGAACATGGCAGTGAGGGCGAATATCCATATGGAAGAAACTGTGCTGATGCACTGGATATAATGCTCAGTACAGCGGAGAAAATGGGATTTGCTGTGAGAAACTATGAATATCATGCCGGCACAGCTGACTGGAGCGAAAGCATGAGTGAGCCGGAGCTGGGAATTCTCTCTCATTTAGACGTTGTTCCTGCAATTTCTGAAAACTGGACGTCTGACCCTTTCACCATGAAGATATATGACGGAAACATATATGGCAGAGGTGCAATAGACAACAAGGGTCCTGCTGCGGCGGCACTTTATGCACTTTACAGCATAAAGGAAGCAGGCGTTGTTCTCAATAAAAACGTTCGCCTGCTGTTTGGCTGTGATGAGGAAAGCGGAAGCTCAGATATAGAATACTATCTTACTCAGGATAAAATGCCCTCCATGGTTTTCACGCCGGACGGAAGCTATCCCATAATAAATATTGAAAAGGGAATGATACGGTTCAGCTTTGCGAAGAATACCTCTGACCCGGTGGATTCAATGAATGCAGGAACTGTTCCCAATGCTGTTCCGGCAGAGGCAAAGGCTGTTCTGTCAGACGGAAGCTGTATGGAATATATAGGACTTGCCGCCCACGCTTCTACTCCGGAAGCCGGCGAAAATGCCATTACCGGTCTTCTGGCTTTGCTTGCTGAAAAGGAGGGATATGGTGACTGCGCTGCATTATCACAGCTTTTCCCTCACGGCTGTACAGGCGGCGAAGGTTTCGGCATAGAAGCTTCTGATGAGGAATCCGGAAGGCTTACCTGCGTTCTCAGCATGATGAAGGCAGAGAAGGGCAAGCTCACCTGTACTGCGGATATCCGCTATCCGGTATGCTGCACAAAGGAGAAGATACTTGAAAAGATACGTACCCTTCTTGGCAGATACGGCTTTGAAATGAATGTGCTTATTGCAAATGATCCTCACAAGGTGCCGGAAGATTCTCATTTTGTGCGAACTCTCATGTCCGTTTATGAGGAAGAAACAGGAGAAAAGGGCAGATGTACAGCCATAGGCGGAGGAACATATGTTCATGATATTGAAGGCGGAGTTGCCTTCGGAGCAGAGCTGCCCGGGTATGATTATCATATGCACGGTGATGACGAATATTATCCTGTTGAACATCTGATGATGACAACACGCATGATTGCCGCAGCCATTATAAAGCTTTGCGGCGGTGAAGGCTGATTATAGTTTTATATCGGTAACTGTCAGAATATTCCCGTCTGTTCTGAACATTATCTCCATATCCGCAAAATAAAAACCGTAAATACGTGACGGGTCATTCTGATAAGAGGGACGAGGGTCCTGTTTCAGAATTTCAATAAGGGCATTTCTCTGAGCCACAGGTATTATTTCAAGCAGTTCATCTGAAATGCAGACTTCAAGAGAGTGCAGGGCGGCTTTTTCCGAAAAGCCGCCTTTTGCGTCGGGTATACTTTCGATATGGGGCAGGTAGGGTTTTACATCAAAAATGGGTGTGCCGTCCATAAGGTCAGCTCCCTTTACGCAGATAACAGGACCCTTTTCGGTGTGAAGACGTATTTCTGAAATCTTTGCCAGTGACAAACCTATAGGATTGGGACGGAAAGGACTTCTTGTGGCAAATACGCCCATGCGTTTGTTTCCGCCAAGTCTGGGAGGTCTTACAGTAGGACTCCATGTATCTCTTTTTGCTTCAGAGAATTCCCATATTATCCATATGTGGGAATATCCCTCCAGTCCTCTGAGGGCGTCAGGACAGCGGTATTCCGGATCGAATATTATTTCTGACTCAATATCCTTCACAAGGCCGGACTGCCTTGGTATCCCGAATTTTCCGGGAAAGGGACTGTGTATATGTGCTATTGGTCTGATCAAGGCTATTGTTCCTTTCTTAATATGCTGTAAAAACAAAAGAGCCATGCAGAAATCTGCATGGCTATCTTTTGGAGCTGATATCCGGATTTGAACCGGAGACCTCATCCTTACCAAAGTGTAGAAATGCTTTTTCAATCCTGCTCAAATCTATCGAATGCCACGCAATATAGATATATTTTTAATTTACACTTATCGTTCTGTATCGTCTGATATGGCGCACAATTCAATCTTCGGCGCACAAACAGCGCACACAAAGGCGAGCAGATACGGCAATAAATGTCCATGCGCATGGACAAAAGTAATATCAAAAAAATTGTGTTCCCGGGGACACAAAAAGCATTCCGCACATTCAGCCTCTGCAGGCCTGTACAGCCTTTTTAAAAATCATACGGCTAATTTTACTATGAGCAGGACAGAACGCCTCTCAGAGCCGCACAGACGCTCACAGAAAAAGAACCGCCGCCTCTTAGTGCTGTCACTTCGGGGCGGCGGTATTTCGTACAGGTATATCAAGATATACCGGTGCAACGCAATCATTGACAAAGGTTTTTATATTTTTCCCTATGGGGTCGGGAATTACCAGAAGCTGACACGAGTTAAACTCGTATCAGTATTTTTCCTATGGGGCCGGGAATCACATCCCGCTTAAAATGCTGTTTTATTCATACTCCGGTTTATCATATAAGCCGGATTCGTTAATTACAACCGCTTCACCCTGACGCCCTAACTTGAAGTTAGCCTTTTCATTCCTCCTCATATTCCAGTATATCACCGGGCTGACAGTCAAGAGCCTTGCAAAGTTTGGCGATTGTATCTGTTGTTACACTCTTTCCGTTTTTAATAGCAGTTAATGCACTTTGAGAAATAACATTTTCTTTTCTGATTTTATACGTTGTTAACCCTTTCTGCTGCATCATAAGCAATAATTTATTATATTTTATCGGCATATATTTCCACCTTTTCCGGAAAGTCAAAATTTCGTTTCTATACTTTCCCATTATCATTATACCATAAATATACACGGATTTCAATACACAAAGTATACATTATTTTCCGTGAATATTTGTGCAGTTTGCCTATTGACTATTCACGGAATATGGTGTATAATAAAGATGATGAAAGACGCAGAGCAGGCTTTCAAGGATAATAAGAAATGAGCATAACAGAAAGGAAGAATGAAAATGGGCGCATATATAAAGCAATCTTTTGCCGACAATTAATAAAAATCGAAATGCAGGCAGTTTCTCGGACTTTCGCTCAAAAATGAGCAAAATCAGAAAGGATAATCATTATGAATGAATTGATAGAAAAATGCTATAAAGAGGAAGTTGAAGCAGATTCCAACCGCTTATTTAATAATAAAATCGACAGCGAATGGCGCAAAATTATTGATTTAATAACACCAGTAACCGACATTTCAACACAAAATGACATTAGTAGTTTAATTGGGGATGTTTGGTCAGAATCAACAGAAATAGGATTTAAAGCCGGATTTCGTGCGGCTGTTAAGTTTTTCATGAGCCTTTAAAGCAGTAAAAACATTACATAATATTTACAGCACCCAGGTATTGCCCTGAGTGCTGTTTTGCTTTTGGTGTCAGAAAAATTCTCACAAAGAGGCTCTCCCCGGAATTGTCTTATATCCCCCGGAGTGTAGACCCCCTTATTTTTTTGCTATTTTTTGAGTGGGGGCGTGTTACGGTCCTGTTTTTCTGTAGATATTCAGATATTAATATGCGTTTTTTTCGTTGAAATTTATTCCATTTCTACCACATTATCACATTTTGCCAGTCTTTTAATAATACAATCAATAGCATACTGTGCAAGATATTTATACATATGTGAACTTATCAAACATTTATCGCAGTCTTTTGAGCCAAAATACGCATATACTTTGTAGGGCTCGTTGCTCCAGGACTGGTTCTCATATCCGATATGCTGCACACAGTCTGTATTAATAATTCTGTTTCTGTCTGAAGAAATAATATACATAGCAATTCTCCTTTATTTTTCAATCAAATTACATTCTCATAGCATACAGAACCGCTTGCACGGTTCTTATTGCATTACTTACAGTTTCCCTGCCGGTATCAGTTTCCATTCTCGTAAGCTGCTCACAAAGGGAAAGTTGATATTCTTCCCAGAACTTCACAGCCTCAGAACTGCCTTTTTTATTCAGTGCATTCTTTACGCACTCCAGAGCGCCGCTGTAATAGGGTGCGTCCGGTGCGATGCCTGCAGATGAAAGAGCAGCGGCTATATTCTCCGGAATGTCTGATACCTGCTCAGGTGTATTATTCATAAATTCTTTTATAAAATCATTGTATCTCATGTGCTGTTCCTTTTAGTCAGCCTGCATTCCGTGGAAACCTGCCCACACTACCCACAATACAGCGTTTTTCCCGAAATTACGAGGGTTTGAACTGTGGGTAATGCAATGGTATCTTGCCCACACATTACCCACACTACCCACAAGTGCAGGTTTGATATGTTATAGACTTGTTAATGTGTGGGTGCTGTGGGTTTGGTGTGGGTGCATATGTGGGTAATGGCGGGAACATGAATCTTATGGAAATTACGTTTATTCTGCAATGTGTGGGTACTGTGGGTTGTTTTTCAGCATATTCCAGTAAGGCGAAATATATATAACACGCTTTTTTCTTCCGGTTTCTGCCACTTCTATTATATTCTCATTGCTGAGCAGGTCAAGAACATTTTCAAAATCTTTCATGCTTTTCAGACCGAAATTATTCTTCATATTCATGTAAGCTTCACGGACAGATATTGAAGCCATGCACTTCTGCACCGTTAAAGCATAAAGCCGCTTCTGAACTGAATCAGCCTGCTTATGCTCCTTGTTCTCTGCCTGCTGCATATCCCTGACTTTTTCAGCAAAGAAATATTTATGCAGCTTAATAGCACGGTAAGCAGTTTCTTTTGAAATTGGAACTGCTGCATTTTCCGTCCATATCATATGCAGGATACCGGCAATTCTCACTGCAACACCGCCTGCTTTTCCGGCATACGCCTTTTCTTCTGAAAACATACCCTCCGGCTTCATGGTATCTTCTATATCCTGAAGATAGTCAAGCATAATCCCGGCAGCAGCGCTTTCCCATTCTATCGCCTGTATTTCTTCGTCCGGCATCTGGGGCATATTCAGAAATTTATTAAGCTTATGCTCATATACGGAACAACTGTTAATATCAATCTTTGCTTTCTTTGCCACTTTTCTGTTGCCTGACATAGGAGCAGGCTTACAGAAAATAAATCTTGCTACAAGCCCACGTTCACGCAGCGTCTTATTATTTGTGAATTCATCATACAAGCAAGGCTGCAGTGCAAGGCAAACAGATAAAAGCGGACGCTCTAAAGCGACATCTTCTCTTGTAATACGGTTTACAGTTGTATATTCACCGCTGTACGCCTTTAAAACAAGGTCAATATTTGCGCTGCCCTCTGAATAACGTCCTGCAAGTGTACTCAGAAAACAGCCCTCTGCAGAGAAAACGCCTGCACTCTCTCCGGTTTCAAGCATTCTTTTTCCTAAAGCCTCCGGCGTGGTATCGTCAAGCAGAAAATGAGGTGAAACAGGCTTTTGCAGAGCGTCAATTTTCTTTTGCAGCCGCATTATGTCTGATTCTATCTGATCCGGAACGTTTGCACC
>JAQXHO010000165.1 GCA_029007315.1 Oscillospiraceae bacterium
CTGCACCGATAGCGTCAAGCTGTCCTCCGAACCAGCGACCCTTCAAAAGAGGATTACGGTTAACGTCACTTGCACGTCCCTGCTGTTTTACAAGAATTACACGCATACCCTTTGCCTTAGCCTTCTGTACCATGTCTGTAATAGTGGCTGTATACTCGTCGGCATTGGAATAATTGGTATCATTTATGCCGATAGAGATAATGTAAATATCTCCTTCCTTGCCATACTTCAGAATCGGGTCGAACTGACCTGCGTTTACAAATCCCTTTGCGTACTGACCGCTTGCTGCCATGTTGCGTACCTGCCATTTTGATGTATCAATATACTGGTCAAGTACCTGGCCCCAGCCTGCCTGAACACTTGTAGCCTTCGGATAATAGTTACATACAGTAGAGTCACCGCACATCCATATTGTAGGCGGAAGCTGTGTATCGGCTGATACCCATTCTATGTCAAGTGCGCTCATTGTATGAGGATAGCCTGCCTTGCCGTTGGTTGCCATAATATTCAGCTGACCGTCGGTTATGGGAATAAGAATGGAATCGTAAGCGTTATTCCCTGTCATGTTTATTATCTGCAAAACATTTTCAGCCACTACTGATGTTCTGTTAGTATTTCCAAGCGTAACATTCACACGATACAGACCATTCGGGAGATCAACGTTAAATGTGTTTGACCATGCGGTATCTGTAAACTGTACAGCGTCGCTTAATGCACCGGAGCCGGAGGCTGAAACATTTTTTACGCCTGACGTATTTGCAAAGCCGTAACCCTTCTGGGAATTGTAACCGTCGGAAGCGCTTACCGCAGTGTAACCGGAAGCTGCGCCGTTTCCACCGAAATCAAAATGATAGCTGCTGCCTGCCGCCTGAGCATTCTGAGGCAAAACAATACTACTGTTTACGGCACATGAAACTGCCATTGCAGATGCAATAACTGCACCTGCGGCACGTTTAAAAAATGATATACTCATTTATTTTCCTCCATTTAAGATCTGTACAAGCATCTGTTTCATCACACAGAGATCGAAAATACTGATCTTTCCATCGCCTGTAAGCTCTCCTGCTTCCATATCAGTAAGATTTTCAAGGCCGTGGAGATATTTCTGAAGCATAACGGTGTCAAGAATACTGAATACTCCGTCTGCATTTACATCGCCAATAATCTTTTTCTCAGTTTCAGCCGGTTCCAGAATGAACTTCTGACCGTCACCGCCCCAGTAATTCCACTGGCAGATATTAGCTCCGTCATTCTTGCTTATTTCGAAAACATCTGCACATGAAGCACCTTCAGATACAACGCTGAGAAGAGCGTATGAACCGTCCCTGTTGCACATAAGGGTAAATTTCTGGGAAACATCGCCGCTTAAAGGTGCAAGACCGATATTAGCGCCGTCCTCGGCAGAACCATTTTCAACAGTAAGGGCATTGCCCTCTTCATTCTGTATTGTATATGTTCCGTCATCACTGCGTGTAAATGTCCATTTTTCCTGAGCGCTCTGAACTGCATTTCCGTCCTTTCCTGCAATGAAAAGTCCGCTGTTCAGATTGCGGATAGTATATTCACCGCTTGGAACCATTGGATAAACAGGAGAAATTGTCCACAGCTGGCAGTCACCTGCCCAGTATTCCCACTGGTTTACGTTGCCGCCGTTTTCCGTTGACCAGTCATATACGTCAAGCGCTCCCTTGCCTTCTGAGCATTTGGAAACGATTCCGTAATAATTGCCGCTTTCTACTATTTTCCATATCTGATTATCTGCGCCTGTATATGTCTGCAATTCCACATTAACGCCGTTTTCACCGGAGGCTGTTTCAAGAGCCAAACATTTTCCTTCATCAGAAAGGGATACGATCCTGCACCAGCCACCCTCCAGAGCAATTATTCTCCACTGCTGATTGCTTCTTCCGTTTGCAGACCACTGCTGAATATTTGTTCCGTCGTCAGTTTTGCCGCCGCTTATATCAAGAAGCTTTCCGCTGTGTTTATTAGTAATAGTATAGCTTATTCCGCTTAAAAGCCCGGTATCGCCGATCTTCATGGCAGCACCTGTTCCCGACGCTGTTTCCGGAGCATAAACAAGGCTGCTGTCCGTATTCGTATAATCAACAAAACCCGGCTCTGTAATTTCACCGTTTACTGCAACACGGGGTCTTTCCGGCAGAGGCTGGTCTGAACCCAGATAAAAACCTGTATGAGGCGGCTGATTATATGATGTCTGCTCCGCTGAAACCTGCATTCTGTAATGAACGTCGTGCATGAGAGTGGTGATTCTGTAGTTTGTTTCATAGGGTGTACAGAACACACGCAGAGATTTGTTATCCTCTGTTCTGAGAACAAGCTCTTCACGCCAGTCACCGAAGAGATCTGCTGTAAGGTTCGGCGTAGCCTTTGTGCTGTTATTTGAAGCACAGCCGCTTGCTGTAAATATTGTATCTATTTTTTTATTTGCATTTATTTTTGTAATGTAGATATTGTCAAGCAGTTCACGTTCAAGATCGCCGTCCCAGTGGATAAGGAAGTTCTGTGCAGGACGGGAAACGCCTGTTGCCTGACCGTTTCCGTCGTAAACATCACCGGAAGCTGCGCCCCAGAATTCCGCACCGGGATTTCCTGCATAAATATTGCCGGCACCGCATCTGCCTGTATCCTTGCTGTGGTCATAGTGGAATATCTTCTTGCCTGTTGCAGCGTCAAGCAGAGATACGCCGTAAGGTACGTGTTCATGACAAACCCAGAGTTCAAGTCCCGGTCTGTCCGGCAGCATATCGCTCAGGTGCATTGCGTCGCCGTGACCCAGTTCATTGCACCAGAGAACCTGGCCATTGTCATCAATACAGGTTGCACCTAAAACAAGCTCCTGCTTTCCGTCACCGTCAACATCAGCAGGCATACAGTTGTGATTTCCGTCGCCGTATCCCGGCGCTGATGAATTGTATCCTGTATCATAGCCCCAGCGTTTTACAAGCTTTTTGTTTACCACGTCATAGGCAACTGCAGTCATTCTTGTATAGTAACCTCTTATTGATACAGCACTCGGCTTTACGCCGTCAAGGTAAACAGCTGAACCTAAGAATCTGTCAACACGGTTTCCGTAATTATCGCCCCATGTTGACTTGGAAACCTCACCTCTCGGGTATTCATAATCAACAGTATCCAGAGCCGCACCTGTAGCACCGTCAAAAAGGGTGTAATATTCAGGTCCTGAAAGAATATATCCGCTTGAATTGCGGTAATCCTTGGAAGCGTTACCTATTACTTTTCCTGTTCCGTCAACTGTTCCGTCGGCAGTTTTACAGGTCATTTCAGCCTTGCCATCCAGGTCAAAGTCCGCAACTATAAACTGTGTATAATGTGCGCCTGCACGGATATTCTTTCCAAGATCGATTCGCCAGAGCTTTTCGCCCGAAAGCCTGTAGCAGTCTATATAGACATTTCCTGTATAGCCTGATTTCGAGTTGTCCTGGGAATTTGAAGGATCCCATTTTACAAATATCTCGTATGTACCGTCACCGTCAACATCTCCGGCCGAACAGTCATTTGGAGAATATGTATAATCGGAACCTGCCGGAGGAACGTCCATAGGGATATCAAAGTAATTCTTATCAGATATAATGCTGCAGTTTTCCGAAGAAACGACCTTTCCTCCCGAAACAGTATCAACACGGTACGAAGAGCTGGCATTGCCTTCTTTGTCAAGGAAGCAGGTTGCCATATCCGCATTGCTTGTGTAAATAAGGTTATTGTCACGGTAAAGCTTAAATACTGCGTTGTCTGCGTCATTTGCAAGGAAGCGCCAGCTTACCAGCATTCCGCTGCCAGTGTTTATGGCGCTTATTCCTCTGTTCAGTGCTTCAACATTGGAGATCTCTTCAGCCGAAGCAGGAGCATTTGTCACATACGCCGACACTGACGCAGCACCGATCAGAGCAGCAGAGACAAAAGCTGTAATACGTTTGATCCTTTTCATATCATTCACCAGCCATTTTAAAATATTTGACAGAAAAAACACTTATATTCATACAAAAGTGTATTCCTTCTCTTTATTTTAATTATACAAAAACCTTAATCAATTGTCAATGATATTTTTAATCATCAATATGACGTTTTACATCATAATTCTATAGAGTAAAGTTCTCCTATTAAAATACTTAATTGATCGGCAATTAACAATAACTTTATCTGCCCTTCATATATTGCTAAATATAATCACCTATGCAATATAAAAATATCCTGTACAATAAGAGATCATCATTGTATTTAAACCATACAACCTGTTATATCTTAAAAATATCTGAAAATTTGTATAACACTTATATATACTTCTTGACTTGAAACACAAAATTGTGTTAAAATGATATAAGGTATATTGTAATCAGACAAAGGCTGTTTCTGTGGCATTCGCCTTTGTATTATATAAATTAAGGAGAAACGAATTAATGAAAAAGAAAAATCTGAAAGCACTGTATCTGATAGTTTTTCTGTGCCTTGCAGCATTGTTTATATTTGCTTATACCTATATTCTTCAGACAGCATACTGCAACAATACTATGGAGCTGACAATTCAGCGAAACAAAGTGCGCTCTGACTGTCTGAGAAACATCATCGTTCCAGAACTTGCAAAAGAGGATTTTGAAGCAATCAGTTCCAAAGAAGATACTGACTCATACAATTATAAAAAGCTTACAGAATACATAGACAATCAGAGCATTATAAAGAATACAAGCTATTTTTACACTGTTAAAAGAACCTCCGGCGGAGAATATGTTTACGTCCACGACGGACATGACATCGAAGATGAAGATTTCGTATATCCCGGTACTCCGGTGGACAGTAGGTTTGCAGAATATATTGAATCAGCTTTTTCCGGCAATACAGTATATCCGGATAATATAACCGAAACAGGCCGGGGCAATGTATACACTGCATTTTATCCTGTATTTGAAAACAATGACCAGGATAATAATGTATACGGCGTTCTCTGTATAGAAATCGACATGGAATCAACCCTGAAGGAAATAGAATCCAATAAAAAAACAACTGACAGAATCGGATTTATTGCAATTATCATTACTTTTATTCTGATAATACTGCTTTACTTTATCAATCGTTTTATTCATAAAAAGAAAACTCAGCAGGAAAAAAAGATACAGAACCAGACAGAGATAATAAAGGCGCTTGGCAGAGAATATTCCACGATCTATCTCATCGACCTGGAAAATGAAAACATGAACCTTGTTGCCACCAACGGAAAATACCGTTCATTACTCAATAACCCGGGCAAAAACTGCGATTACCATGAAACCATATCTTCATATGCAGATGAAGCTGTAGTACCGGAAGACAGAAGCAATTTTCTCCACGCAACAAAGCTTTCAAAGGTACGTGAAAAGCTGCAGAAAGAGCCTATGTATGATTTCAACTACAGACGAAACACAAACGATGTTATTGATTATGCCCAGATCAGATTTATATGGCTTGAAAGCGAGTATACTCCTCAGACAATCCTTGCAATCAGAAGTGTTGATGAGATCGTTAAAAAGGAAATTATGCAGCAGCAGGAACTTGCCAAGGCTCTTGAAAAAGCAAAGAGCGCTGAAAAATCAAAATCAATGTTCTTATTTAATATGTCCCATGATATCAGAACTCCCATGAATGCAATTATCGGCTTCAACTACCTTGCCCAGAAGTACATTGACAACAAGGAAAAGGCTCTCGACGAGCTGAGAAAAGCCGAGCTGTCCAGCAACCATCTATTAAGCCTCATTAATGAAGTTCTTGACATGGCTCAGATAGAAAGCGGTAAAATGGAGCTTAATGAGCAGATAATGGATATAAATGAGCATATTGCCACAACTGAAGAAATGTTCAGGAACGAAATGGAGAAAAAAAGTCTTACCTTCATTGTGAACAACAACATAAAAACAAGACATATCATTGCAGACAGCGTGCGCCTCAAACAGATCGTAACAAATCTCCTCAGTAATTCAATGAAATTCACCAAACCCGGCGGAAAAGTTGTATACACCATTTCAGAAAAGCCCTCTGAAAAGGAAGGCTCAATTGTAATTGAAATACGTATTGCTGATACCGGAATAGGAATGAGCGAAGAATTCCAGAAGAAAATATTCTCTGCATTTGAACGTGAAAGAACATCAACAGACAGCGGCGTACCGGGAACAGGTCTGGGTCTTGCAATTGCCCGGAGCATTACATCTCTCATGGACGGAACACTTACCTGTTCAAGCGAACTGGGAAAGGGAACTGAATTTGTATTCACTGTCTGCGTAAAGGCTGCCAACGCTTTCTCTGAGCGTCTTGCCATAGCACCTGCAGACGCTGAAATTCTCGATTACACAGGCAGACGTGTTCTCCTGGTGGAGGACAATGAGCTTAACTGCGAAATTGCCGAGGAAATACTCCAGGAATACGGCTTCACAGTGGAAACTGCCGAAGATGGTTTCGTTGCTCTGGAAATGGTCAGAAATTCATCAGAAGGCTACTATGATCTTATCTTTATGGATATTCAGATGCCTCATATGGACGGATATACAGCCACAAGAGAAATAAGACTGCTTCCGAATGAAAAGCTTGCAAATATTCCCATCATTGCAATGACCGCCAACGCCTTTGCAGAGGATAAGAAAAAGGCATTTGAAGCGGGAATGAATGAGCATATTTCCAAGCCGATAGATATGAAGGAACTCCGCAAGGTATTCAAAAGCTTTCTGTAAATGATATTAAAGAAAAGGAGATTCATATGACTGAAAAGGAAAAAATGCTGTCCGGTAAAATTTATGACGGAAGCGATAAAGAATTATGCGAACTTCGCATCAAAGCCCATAAGCTATCCGCAAGATACAACAGTACGTCTGAAGACGAGGAGGCTGTGCGCAGTGCTGTTCTAAAAGAACTGCTGCCCAACTGCGGCAAGGGTACATATCTCCAGGGACCCGTATATTTTGACTACGGAGTATTTACTGTCTTCGGAGAAAACTGCTATGCCAATTTCAATCTTACAGTTCTGGATACCTGTCCTGTCACTATAGGCGACAATGTTTTCTTCGGACCCAACTGTACCATTGCAACTCCTGTACATCCTCTCCGGTGGCAGGAAAGAAACATAAAATTCAAGGAAGACGGCACAGCCTATGATGACGAATACGGTAAACCTGTTAAAATCGGCTCAAACTGCTGGATCGCCAGCAATGTTGTCATTAACGGCGGTGTTACAATAGGCGAAGGCTGCGTTATAGGTTCAGGAAGCGTTGTTACAAAGGACATTCCGCCAAATTCCTTCGCTGCCGGCAATCCATGCAGGGTTATTCGTGAAATAACTGAAGAGGATTCGATCAAATATAAAGAAAGTCTTTTTTAAGGCAATATCCGGAAGAACGTCAATGAAAAGTATTAACTGCCGAATACTTGACTTTTTTGTAACAAAATGATATAATATTTCATAGAATTTTGTTTATTCATTTAAACTATATTGCAGCACCGCTGCTTCATTATTATATCAAAGGCTTATAGAGCCTTAGCATTTGGAGGTATTGATGAAAAACAAACCGTATCCGCTGTATTCTCTGCCGCAGATCTCAGACCTAAAGGACATGGTGTGCAGGCGCACGGCTGAATCTTCCGATGAAATTGCGTTTTCATTTGCTGCAGGTGCAGGAAAAACTGCCCGAAGAACATTTAAAGAGTTCAGTGATGACATAAATGCCTTTGGTACATACCTGTTCAGCAAAGGTTATCATAATTCACATATTGCCCTTATCGGCAAAAATTCATATGAATGGCTTGTTGCCTTCCTCGCTATTGTAAACGGCGGAAACGTTGCTGTTCCCATTGACAAAAATCTTCCTTCGGAGAAAGTTTGCGAGCTTTTAAAACAGAGCGACTGCTGTGCTGCCGTTGTTTCAAAAAAAGGAGCAGCTCTTATTACAGAGGCTGAAAATGTAAATTCATTTTCCACCCTTTGCTTCTCAGAATATATTGCAGAGGGAAAGAAGCTCATTGAAAAGGGAAATCACGAATTCCTGGATTTTGAGGTTTCTCCGGAAAAGCTGGCGGCAATTTTCTTTACGTCAGGCACAACAGGCGACAGCAAGGGCGTTATGCTGAGCCATAAAAACATGGCGTCAGACATCAATGCTGCCTGCAAGAATTTTATACTCGAAGGAAATACACTTTCAGTACTTCCCTTTCACCATACTTTCGGTCTTATCACAGCTGTATTCAAGGTTTATCATTACGGCTTTGCAACCCACCTTAACAGCTCTCTGAAAAATCTCCAGGCTGAACTCCGTGAGGTAAAGCCTCAGACTCTTTTTGTAGTTCCGCTTTTTGTACAGACATTTTATAAGAGCATTTTTAACACGGCTAAAAAGAACGGCAAGGAAAAGCTTATAAGCCGTGCTTCTAAAATCAGCAATACCCTTCTTAATGTGGGCGTTGATATCAGAGGTATGCTTTTTCAGTCTGTTATGGAAGCCTTCGGCGGAAATCTCCAGAATATCATCTGCGGCGGCGCTGCACTTGACCCGAAATATGTAAAGGCACTCAGAACATTCGGAATCAACGTTCTCAATGGCTACGGTATTACTGAATGTTCTCCGGTTATTTCAGTAAACAGAAATCATTACTGGAGAGACGGCAGTGTAGGACAGATCCTTGAGGGCTGCAGCGTTATGATTGCAGAGGACGACGAGATACTTGTAAGAGGCGACAATATTATGCTGGGATATTACAAGGACGAAGCTGCTACAAAAGCTGTTCTGAATGACGGCTGGTATGCCACAGGCGACCTGGGACGTGTTGACGAGGACGGATTTTTGTATGTAACAGGACGTAAAAAGAATCTCATCATTCTCAGTAACGGTGAAAATGTATCTCCTGAGGAAATTGAAGAGCAGATTCTCCGGGACGACGCTGTATGTGAAGCAGTTGTATATGAAAATAAGGGTTCACTTGCTGTACAGATATTCCCAAGCGAAGAATTTGCCGGAAATCAGGAATATTTTGAGAATCTTATCAAAAACTACAACAAGGATCAGCCTCAGTATAAGCACATTCAGAGAGTTCTTCTTAAAGACGAGGAATTTGAAAAGAATTCCACAAAGAAAATACTCAGATTCAAGGTTACTGAGCAGAATCATATATAAAAAGGAATTTGCCGCACTTTCAGATATTGCGTCTGGAGCTGCGGTTTTTCTTTTTTTAAAAAATTTCAGAAAACTATTGACAAACGGAATGAAATGTAATATAATGTAGTAAACCGTTGAAGCGGAGATAAAGGTAATTATGATTCCACAGAGAACCCGTGGTGCTGAGATTCGGGCGAAACACAGATTATCAAATGGACCGCTGAGGGCGCATTCAAATGTGCTTTTTAAAGTGCAGAGTATTATGCGACGTGAAGGCATACGTTAGTTGTCAGGAGTATGATGGTACTCTGTAAGGGTATGGCTTTTTTTATAAAGCTGTGAATCAAGGTGGCACCGCGGATAATACGAATTATTCGTCCTTGGCAGAAAATATTTCTGTCCGGGACTTTTTTATTTATAGAATGCAAAGGCTTCCCGTACAGAAAACGGGAAGCTTTTATTATTTTTGGAGGTGCATTATGAACTATTCCCCTACTTTTGAAAAGGTTATGGAAATCGCAAAGGAAAATAAATATGACATTCTTCCTGTAAGCTGTGAGATCCTGTCAGACATATGTACACCGGTTCAGGCATTGCAGATACTGAAAAATATTTCTTCACACTGCTATATTCTTGAATCTGCCGCTGCAAATGAAAAATGGGGCAGATACACTTTTCTGGGATTTGACCCTAAGCTGGAAATATCATGCTCAGGCAATGATATGAAAATCGGTGACATAAGAATCAAAACAGATGATCCGAATGAACAGATACGTCAGATTCTCTCTGAATATAAAAGTCCGAAATTTGACTATCTGCCTTCGTTTACCGGCGGTCTTGTGGGATATTTCTCGTATGACTATCTTGGCTACAGCGAGCCTTCTGTGAGAAACAACGCCGAAGATACGGAAAATTTCAAGGACGTTGACCTTATGCTGTTTGATAAGGTAATAGCATTTGACAATGTAAGGCAGAAGATCATTCTCATTGTAAATATGCAGCTTTCCGATCCGGAAACAGGATACAATAAGGCTTTGTTCGAGCTTCAGAAGCTTGCTGAACTTCTCCGGAACGGTCAGAAGAAAAACGAACCCGGCGGACATCTTACAGGAGAAGTTACTCCGCTTTTCGATAAGGAAACCTACTGTGCAATGGTGGAAAAAGCTAAAATGCACATCAAGGAAGGCGATATCTTCCAGATCGTGCTGTCAAACCGCCTGTCTGCACCCTTTGAAGGCAGTCTTCTTAACACATACAGAATGCTCCGTACAATGAACCCTTCACCCTATATGTTCTATTTCTCCGGAACAGATGTGGAGGTTGCAGGTGCTTCGCCGGAAACCCTTGTTAAACTGGAGGACGGCGTCCTGCATACATTCCCGCTTGCCGGAACAAGACCCAGAGGCAAGACAAATGCAGAAGACAAAGCTCTGGAAGCTGATCTCCTTGCTGACAAAAAGGAACTTGCCGAGCATAATATGCTTGTTGACCTTGGCAGAAATGACCTTGGAAAGATCAGCAGATTCGGTACAGTTGAGGTTGAAAAACTCCACAGCATAGAGCGTTATTCCCATGTAATGCACATCGGCTCCACCGTCAGAGGTGAAATTAGCCCGGAATATGACGGACTTGACGCTGTAAGCGCAGTTCTTCCGGCGGGAACTCTTTCCGGCGCTCCTAAAATAAGAGCCTGTCAGCTTATCGGCGAACTTGAAAACAATAAAAGAGGCATCTACGGCGGTGCTGTGGGTTATATAGATTTTACAGGAAATCTTGATGTTTGCATTGCAATACGCATTGCATACAAGAAAAACGGAAAGGTATTCGTAAGAAGCGGTGCAGGAATCGTTGCGGATTCTGTACCGGAAAAGGAATATCAGGAGTGCATAAACAAGGCGGCGGCTGTTATCGGCGCACTTAAATCAGCAAGCGAGGTGGAATTATGATACTGCTCATAGACAATTACGACAGCTTTTCATACAACCTTTATCAGCTTATCGGCGAAATTTGTCCGGATATAAAGGTAATAAGAAATGACGAAATGACTGTTTCAGAGATAGAAAAGCTTTCTCCGGATAAAATTATCCTCTCTCCCGGTCCCGGAAGACCTGAGGACGCAGGCATTATTATAGAAACCGCTAAGACGGTTTCGAGGAAAATTCCCACTCTGGGTGTATGCCTCGGCCACCAGGCTATATGCAGCGCATACGGCGCAAAGATCACTTATGCAAAGGAACTTATGCACGGCAAACAGTCGGTTGTGACTTTTGATACGCAGTGCCCTCTGTTCGCAGAAATTCCCGAAAGCGCTCCCGTAGCAAGATATCATTCCCTTGCGGCAGACCCGGACACAATGCCTGACTGCCTTAAAGTAACCGCAGTTACAGAGGACGGAGAGATAATGGCTGTTCAGCATAAGGATTATCCCATATTCGGCGTTCAGTTCCACCCGGAATCCATTATGACGCCTGACGGCAGACAGATGCTTAAAAATTTCATTGAACTTTAAGGAGGAAACCGCTATGATTAAAGAAGCTATTATGAAGATCGTTGACAAACAGGATCTTACCTATGATGAAGCATACGAAGTTATTTCAGAGATAATGCACGGCGAAACAAGTGCAACCCAGAACTCTGCGTTTCTGGCGGCACTTTCCACTAAAAGCACAAAAGCAGAAACCATTGACGAAATAACAGGCTGCGCACAGGCAATGCGTGACGCTGCCACCAAGGTTCCCAATGACATGGATCTGCTTGAAATTGTAGGTACAGGCGGCGACGGTTCCCATAGCTTTAATATTTCCACTACTACTGCTATCGTATGTGCGGCGGCAGGACTTAAAGTTGCAAAACACGGCAACCGTGCGGCTTCATCTTCCTGCGGTACTGCTGACTGCCTGGAAGCACTGGGCGTAAATATAAATCTTGAACCGGAAAAGTGCATCAAACTTCTGGAGGAGGTTGGATTCTGCTTCTTCTTTGCACAGAAATATCACACCTCCATGAAATACGTAGGTCCTATAAGAAAGGAACTGGGCATACGCACCGTATTCAACATTCTTGGACCTCTCACAAACCCTGCAAGTCCCAAGCGTCAGCTCCTCGGCGTTTATGAAGCTTCTCTTGTGGATCCGCTTGCACAGGTTCTTATGAAACTTGGCGTCAAAAAGGGAATGGTTGTTTTCGGAACTGATAAGCTTGATGAGATATCTCTTTCCGCACCTACCCTTGTGGCTGAATTCAAAGACGGCTGGTACAGAAAATATGAGATAAAGCCTGAGGATTTCGGCTTTGAAAGATGCTCAAAGGAAGACCTGAAGGGCGGAAATCCGGAGGAAAATGCGGCAATTACAAGAGCAATTCTGGACGGTGAAAAGGGTCACAGAAGAAATGCTGTGCTTATGAATGCAGGTGCTGCTCTCTGCATAGGCGATAAGGTTGATTCCATTGCAGAGGGAATAAAGCTTGCCGAGGAAATCATTGATTCCGGCAAGGCTTTTGAAACCCTTGAAAAACTCATTGAACTTTCAAACAAATAAGGAGATATATATGACCATACTTGACCAGCTGGCAGAAGAAGCAAAAAAACGCACTCTGAATGCCAAAGCAAGGCTTTCCGCTGAAAAAATTAAGGAAATGGCATTTGCTCTTCCCAAAGGAAACTTTGAATTTGAAAATGCTCTTAAAAAGCCCGGCATTTCATTTATATGCGAATGCAAAAAGGCTTCTCCTTCAAAGGGCATTATCGCTGAAAATTTTCCATATCTCTGCATCGCAAAGGAATATGAAGCCGCCGGCGCTGACTGCATTTCCGTTCTTACAGAGCCCACAAGATTTCTCGGCAGTGACGAATATCTCCGTGAAATTGCAGAAGCTGTGTCAATTCCCTGTATCAGAAAGGATTTTACTGTAGATGAATACATGATCTATGAGGCAAAACTCCTGGGTGCAAAGGCTGTTCTGCTTATCTGCTCCATTCTTTCCAGGGAACAGATTGCTGAATATATAGAAATATGCGATTCTCTCGGTATGTCTGCCCTTGTTGAAACTCACAGCGAAGAGGAAATAAAGACTGCCATTTCCTGCAAAGCAAGAATTATAGGCGTGAACAACCGTAATCTCAAGGATTTCACTGTTGATACGGACAACAGCAGACGCATGAGAGAGCTGGTGCCGGAAGATGTAATTTTCGTATCGGAAAGCGGTATACAAAATGCAGAAGACATTGCAGTTCTCAGAGAAATCGGTGCAGACGCAGTTCTCATAGGCGAAACACTTATGCGTGCAGAGGACAAAAACCAAAAGCTGAAGGAGCTTCGGGGTGAAATATGACCAGAATAAAAATCTGCGGATTAAGAAGAATTGAAGATATAGACTATGTAAATGAATTTTCTCCCGATTATATCGGCTTCGTTTTCGCAAAGAAAAGCAAGAGATATATTCTGCCCTCTGTTGCAAAAAATCTGAGAAAAAGCCTTGATTCAGATATTATCCCCGTGGGAGTATTTGTTGACGAGGACGTGGAGGAACTGGTCAGGATCCTTAACAGCGGATGTATTGACACTGTTCAGCTTCACGGAAGAGAAGATAATTCATATATAGATCTTCTGAAGTCCTGTTCTGACTGCACCGTTATAAAAGCATTCAAGGTAAAAAAAGAAGAGGATATCATTCTTGCCAATGAAAGCCATGCAGATCTGGTTCTGCTGGATTCCGGAGAAGGTTCAGGCGAAGAGTTTGACCATTCGCTGATTGAAGGGATCAACAGACCCTATTTTCTGGCAGGAGGACTTTCACAATTTAATGTGGAGTCAGCAATAAAAAATCTCAGACCCTTCGGCGTGGACGCAAGTTCATCACTTGAATCATACGGCTTTAAATACAAGGATAAGATAGCGTCATTTATTAACGCTGTCAGAAAGGCGGATAAAAACAATGACTAATAAAAACGGAAGATTCGGCATTCACGGAGGACAGTATATACCGGAAACCCTTATGAATGCAGTTTTGGAGCTTGAAAAGGCTTACAATTTCTATAAAAACGACCCAGAGTTCAACAAGGAACTGACAGAACTGTTCAATGAATATGCAGGCAGACCCTCAAGACTCTATTATGCTGAGAAACTTACAAAAACTCTTGGCGGCGCAAAAATATATCTCAAGCGTGAAGATCTTAATCACACCGGTTCTCACAAGATAAACAATGTTTTAGGTCAGGCGCTTCTTGCAAAAAAAATGGGCAAAACAAGGCTTATCGCAGAAACAGGCGCAGGTCAGCACGGCGTTGCCACAGCTACTGCTGCTGCACTTATGAACATGGAATGCGTTGTATTCATGGGTGAAGAGGACACAAAACGTCAGGCTCTGAACGTATACAGAATGGAACTTTTAGGCGCAAAGGTGATTCCTGTTACAGCAGGCACAGCTACCCTGAAAGACGCAGTTTCCGAAGCTATGAGAGAGTGGACATCACGTATTGATGATACACATTACTGTCTGGGTTCTGTTATGGGTCCTCACCCGTTCCCCACAATTGTCCGTGATTTCCAGTCGGTAATTTCCAGAGAAATAAAGGCACAGATGCTTGAAAAGGAAAACCGCCTGCCGGACGCTGTGATTGCCTGCGTGGGCGGAGGCTCCAATGCCATAGGCAGTTTCTACAACTTTATTGAGGATAAGGAAGTAAGACTCATTGGCTGTGAAGCAGCAGGCAGAGGTATTGACACATTTGAAACTGCCGCTACTGTAAACACCGGAAAAGTGGGCATTTTCCACGGAATGAAGTCCTATTTCTGCCAGGATGAATACGGTCAGATCGCACCTGTTTACTCCATTTCAGCAGGTCTTGACTATCCCGGAATCGGTCCGGAACACGCACATCTCCATGATATTGGCAGAGCTGAATACGTTCCGGTAACAGACGACGAAGCGGTGAATGCCTTTGAATTCCTGTCAAAGACAGAGGGAATAATCCCTGCCATTGAATCAGCACACGCTGTTGCCCATGCAATGAAAATTGCTCCCGAAATGGATAAGGATAAAATAATTGTTATAACCATTTCCGGAAGAGGCGACAAGGACTGCGCAGCAATTGCAAGATACAGAGGAGTTGACATACATGAGTAATATCAGAAAAGCATTTGAAAACGGCAAGGCATTCATTCCCTTTATAACCTGCGGTGACCCTGACCTTGAAACAACCGGTAAAGTTGTACGTGCCGCTGCTGAAAACGGCGCTGACCTTATCGAACTGGGTATTCCCTTTTCTGACCCTACAGCTGAAGGTCCTGTAATACAGGGCGCAAATATACGTGCCCTTGCAGGCGGCATTACAACTGACAAGGTATTTGACTTCGTGAAGGATATCCGCCGTGATGTAAAAATTCCGCTGGTATTCATGACCTATGCGAACGTTGTGTTTTCCTACGGTGCAGAAAAATTCATGAGCAAATGCGCTGAAACAGGCATTGACGGAATAATTCTCCCTGACCTGCCCTTTGAGGAAAAGGATGAATTTCAGCCTATCTGCGATAAATACGGAGTTGATCTTATTTCACTCATTGCACCTACATCGGAACAGCGCATTGCAATGATCGCAAAGGAAGCAAGCGGCTTTATCTATGTTGTGTCAAGCCTTGGCGTTACAGGAACAAGAAGCGAAATTACAACTGATATAGGTTCTATCATCAAGGTTATCCGTGAACACACAGAGGTTCCATGTGCAGTGGGATTCGGTATTTCTACTCCGGTGCAGGCTCAAAAAATGGCTTCTCTCTCCGACGGTGCAATTGTCGGCTCTGCCATAATCAAAATTATCGAAAAGTATGGCAGGGATTCTGCTGAATATGTAGGCGAATATGTAAGAGAGATGAAACAGGCAGTTTTAAAATAAAAATTTCATTTATATGATTAAAAAGGCGAATACGGGAGCTTTCCTCGTATCCGCCTTTATTGTTTTGATTTATGCAGGTATAATGCAAAAGCCACGGAATTTCCGTGGCTTCTTAAATATGGCAGGGGCACCAAGAATCGAACTCGGGACACGCGGTTTTGGAGACCGCTGCTCTACCAGCTGAGCTATACCCCTATCTGACAGCATTTTCGCTGTTGTCCTGCAACTTTTATAGTATACCATACTTTCCGGATTATGTCAACCCTTTCTCAGCATTTTATTCATTGAATTTTGTAAACAATATATTAACTCACGGAGCAATGCTTTTCCTGCAATGCTCCGTGTCTGCATTTACTTTTTCTTCTTGCTTTTCAGAAACTCGTCATATTCCCTGCAAATTGACTGTGTATCTCCGAAAGCCACCTGCTTTCCGTGGTCAAGCCACAGAACCTTTGTGGAAAGCCTGCGTATCTGAGCAAGGGAATGGGATACCAGAAGGGTGGTGGCACCGCCTTTGATTATCTCCATCATTTTGTCCTCGCTTTTTTGTCTGAATGCTCCGTCACCTACCGACAGAACTTCGTCCAGAATGAGTATTTCCGGGCTTACAAGACAGGCTATGGAAAATGCCAGCCTTGACTTCATTCCGGAGGAAAGGTTCTTGAAAAGATGATTCTCAAATTCCTCAAGCTCTGCAAATTCCAGTATTTTTCTGTAGGTATCGTTCATGAATTCACGGGTATAGCCAAGCATTGCTCCTCTGAGAAATGTATTCTCCCTTACCGTAAGCTCGCCGTCAAATCCGCTGCCAAGTTCCAGAAGGGACGCAATGCTGCCCTGCACGGAAAGAGTACCCTCAGTGGGAATCATTATGCCGGAAATAACCTTTAAAAGAGTTGACTTTCCTGCACCGTTTGTACCGATTATACCCAGAAGTTCTCCCTTTCCTACCTTGAATGAAACATTCTTTACCGCCCAGAACTCGTTCTTTTTATATGTGCCTTTAAGCTTCTGCACCACAAAGTCCTTGAGTCCCGTTTCCTTGAAATCTCCGAGAATATAGCGGACGGAAATATCATTTGCGATAATTTTATTCTGCACCTTTTCCATGGCTTCTTCTCCTTACATATAGTATACAAATTTATAATTCAGCTTTTTATAGATAAGACAGCCGATTCCCAGCACAAGGAAGGCATATGCCGCACAAAGCATATGAAGCGCCGCTGAGGGAACATTCTGATACAGTACTATCTCTCTGAAATAGGTTATATAGCAGTAAACGGGATTGCAGTAGAAAAGCTTCTGCATTGCGGGAGAAAATACGTCCGTTGTATAGAAAATTGCCGACAGATACATAAGCATAAGGGTGAACACATCATACAGATACTGGATATCCTTGAACAGTACAAAAAGTGCTGAAAGTATAAATCCGAAGCCTATATTGAAAAGAAGCATGAACATTATGGGATACAGAAGCATTACAAACCGCCAAGTTACAGGAATTCCGTCAATTACCACGAACAGGAAATATATTATCAGTGTGAGTCCGAAGTTTATGCAGGAGGATACTTCCTTTGACAGAAGAAAAATATATTTCGGCAGATTGATCTTTTTTATGATGTTTGCATTCTGCATAAGAGAGTGCATTCCGCTGGTGGTGGATTCCTTGAAAAATGCAAAGAGCAGATTTCCCGAAAACAGGTATATTGTGTAATGCTCCATACCTCTGCCGAAAAGCTTTGTAAACACTATGCTCATTACAAGAAGCTGAAAAAGCGGCGAAAGAACGCTCCACAGCATTCCCAGAACGGTACGCTTATACTTCTTTTTAAAATCACGCTTTACAAGCTCTTCAAATAAAAACTGATGCTTTTTCAGTCTGCTTACTGCCTCTTTAAACATAATTCACCTCATCTGATGTCACAAGCGAAAGCTGTGTGCTTTTCTGAACGCTTTCCTGTCTTCCCTCACTTCTGAGAATCACCTTCACCACTAATGAAGTGCAGCGGCTTTCAGCCTTTGGGGAACGGACAGGAAGCATAAGCCTTTTGTCGCCTTTTTGTATGGGAATTTCCGGAGAATTCAGAACAGGCACTCCCATGCCGTTTACAAAATGGTATGATACAAACATATCACTGTCAGCATACTTTTCACAGACTGCCCCGTCAATTGCCAAAGGAATGCGTGTCCATGAATCAGCTGACAGCCTTATATATGAAGGAAGACTGAGAACCGGTTTACAAAGCCTTTCACTGAAAAAAATCACAAAGGAAGGTGTTTCACCTGTTTTACAGGAATATTCCCTCTGGTAATCCTCAAATATCTCCCTGTCTTTCAGCTGTCTGAGAGATTTTTTTCTGTAGATCTCTGCCTTTTTAATGTTTTCGTCTTCCGTGTTTTCATTAAGCGTCTTTGAAAAGCCCTCAAACATCTGTCCCTCGCTGTAAAGCTCCTCATAATAGTTTTCAAAGAGATACTCTTTCGGTACATGATGTATGTCCCAGCTTGCAAGATCTCCCGGCCAGCACATTGAAACGCTTTCACAGGGCAGGAATTTATCCGGATAATGGTAAAAGCCGTAATTGAAATAGGTACTCCATTCATCATATGGATTATTCTCAATTCCCTGGTGGGTTCGGAGCATTTCTCTGAAAATCCTCTTGTCCATTATCTGAGGCTGATGCGAGGAATACTGAAGCGTGGGGTATCCCTCCTGCCGCAGGAAATCCCTTGTTCTGAATGCGCCCCTGTCAAAGCTTGTATAATTGTTGTATGTTCCCTGCCACTTCTCCAGGTCATAGAAATAATAGGCTCTGTACCTGCCGTCTTTCAGAAAGACTTCTTCTGTTATCGGCTTCATGGGACGATAGTCATCATCTGTCATTATGAAAACATCATTCAGTATTTCGCTTTCCATAAGACGGCACCGCAGGAAAAAGTTCCGTGCCTGGTGATCCTCCGGGAGCTTTGCACCCTTTAAAAGCTCATCATCTGTTATAAATGAAAGTTTCAGCCTGCCCTTGTATTTTTCTCTGAAAGGCTCTGCATTTGCCGGAGGACAGCACACCACAAGCTCCTTTATAAAGGGCATGAACTTCTCTATATATGGAAGCGACTTCATTATATCATCATTTCTTGCAGTGAGAACTGCCATCTGGGTTATTTCTGTACCGGAAACGGTTCCCTCTTCCTTTGAGATGCTGCAAAGTTCGCTGAGTAATGTGCTTTCGGAAAATACCCTGCCGGCAGAGCTTTCGATTTTGCCTTCAGCACAGAGATTTTCAAGTGCATTCAGAGAAGCCTTATCCTCCGCAATAATAAGAGATGCAAATGAAAAAGCAGAACCTAAAGCGTCAATTGCTTCAAGCACCTGTTCCTCTGTAAATTTATGAGGAGAATAAATTTTTTCGCAGAAACCTTTTTCAAGGAAAACTGCTATCTGCACTCCTGCTTTTCTGAAAACAGGATAAATATGTGATTTTCTGCCCTTTGCAATATCAAAATATACTGAGCCTGCCTCCATTTTTTCGGGATAATTTTCCTCTGATACATATGGACAGCCGCTAAGCATTGCTGATATTTTTTCCGGAAATGCTGATACAGGGGCATAAATATGTTTCATCATTCACCTGCTCCCATTCTGTTTCTGATAATATTTCTCACTCTTAACGGAAGCTTTTTATAGACTGTGAAAAGCACCTGCATAATGCGTTCACGGAAAGAGGATTTCTCCCGTTCCTCCGCAGAATGGGGAACGTTTCTTATTATTCTGTCTGAAGGCAGAAGCAGTGATATGACCTTTTCCCTGTATTTTCTTTCAGAAAGGGAATCATATTTCGCAATCTTTGCCATTCTCTCTTCATCTGCAAAATGTCCTGTCAGAACATTGCAGGCAATATGGGCAAATTCCTCACGTGAAGCATTAATTTCCAAAAGCTCAAGAATATCCGCTTCCGAAGGGCAAACACTGACAGAATATAAAAATGCAGCCTTCGGAACGGTAAAGCTTCTTCCTGACAGCTGCATATTTTTTTCCGCTATATCAAAAAGCCTGCTGAAATTCTCATTTTCCATGTCTGTGGCTCCTAAGTTTTTTCTTCCATAGTATAGCACATTTTGAAAGCACTGTCAAGGGAGCCTTTTCACATTGCCAATGTGTGTCACCGCCCTGTATCCTGCGGATTCTATCCGTTTTTCAAGGCATTTTCTGCACTGAGCCGATTCTTCGCCGGTACAAATTTTATTGTCGTAGAGGGAATACTTCTCCCGGACTCTTACCGGCGAAAGATTGGGCATCACAACATTAGCGCCTGCTTTAAGCGCCATTTCTCTGCCCTCAGGGTGAATCGTTCCCAGTGCTGTGGTGGCAGGAATAAGGGCATGAGGAAACATTATCCTTAAAATTGCAATGAGCCTTACTGCAAGGGAAAGGCTGCCGTTTTCCTTATCAGAAAAAGGCGTATCCTTATGGGTAATATATGTGCCAATTCCTATCATATCCGGGTCAAGCTCCTGCAAAAAGCGGAGGTCGCTTATTAAATTTTCCGTTGTCTGATAAGGCGAACCCACCATAAATCCGCTTCCGACCTGATAACCGATACTTTTCAGAGTAAAAAGGCATTTCTTACGACTGCTGAGGGACATTTCCTCCGGGTGAAGCATTCTGTAATGCTTTTCATCTGCTGTTTCATGTCTTAGCAGATACCTGTCAGCTCCCGCTTCAAAATACGCTCTGTAGCTTTCTTCTGAACGCTCGCCTATGGAAAGAGTTACAGCACAGTCCGGATATTTTTCTTTTACAGAGGATACTATTCTGCATATCATTTTGTCGCTGTAATACATATCCTCTCCGCCCTGAAGCACAAAGGTTCTGTACCCAAGGGAATAGCCTTCTTTACAGCAGAGAAGGATTTCCTCTTCACTCAGACGATAACGCTGTGCCTTTCTGTTGTCCCTGCGTATTCCGCAGTAATAGCAGTTGTTTCTGCAATAGCTTGTAAATTCTATCAGTCCTCTGAGATATACTTCATCTCCGTAAACTCTTCTGCGCACCTTATCTGCCGCCTTGATGAGAATATCGTCACATTCTTCCGTTTCAATGAGCTGTCTTAATTTTTCATCAGACAAATCACCGGTTTTTATAAATTCATCTGCAATATCTGCATGAAAAGCTGTCATGTAAATGCACCCTTTTGTTTTTTCTTTAAGTATACATTATATATGTTAAAAATTCAAGCATAAACCCCTCTGCCATAGGTCTGACAGAGGGGCAAAATTCATCTCTCAATGGAAAGCTTCCACTTCACAGGTCTGAGGCACAGCTTTACAGGTTCACGTGCAGTGCGGCATTTTCTTCTGTCAAGCATAAATTTCACTGCAAATCCTGCACCTGCTGCCAGCAGAATAAAACAAAAAATATTTTTCATAACACACCCTCCATCAGGAAAAACATCTGTTTCCCGGATATAATTCTCTTTTGCCAAGACTTCCTGCAATGCGGAGCAGTCTGTTGTATTTGGCAGTACGTTCGCTTCGGCAGGGCGCTCCTGTTTTTATCTGTCCTGTGCCAAGTCCCACCGCAATATCAGCAATGGTGGTATCCTCCGTTTCTCCCGATCTGTGGGATACAACCGCCCGGTATCCTGCACAATGGGCCATACGTACAGCATTCATGGTTTCAGTAAGGGTGCCTATCTGGTTAGGCTTAATAAGAATGGCATTTCCGCATCTCATTTCAATGCCCTTTTTCAGTCTTTCCGTATTTGTTACAAAAAGGTCATCGCCTACAAGCTGAATTTTCCTTCCAAGCCGGTCAGTAAGCTTCCTCCATGCTGAAAAGTCCTCCTCATCTGCTCCGTCCTCCAGAGAGCGTATGGGATATTCTCTGCAAAGATTTTCCCAGTAGGAAGTCAGTTCCTCCCCGGTGTATTCCCTTCCGCTTTTTGGCAGACGGTATGTTCCGCTTTTTGCGCCTTTCCATTCGCTTGCAGCTGCGTCAAGGGCAAGCACAAAATCTTTTCCAGGTTTATAGCCTGCCTTTTCAATTGCCTTCAGCAGATATTCAAGAGCCTCTCTGTCGCCCTTAAGGTCAGGAGCAAAACCTCCCTCATCACCCACCGCAGTACTGAGATCATTTTCCCGGAGAATGCCTTTCAGTGAATGATACACCTCGCTGCACCACCTCAGCCCAAAGGAAAATGAAGGCGCACCTACAGGCATTATCATAAATTCCTGAACATCAAGGTTATTTCCTGCATGAGCGCCTCCGTTCAGCACATTCATCATAGGCACGGGAGTTTTCACAGCATTTACGCCGCCTAAAAACTGAAACAACGGCATATGATGCGAACCTGCTGCAGCCTTGGCAGCGGCAATTGAAATCGCAAGAAGGGCATTTGCGCCAATGGCTGACTTATTTCCGGTGCTGTCAAGACTCAGAAGAATACGGTCTATCTCACCGGGACTTGTAAAATATACGCCAGTCAGCTTTTCACGTATAACAGTATTGATATTTGAAACAGCTTTTCTGACGCCTTTGCCACCGTATCTTTTCCTGTCCTCATCTCTCAGCTCCGCAGCCTCAAACTTTCCTGTAGATGCTCCGCTTGGTACAGCACCTCGTCCTCTTGCTCCGTCTGTAAGCACCACTTCCGCTTCAACTGTAGGGTTTCCTCGTGAATCAATTATTTCCCGTCCGAATATTGTGTATATTCTCATTTTTTACGCTCCTTTACAGCAAATTATGAAAATATTATACACAGCAAATCTGATAATATACGAACGCTTAAAAGGAAATCCGGTCTTGACTTTATTGCACTGATGTGTTAGAATTTAAATATCAGAAAATTTGCTCAGGAGGCTTTTTTATGAAAAAAATTACCGGCGCCCTTCTTGCCATTACAATATGCTCATGTACATTCATCACAGGCTGCAATAAAGTTGACACTGAATTTTCTATGAACTATGTTGCAGGCATTATGGACGCTTCCTACAAGGGAGAATTCAATAATTATATGACAATTACCAAATCAAGCGAAGAAGAAGCAAAAACTCTTTACGATACTACCGTGGAATACTATACTGCTTCAATTGCATACTACTGTGAAATTTACACTGAAGATTTAAGCGAGGAGCTGCAGAATGAATTTACAGAATTCACAGAAGATCTTCTTATGAAATCAAAATACACTGTGGCTTCAGCTGAAAGCGGCAATGACAGCTGCTATGTAAGAGTATCCATAAAGCCTATCAACCTTCTTGAACAGGTGGAAGATGATATAAAGATCTGCATAAACGACTTTAACAGTACTCTGTCAGAAATAGGCGAAGAAAATCTCCAGTCACTTCCCGAAGAAGAATTTAAAAAGCTTGAGAATGATTATGCTTCAAAAGTTCTCGATGTACTTAAAGAAGGCTCTGAAAACCTTGAATACAAGGACAATATCGACTTCACAATTGAAATAAAATCTGAAGACGATGTCTACTGCCCTGTAAATGAGGACGACTGGAATACAATTGACGACTACGTTATGGGTCTGTTTTAACCTGAAGATACAAACTCCCGATTCTTTTGGAACCGGGAGTTTTTTTCATTTATTCAGCGGCAACAGGAAGACTGCTTACCTTGTTTACCAGATATTTCAAGAGAGCGTTTGAGTCAGATGAATCGATTCTGTCATCATCAACGCAGTCTGCATTTGCAGTCTGTTCCGCATTGAACTTTATAACGTCGGCAATATATTTGTTAAGATATATTATGTCTACCATTGAAACAGTTTTGTCAAGGTTTAAATCACCGTACAAAATGTCTGTTGGTATTGTTTCTGTTGTAGTGGTTTCAGAAGAAGATGTTTCAGTTGTAATTGTGGTGGTTTCGGTTTCTGTGGTTGTAGTTTCTGTGTCTGTTACAGTAGTTTCTGTTGTTGTGACTGTGGTATCTGTAGTTGTTTCTGTGGTATCGGTGGTTGTTATGGTATCTGTAGTTGTTGTGGTGGTATCTGTAGTTGTGGTGGTTGTTGTAGTTGTGGTTCCTGTGGATTCTATGCCGTCAATAATAGCATAATATGCAGGCTTTGCTGTATAATCACCGTTAAAGAGAAGCGGACATCTGTCACCTCTCCAGCTGGTTTCATCTGTTGTACCCCAGAATATTACCGCAGAAATACTGTCAGCATATTTCACACAGGCGTCAAGGATTCCGCTGTAGATTTCAGCCTGCTTCTCAAAACCTGCCGCTGATGTATCATTTGTTGTAATGTCAAGCTCTGTTACCTGAACATCAAGACCGGTGGAAGCAAATTTTGCCAGTGCCTTTTCATACTGGGCAACTGTAGGAAAACCTGTATCAAGATGCGACTGCATTCCGATGCCGTCGATAATTCCCTTTTCCTTGAGGTCCATTGCCATATTGTAAATTGCATTTGTCTTACCGTCAATGTATTCGTTGTAATCGTTGTAGTAAAGCTTGCAGCCCTCTGGTGCATATTTTCTTGCAAATTCAAACGCAGGTTCAATAAAGGAATTGTCGCCGAATATCTGCACCCAGGGAGATGTCTGCTGACTGCCGTTGTTTGCACCGCCCTGACGTGCTGAGCCGTCATCAAGGTAACATTCATTTACAACGTCGTATGCGTAGAATTCAAGATTGGGATACTCCTTTGCAAGTGCCGCAAAAACATTCTTTATGTAGTTTTCAAGACGCTGGAGCATTACTTCCTTTGAAGCCCACTCTCCGCCTTCTTCGTAATTTTCACGGAAGAACCAGTCGGGAGTCTGCTGATGCCATACAAAAACATGGCCACGCATAGGGATATTGTTCTTTTCGCAGAAGCTGAGAATGCTTCTTGCATTGTTAAGGTTCACCTGAGGGTCAGTATTGCTGCCTGTGGCAACTGTTGCCTTGTAGTCAAGAAGTGAATCCGGCTTCAGTTCGTTGCCTGCTGTAATGCTGTTGTAATGCTTCAGAACGAGATTCTTTGTTGTTGTCGGTGCAAGCTCAGACGCTGTAACAGCTCCGCCTATCTTAAAGTAATCTGCATAAACATCTTTAAGTGAAGGAATATCCTCAATATCATGTACAGCCGCTTTCTTCAGAATGAAATCATCTACATAAATATCACAGGTATCAGAGCCTTCAATGTACACATAAACATTTGTTACGTCGTCGGAAAAGCTTACCTTTATATCAGAAAATTCCATCCAGCCGTCGCCGCCCTGTGAGGAAAGATTGGAATAATGCCTTTCACCGCCTGCGTCAGTGTATTCCATGCTGAGATTAATGGTGTTGTACCATTTAGGGCATACCCATGCGCTTACGGTGTACTCAACACCCGCTTCGCACCTGTCACTGAGGGAAAACTGAGGACCGTTCCAGCCCTCTTCTCTGCCGCTGACAAGCATGGAGCTTGTACCGGAATGAGCCTTGTCCGTTGTGACGCCAATGGTTTCAACACCGCCTCTTCCTGTGAAGTCGGCTGTATCGCCTTCTTCAAAATCGTTTGAGTACAGAACCACTGCCTCTGATGCAGCTTCTGCCTGTACATTGCCGAAGAATCCCGGAACAACTGCTGTGCCGAACATAACAGCGCTCAGGAATACTGCAGCTCCTTTGTTGCTTTTCATAAATAAAACCTCCAAATATTCTCTAAGAGCATTATTTATGCTCTCGTTACTATTTTATTGCATTAAAGCACTATTGTCAAGAGTTTTCTTCAAAATCAGCATTTTTTGTTAAATACGTCCCACAATAGCAATATTTGAGAAAATGTAAAAATATTTTAAAATAAATTAAATCTATTCGGATCTCATTCATTCTCATTTGCATTAATTAAAAATTATATATAATTGCCAAAAAACTCTTTACAAGCAGAAAAAAGTATGGTATAATATTGTATATTAGTAATACCCTGCAATAAATCCGGGGCAATTTCATAAAACAAATACAGCAAATAACTCTCACCATATGTTTTTTGCAAACAATTCACATAAAAAGGCAAGGGAGGATGGGATACAACATGAATAAGAGCGGTTTGTTTTCGCTTTCACTTCTATATACAGATCAGACAGATCTTGAGTCATTTATAAGACAGCGCTGCAATATAACTGACAAGGTTCAGGGCGACTGGCTGGTTTGCATTCATACCTGTATTCATAATCAGACCGAAGCTTCACGCATCGCAAAGCAGGTAAACAATTTTCTGCCCTATGCACATATTATAGGCACAAGTGCGTCTTCCGTGATATACAATGGTTCGATTTATGAGGATCAGTGTCTGATAATATTCACTCATTTTGACAAATCATATGTGCAGGTACACAACATTTCATATATGAGCTATACTCCCAGTGAACTTGCGCATCTTACAAAGCATCTTCTGCTTCGTCCCAACACACGGGCTATGATGACTTTTTTCCCTGACTCCTATCACCATGCCCAGGAGTACGTAGACAGCCTGGCAGACCTGAGGGTATGTTTCCCTATCGCAGGCGGTCTTGCCAGTCCGAATAAATACGGTTCATTCCTTTTCAACGAATACGGCGCATATGAGAACAACTTTATGTTTGCTGCATTCAACAGTGATTTCCTCCAGACCTACGGCGGTATAATAGGAGGTCATGAGCCTTTCAGCGAAGAATATATCATTACAGAAATGGACGGCAATGAGATCGTAAGCGTCAATCTGCAGCCGGCTGTTCCCTGGTTCAAGGACAAGCTGCAGGTGGATAAATTTTTCGAAAACAATATGACTCCGGAGGATATACAGTCAGACCCTCTTCTGAGATTTCCTATCGTTATGTCTGATGATGTGCATTACAGCCGTTTCCTTCGCTATTCCGAACACAGCGGAAAGCTTTCCACCTATTCATCTCAGACAAATGCAGGACAGAAATTCCGCATAAGCTATTTAAGTCCGCTTACAGCAGCTTCTGAGCTTAAAGAGATATGCTATCAGCTTCGTACAAAGCCCTGCCAGGTTATATTCTCCTATTCCTGCGTTTTCAGAAAGACTTTTCTCAATCACTGCTCAGAATGGGAACTGGAACCATTTTCTGAATGCAATATAAACGGCGCTTTTATGTACGGTGAGCTGGGTTCCAGCAACGGCTCCAACATTTTCTCAACAGGCTCCAACTGCATTTTAGGATTTTCAGAATCAGACCATGCCTTCCTGCCTATAAACACCGCACCGCTGGAGAATTTCCAGACCCTTGACGACGACTGGAATAACGTTTATCAGCATATGGTGAGAATACAGAAAAAAAAGTCGGAAAGCATCAACTTCCAGATAAGCTCACAGGTGCTTGAACAGGAGCGAAATATCCGTAATACTATTTTTATTGATAAGGATACGGGACTCCACAATATTACAAAATACCGCTATGACAAGGTGAGAATGCAGTTCAATAAAATCTGTATGATATCTATTGAAAAGGCAATTGTAATATCAGGCCGTCTTGGAGAAAATGCTTTAAAAAGACTTCTCTGCAAAAATATCCACCAGGTCAGAGAGCTTCTTGACAACGAAAACTACAATCTGTACATATACGACAACTCTTCATTCTTCTTTACAGCTCCTGCCAGCTTTCCGGACAGTCTGTTTCTGCGGAAGACGGAGCAGATCTTTGAAATGTGCGGATCATGTTTCTCTGACCAGTTCAATATTACTGCGGTAAACAATTTCTATATAGTTATAAATGAGCAGAATCTTCTTGAAAAGGTTCAGTTCTGCATTTCATCATGCGTAGACAAAAACACACGCTATCATGTATACAATCCGGATAATACCGTACTTGTCAAAGAGATCGACGACAGGATCACTATGACAAATGTTATAAGCGACGCTATCATTTATAACAGAGTTGTACCCTATTTTCAGGCTATACATGACAACAAAACAGGAAAATTTCATCACTATGAAGCTCTTATGCGTATAGCGGACAAGGACGGCAAAATCTATTCGCCGGGTCAGTTCCTTGAAATATCAAAGGATTACCACCTGTATCTCCAGCTTTCACATATAATGATACAGAAAGTCATTGATATTTTCAAAAAGAGAAAAGGCTCTGTATTTATGAACCTTTCCGCATATGACATCAATTCTGAATACATCCGCAAATTTATATACGACCTCCTTGATAATCTGCCCGATAGCGTATGCAGCCGCATTACCTTTGAAATTCTCGAATCGGAGGAGCTTAAAAGCTTTGACGACCTTACGGTATTTATCAATCATGTAAGAAGCCGTGGCGTAAAGATAGCAATTGATGACTTCGGTTCCGGCTACTCAAATATGTCTGTTATCATACGCATTCAGCCGGATTATATAAAAATTGACGGAGATATTATAATAAACTGCGACCAGAATCCCACAAAACAGGTTTGTCTGAAGGCAATTTCAACCATAGCCAACAGCCTTAACGCTCAGATGATCGCTGAACGTGTTGAAAATGCCGACGAACAAAAGGTTATTGAGGATACAGGCATTCAGTTTACCCAGGGTTACTATTTTGCAAAACCTGTTCCATATACTCATCTGAAAGATGATATCGCAAATTAAAGGTAATAAAATTTGAAGGACTGCCGCAGATTCAAAGCACTGCAGCAGTCCTTTTTCAGTTGGTTTTATTTTTGCAGGAACCCGGACATTCCCTGCATGAGCAATTGCAGGAATCGGGACAACCTATACATTTTTTACCCTTTTTCTTTGCTCTGTATATGTAAAATCCTGCAAGTCCTGTTACTATAATAAGTACAGCCAGAATAATTATATTTTCCATATATGCCGCCTGTTCTCAGACTGTTTCCGCAGCCTTTTTCTTTGAACGGCTTTCACCCGTAACACATAGCCATGCAATACCCAGTGCCATAGCAGATACAGCTATCAGCCCCGGAACAAATCCTGCGCCGAATGCTCCTGTTGAGATAAGGGTGCCTGTCTGATAAACTACAAAACCAACAGTAAAACCGGTGCATAGCTGAAGTGCGATACCGCCGAAAAGCCATTTTGAATTTTTCATCTCACTGCTCATGGCTGCAATTGCTGCAAAGCATGGCGGTGAAAAGAGATTGAACATAAGATACGCAAGAGCTGCCGCCTTTGAAATTGCAAATACAGACACAGCCTCATCTCCGGCTCCTTCAATGAGAGAAAGCTCCTCAGTATCTATAAGGTTTTCAAGGCCTGCAAAGCATACCGCCAGGGTGCCGACAACATTTTCCTTCGCAATAAATCCGGTAATAGCCGCCGCCGCCAGCTGCCAGGAAAGTACTCCCACAACAGGGAAAAGCAGATATGCAAAGGGATGTGCAATTGACGCCAGTATGGATTCATCAGCAGACTGAGCAACTTCAAAGCTCCAGCTAAAGGTCTGCATTATCTGAACAGCTGTATTGCAGATAAGTATAACTGTAGAAGCCTTTACTATGTACGCCCAGCCACGGCTGCACATTGATCCGAATGCTCTCCATAAAGAGGGTGCCTTATATTCCGGGATCTCTATGATGAAAAATGATTTCTTAGCCTTATTGCCTGTAATTTTATTAATAAGCAGAGCGCCGAAAAAGATAAGTACAATACCTGCAAAATACATCATAGTACCCACCCATGAGGCATTTTCAAAGAATGCTCCTGCAAAAAGGGCAATTACAGGCAGCTTTGCTCCGCAGGGCATGAATGGCGTGAGCATTGCCGCAGCACGGCGTTCACGTTCATTTCGTATAGTACGGCAAGCCATTACTCCCGGAATCGAACAGCCTGTACCTATTACAAATGGTATAACAGATTTTCCGGAAAGTCCCACTCTTTTGAATATGGGGTCAAGTACCACGGAAACTCGTGCCATATATCCGCAGTCCTCCAGAAGTGCGATCATAAAGTACATTATCATTACAAGAGGCAGAAATCCTACTACCGCAATCAGTCCGCCTATTACACCGTCGATGAGAATGGCATAAAGAAGAGGATTCGCATTTGTAAAAAATCCTCCCACCCAGTCCTGAAATGATGTGAGTACTATCTCCAGCTTATCTGCAAGCCAGGGACCAACCCATGCCTGGGAAATCTGGAACACAAGAAACATTACAGCTGCAAAAATCGGTATTCCAAGCCATTTATTGGTGAGTACCATGTCAATTTTGTCGCTTGTATTCTTTTCTCTTGTGAGAACCTTCCGCTTTTCAACCTGTGCAACAATGCTGCTTACAAAAGCATACCTCCTTCTGTCGGCAGATTCAACAGCTTTTCTGTCAGTGAGGTCAATATCTCCCTCATAATAGGGTGCCTTATGAACCTTGCCGCACTGCTCTGCTGCAGCCTTTACCACTTCGCTCAGTCCTTCTGATGAGGTGGATATTGTATCTATTACAGGACAGCCAAGTATTGCCGAAAGTCCGGCAGAATCTATTTTGTTTTCCTTTTTTATGTTTACATCAGTCTTGTTCAGTGCTATGACCATTGGTATACCAAGCTCTAAAAGCTGTGTTGTGAAAAACAGACTTCTGCTGAGATTAGTTGCGTCAACAATATTTATAATAACGTCCGGACTCTCGTTTTTAATATAAGTGCTTGTAACGCTTTCCTCGCTTGTAAAGGGTGACATTGAATATGCACCCGGAAGGTCAACTGCTATCAGCTCCTCATCTCCGGTGCAATAACACTTTTTTACTGCATGAGCCTTTTTGTCAACAGTAACACCCGCCCAGTTTCCCACACGTTCATTCATTCCGGTAAGGGCGTTGAACATTGTGGTCTTTCCACTGTTGGGATTGCCTGTCAATGCAATCTTCATCTCACATCCTCCTTTGTTTATAATATGTGTTAGCACACGCTAACCATACCGCAAAAAATATAAGCATTAAATCCACATTAAATTTTAATAGCATTTGCAAGCGCCTTGTCAATGCTGTATCTTCCGTCTTTTATAGAAACAATGCAGCCGCTTTTCATGTGGGAAATAACCGTAATAGGTTCTCCGCTGTAACAGCCCAGTGAAAACAAAAAGCTGTTAAGTTCCTCGTCCTTTGTTTCTATAGATCTTATGTTATATTCTCTTCCCTCTTCCGCTGAATACAAAGTCATAAAATCTCCGCCTTTCATTCGGTGTTTTCTGATTATATGATATAATCAAAAGGTTAGGCTAACCTAACCTTTGCAATAACATTATATCACAGCGCTGTCAGTTTGTCAAGACTTACCTCTTATTTTACAAAATAAGTCATTTTTCCTAACATTTTGATTTTATTTGATATTCTGTCTATTTTAATATTCGGATTTTCATTGAAAAATACTTTGGATTATGGTATAATGTTAAGAGGTTAAAAAACTTTCACTTCCTACGAAAAAATAAGCTTTAGCAATAATTTAAAGCAACAGCATAAATCTTGCGGATAAAAAGGCTCTCCTGAAAGGAGAGCTGTCAGCGCAAGCTGACTGAGAGGTTAAAAATGTAAAAATTAAAGTCAGCTAAAAGATTTAAGTGTAAAACCTCTCCACCGTCTTCGACGGTTCCCCTCTCCTTTCAGGAGAGGCAAAAAGGGAAGCTGACTGAAGGATTAAACAAAAAACACAAAGGAGAAAATAACCATGGAAAATTCAAAACCGCTTAAAAGATGTGAAGTCCTTACAGAAAACACATGGAATCTTCAGGATCTGTGCGCTTCTGATGGAATTTTTGAAGAAGAGTACAAGATCGTACAGAACCTTCTGCCGGAGATTTCTGCATTCAGAGGAAGGCTGTCGGAAGGTGCGGAAACTGTGCTGTCCTTCCTTGTAAAGCTTGAGGAAACTGAACAGCTTTTTGAAAAGCTGTATGTATACGCAAATATGCACCTTCACGAGGATATGAACGTTACCAAATACCAGGGCTATGCCGCACAGATGCAGACACTTGCGTCAAAGCTTGCTGAAGCAGGTTCTTTCTTTGAATCAGAGCTTCTGTCACTTCCCGAGGAAACATTATCATCATATATAAATGACAGCAAGCTTTCCCACTACCGTCTTGTTCTGGAACGTATCATTGCCCGAAAAGAGCATACTCTGTCATCTGCTGAGGAAGCAATTATTGCAAAATCCACTGAAATGGCGTCAGCTGCCGACGATATTTTCAGTATGCTCAATGACGCTGACCTTAAATTCGGTGAAATCACAGATGAAAATGGCGAATCAAAGGAGCTTACAATCGAACGTTTTGTTGGCTTTATGGAATCCCGGGACAGAAGAGTCAGAACTGAGGCTTTCAAAAAGTTTTACGGTGTTTACGGACAGTTCAAAAATACTATCGGCGCAGCATATGCGGCAAATATCAAAAAGGCAGGGTTCTATTCAGATGTGAGAAAATACAGTTCTGCTCTGGAGCAGTCCCTTTCCCAAAACGAAATTCCACTTTCCGTATACGACCGACTCATTGAAACGGTAAGAAAAAATCTGCCTTCAATGCACCGTTATATTTCTCTCAGAAAGAAGGTTCTTGGCGTTTCCGAGCATCATTTCTACGATAATTATGTTCCTCTGGTTTCAGATTTCGACAAAAAATACACCTTTGAAGAGGCAAAGGAACTGGCACGGGCAGGTCTTGCACCTATGGGTGAAGATTACCTCCGACGTCTGGAAGAGGGTTTCTCCAACCGCTGGATAGATGTATATGAAAATATCGGCAAATGCAGCGGTGCCTACTCATGGGGCGCATACGGAACCCACCCGTATGTTCTTCTGAACTATCAGGGCAAACTTGATGATGTGTTTACACTGGTTCATGAAATGGGTCATGCCCTCCATTCAATGTATTCACACGAGGCACAGTCATATACCTATGCAGGCTACAGAATTTTTGTGGCAGAGGTTGCTTCCACCTGCAACGAGGCTCTTCTTATGCGGCATATGCTTTCACAAAGCAATGACAAACAGGAAAAGGCGTATCTTATCAATCATTTTATCGATCAGTTCAAGGGTACACTGTTCAGACAGACCATGTTTGCGGAATTTGAAAAACAGGCTCACAGCCTTTATGCCGAAGGTGAAGCTGTAACTCCCGACAGACTTTGCGAAATCTACAGAAAACTAAATGAAGATTACTTCGGTGAGGAGATGTTCATTGATGATGAAATTTCTCTGGAATGGCTGAGAATACCCCATTTTTACAATGAATTCTATGTATATCAGTATGCAACAGGATTTTCCGCTGCAATTGCGCTGTCTGACCGTATTCTGAAGGAAGGCGAAAATGCTGTAAAGGATTACACAGAATTCTTAAAGGGCGGCTGTTCTAAAGATCCAATATCTCTTCTCAAAATCGCAGGTGCTGACATGACATCACAGAAGCCTGTTGAGGACGCATTAAAACTCTTTGATGAGCTTGTAACTGAACTTGAATCACTTTTAGCATAAATAGTAAAAGGCTGCCGCTTTACACTGCGGCAGCCTGTTTTGCTGTTATAAGAGAATAATTCCGTTTTCCCTGCACTTTTCACACATTTCCTCAGGCCATATCGAAGCCTGAACTTCGCCGATGTGAGCCTTTTCCAGAAGAAGCATACAGAGTCTTGACTGACCGATTCCTCCGCCTATTGTAAGAGGAAGTGTGCCGTCTGTAATCATTCTGTGGTAATCGTACTTGTTTCTGTCAAGGGCGTCGCATTCTGCCAGCTGTTTTTGGAGAGATGTTTCGTCAACACGAATGCCCATAGAAGATACTTCCAGCGCACTGCCCAGAACTTCGTTCCAGAAAAGCAGGTCGCCGTTCAGTGACCAGTCGTCATAGTCAGGAGCTCTGCCGTCATGCTTTTCGCCGCTGTTAAGCTTTCCGCCTATCTGCATAACAAATACTGTCTTATGCTCCTTTGTGATGAGGTTCTCACGTTCTTTGGGAGTTTTGTCCGGGTACATATCCTCCAGTTCCTGTGAAGTAATGAAAAACGGCTCCGGACAGATCGCAGCAGTCAGCTGAGGGTAACGGAGATGAAGCTTGCGGTTTGTGTTGTACACAGCCTTTACAATGTTTCTGACGGTTTCCTTCAGAGTATCAATATTCCGTTCCTCACGGGTAATTACCTTTTCCCAGTCCCACTGGTCAACGAAAATTGAGTGAATATTGTCGGTATCGTCATCACGTCTTATTGCATTCATGTCGGTGTAAATGCCTTCATTTTGCTGATATCCATAGCGGTAGAGAGACATGCGATTCCACTTGGCAATTGACTGTACAACTTCTCCTTCTCCGTCGATTTCCTTTATTGTGAAGTCAACC
>JAQXHO010000166.1 GCA_029007315.1 Oscillospiraceae bacterium
TTACACCATTTGCATTGGCGCCCGGCGTATTGAATACGACAATACCCTGCTCTGCGCATTTGTCCAGAGGAATATTATTCACGCCTGCTCCGGCTCTTGCTACTGCGTAAAGATTCTCCGGCAGTTCCAAATCGTGCATCGCCGCACTTCTTACCAGCGCCGCATTGGCATCCTTTAAGTCATCTACCTTCTGATAATCGTCTGTCAACAAATCCAAGCCAACACCGGCAATGGGATTTAAGCATGTATACTGAAACATTATGCATTCTCCTCCTCAAACTTTTTCATGAAGGCAACTAATTTCTCCACGCCTTCCTTCGGCATTGCATTATAGATAGATGCTCGCATACCGCCTACGGTTCTGTGTCCCTTCAGGTTCACAAAGCCGGCCTCGGTTGCCTCTTTGACAAATTTTGCATCCAAATCTGCGTTGCCGGTTACAAACGGAACATTCATCAAGGAAATTGTAGAGGATAGCAGCCTTCTTCTCGTTGTGAGCCTTCATAGCTTCCAGACCGCCCATTTTCTTTATCCACTTGAACACCTTGCCGCAGATGTAGATACCGTAGCAGGGAGGTGTATTGTACATGGAGCCGTTGTCAGCCTGTGTCTTCCACTTCATCATTGTGGGAGTATTTTCAACAGGAGTTTCCTCCGGAATGAGATCCTCACGGATTATCATGATAACAACGCCTGCCGGACCGATATTCTTCTGAACACCGCCCCAGATAACGCCGTACTTGGAAACGTCTACAGGCTCGCTGAGGAAGCATGAAGAAACGTCTGCAACCAAGGGCTTGCCCTTTGTATTCGGGAGAGTCTTGAATTTAGTGCCGTAAATTGTGTTATTCTCGCAGATGTAAACATAGTCTGCATCTTCGGGAATGTCAAGATCAGAGCAGTCGGGTATGTAGGAGAATGTTTCATCCTCGGAAGACGCAAGCTTTATTGCCTCGCCGTACTTCTGAGCTTCCTGGTAAGCCTTCTTTGCCCACTGACCTGTTACAACGTAGCCAGCCTTGCCGTTCTTCATCATATTCATGGGAACAGCTGCAAACTGCAGTGATGCACCGCCCTGAAGGAAAAGTACCTTGTAATTATCGGGAATATTCATAAGATCACGGAGATCTGCCTCAGCCTCGTCAATGATCTGCTGGAACGCAGGACTTCTGTGGCTCATTTCCATAACGGACATACCGCAGCCACGGTAATCCAGCATTTCCTCTGCTGCTTCTCTGAGTACTTCCTCCGGCAGAACAGCCGGACCTGCACTGAAATTGTAAACTCTCTTCATGCCATAAACCTCCATATTATCATACACAGGCATTTTCCGCCCTGTATGCTTTGTTATATATTTCACAAAGTCTATTATACGCCCTTTTATCCCTGTTGTCAAGGGAACCTGTCAAAATTCCGCAGAAATCAGCCCAGAATCCTGTATTCACCGTCTGTTACTGTCATAAGCAGTTCCATTTCAGTGAGAATTTCAAGTTCTGTACCGTCGCAGTCGGCGGTCATTGTGAATTTCACGTCAACTATATCATCACACTGTTTCTTCAGCTCATCGGAAAAACCTTCGCCGATAACGCTGTCATAGCTTCCAAGATATTCTGTGATAAGCTCAGAACCTTCCTCGCCCTCAGATACCATTTTGGACAGCTTCATGCCGGTGATAACCACGTTTGTAACGTCATTGCCGCCGTTTGCAGTTACAGCAGCGTCCATAAGGTTCTGGTGCAGTGTTTCAAAAGATGTTTCCATTCCGTAGCCGTAGGTTCCGTCAAGCCATGTATTGTACACATCAAAATAATACGGGTCAAGGGTAGACTTGTAAGACTCGTAATCCTGATTGATAACCGCTGTGAAATACTTGTTTATTACTTCTGCGCAGTCATTTTCAACATCTGAATCATCATATTCAATCGGAATGCTTTCCTGAACTGTTGCAGGCTCTGTTTCAGCTTCTGTTTCTTCCTGTTCTGTATTATCTGTTTCAGCCTTTGATTCTTCCTGTTCTGTGTTTTCAGTTTCAGCAGATTCGGACGTACTGCTGTCAGAAGAAGTGCTTTCTGATGATTTATCTTTATCACTGCTGCATCCGAAAAGAGGTGCAGCCATTGCAGCAATCATAAAGAAGGGCAGGAGCTTTTTTATTACTGACATATATTACTTCCTTTCCGAATTACAGTGCAGCTGTTGCAAAGCCGTTTTCATTTGCCCAGGTGCTTATCTGTGAGCCTTCCGGACAGGTGATAACCAGTTCTGTCATTGTTTCCTTGTCAAGGCCCCAGCTCTCATAGATAACGCTGGTGCTTGCAATAGTCAAATTTTTAAGGCTTCCGCAGCCGCTGAATGTTTCCTCCATGATCTGGGCAACGCTCGCAGGAACCACCACATTGTCAAGAGCAGAACAGCCTGCAAATGCCGCACGGCGGATCGTTACGGTAGTTTCGGGAACATTCACGCTCTTCAGACTGCCGCAGTCCATAAATGCGCTTTCACCGATATAGGTTATGCCCTCCGGAAGAGTGATTGTTTCCAGATCCCAGTTTGCTTCAAAGGCATGGTCGCCGATAGCTGTTACCTTCAGTCCGTCGATTGTATCCGGAACAGTTACATTTGCTTCACTGCCTGTATATCCGCTGACAGCAATAGTGCCGTCCTCGTTCTTGATATAGAGGTATTCAGTGTTGGAGGTATACTCCGCAGTTGTTGTTACAACGCCCATTGTTGCTTCTGTATAGTCTGTTTTGTCAGAATCGCTGCTGCTGCATCCTGCCAGTGAAAAGATTGCAGCTGCTGTGAGAAATGCAGCCCAGATCTGTTTTTTTGTAAAATTAGCCATAGTAATATCTTCCTTTCTGATTATAATATAAGCTTATTGTTTTTTGCCCCTCTGCTTTGCACGGAGCTGATTGCTGAGGATCTGCTTGCGGATACGCAGTGACTTGGGAGTTACCTCTAAAAGCTCGTCATCTGCCAAAAATTCAAGGCAGTCCTCAAGACTCAGGTTTCTCGGCGGAACAAGACGAAGTGCGTCGTCGCTTCCGCTGGCTCTTGTGTTTGTAAGGTGCTTTCTCTTGCAGACATTTACCACAAGATCCTCTGTCTTTGGAGATGCACCAACGATCATGCCTTCATAAACGGGAACGCCTGCACCGATAAACAGGGAACCTCTCTCCTGTGCGTTATAAAGGCCGTAGGTTACTGCTTCGCCTGTTTCAAATGAAACAAGAGAGCCTGTGTTTCTCCTGGGAATGTCGCCCTTGTAAGGCTCATATCCGTGGAATACGCTGTTCATGATTCCTTCGCCCTTGGTGTCGGTGAGGAATTCGCTCTTGTAGCCGAAAAGTCCTCTTGAAGGAATGAGGAATGTTATTCTTGTTCTGCCGCCCTGAGGGTGCATATCCTGCATTTCAGCCTTTCTTGTACCCAGCTTTTCCATTACGGAACCAACGCATTCCTCAGGAACGTCAATTATGACCTCTTCGATAGGCTCATAGCGTTTGCCGTCGATTTCCTGGTAGAGAACTCTCGGTGTGGAAACTCCCAGCTCATAACCCTCTCTTCTCATATTCTCAATGAGAATGGACAGGTGCATCTCTCCTCTGCCTGCCACACGGAAGGAATCTGTGCTGTCGGTTTCCGTTACTCTCAGGGAAACGTCACGGAGAAGCTCACGCATAAGTCTTTCACGAAGCTGTCTTGATGTAACGAACTTGCCCTCTTTTCCTGCAAAAGGACTGTCGTTTACGGAGAATGTCATTTCAACTGTAGGCTCGCTGATCTTTGTAAAGGGCAGCGGTTCAAAGCAGTCGGGAGCGCATACAGTATCTCCTATAGATATATTCTCAATACCGCTGATCCATACTATATCGCCTACTGTTGCAGTTTCAGCCGGAACTCTCTGGAGTCCCTGTATCTGAAGCAGGGAAACAACCTTGTTTCTCCGTGTTTCCTCCGGATTATGGTAATTTCCTATAACTATCGGCTGATTTACATTGACAGTGCCTCTGGAAATTCTGCCTACTGCGATTCTGCCCACGTATTCGTTATAATCAATAGATGAAATGAGCATCTGAAAAGGCTCTTCCGGTTCACCCTCCGGAGCATCTATATAATTTATGATAGTGTCGAAAAGAGGAGTAAGGTCCTTTCCTTCGCCGAAGGGATCTGTGCTGGCTGTGCCGGCTCTTCCGGAGCAGTACAGGAAAGGTGTATTTTCAAGCTGTTCCTCACTGGCGTCAAGATCCATGAGAAGCTCTAAAACCTCGTCGCCGATCTCATCAAGTCTTGCATCGGGTCTGTCTATCTTGTTTACAACAACAATTATTTTCAGATTCATTTCCAGAGCCTTCTGGAGAACGAATCTTGTCTGGGGCATGGGACCTTCCGCAGCGTCAACCAGCAGCAGTGCGCCGTCAACCATGCTGAGTACTCTCTCAACTTCGCCGCCGAAATCAGCGTGTCCCGGTGTGTCTATGATATTTATTTTTATATCTCCGTATTTAACGGAGGTGTTCTTTGCAAGTATTGTAATGCCTCTTTCACGTTCCAGATCTCCGGAATCCATTACTCTGTCGGCAACTGCCTGGTTTTCACGGAAAACGCCGCCCTGTTTCAGCATTTCATCAACAAGTGTTGTTTTGCCGTGGTCAACGTGGGCAATAATGGCTACATTTCTCAAATCTTTTCTAATCATACACAAAACCTCTTTCATCTGTAAGCCGCTGTATAAAAAAACAGGTAAAACCAAACGGTCTTACCTGTTTCTGATTGGTGGGGGAGGACGGATTCGAACCATCGAAGCTAGAAGCAACAGATTTACAGTCTGCCCCCTTTGGCCACTCGGGAACTCCCCCGTTTGTTAAGTTGAAT
>JAQXHO010000167.1 GCA_029007315.1 Oscillospiraceae bacterium
ATCAGAGGGTATTTCCGACAGTTTTATATTCTATGGAGATTCTATAACAGCCTGCGGTATGATGAATTGCTACGGAACGGGATTTGCGGAGTATGTAAATCAGATTGACAGCAGATACTTTCCGATTCAGGAAAACGGCGGAATCGGAGGCATAAGGAGTTCAGACGGAGCGGCAAATATTGACCGCTGGCTTGAGGCTTTTCCGGGACAGTATGTAAGCATTGCTTATGGAACAAATGACGCCTGGGGCAATCCTTCAGCTACTGAGCAGTATTATGAAAATACTGCATATATGGTAGAAAAAATACTCGCAGCCGGAAAGACACCCATCGTCCCGAAAATACCCTATGCAACAGAGCCGGCTGTAGGAGATAATGTTCCGGCATACAATGCGATGATAGAAAAAATTTATGAGAATTATCCGGAAGTTGTAAAGGGCCCTGACTTTGAAGCTTTTTTCCGTGAAAATCCTGACTTGCTCAGTTCAGACGGCGTTCATCCGGGCGAAAACGGATATGCAGCAATGCGTGAACTGTGGGCAAAAACAATGTATGATGAAATTTATTCGGCAGAAGGCGGAAATACTTTGGTTGAGGGAGATGTCAATGCGGACGGTGTATTCAATATTGCCGATGCAGTGAGATTGCAGAAATGGCTGATCTGTGCAGATGATCTGGAAAACAGGCAGGCAGGAGATCTGAATAAAGACAATGCCGTAAATGTTTTTGATCTATGTATTATGAAACGAATGCTTACTGAATAATAAAGGCAGATTACCTGCAGAGTTTCAAAACCCGCTTGTCTATAGTAAACGAAAAGGAGTTATCATTATGAAACACAGTATTCGTAAGACAGCAGCATTGCTGACAGGCGTTATTTTTACTGTAAATACAATGCTTGCTGCAAAGAATTCCCAGATCTTTAATTTTTCAGCTTTTGCAGAAGAAACAGAATATAACACCTATACCGACAATGAATCGAATGTCTTCAGTTACTATATCCTTTCCGACAATACCATTGCAATATCCTCGGTTCAGACTGAAAGCACCGGCACAATAAAAATCCCGTCTGATATAAACGGTCTGCCTGTCACAAGTCTTGGTCAGTACTGTATGTATGGCAGCAGCGTCTCCAGCATAATACTGCCGGGTACACTTCGCACCATAGGAGCTTATGCATTCAGCTTCAGCGATATTAAAGAGATTACAATTCCGGAAGGTGTTTCTGGAATATGTGAATGTTCGTTTTTAGGCTGCAGCAATCTTGCTTCAGTTACATTTCCGGAAAGTCTTGCTTCTGTGGGTCAAATGGCATTCTGGGACTGCAGCTCACTGTCAGAAATCAATATTCCGCAGTCCGGTGCCCTGACAAATATTTCCGGAACTGCTTTTACATTTACATCATGGATGAACCAAAAGCAGACAAAAAGCGATTATGTATCTGTGAATGATATTCTGATCTATGCAGGAGCAGAGGATTCCGTTATTCCGGATAATGTATCCGTAATCGCTGATAATGCAATAAGCCTGGATGTTTTCACATTAAGGATTCCGGACAGTGTAAAGAAAATTGAGAAGGATTCTTTACTGTACCTTAATAATCTTGAGGAAATATTATTTGAGGGTACAGAAGAGGAGTGGAACTCCATTTATGAACAGGAACAGGATTCAGAAGAGCCTGGATATAAAATTTTATTTCTGGGTGAAGCCGACTTATCAAAAGGTGACGTAAACGGAAACCGCAATTTAAATATTGATGATGCCTCTGCTGTTCTGGATATTTATGCAAAGCAGGCTGCCGGCATTGCCGCTGCTGCCGATGATACTATTTTAACCGCCGCAGATGTGAATGAAAATTCTGTACCGGACATTGAGGACGCCGGCGCTATTCTGAGCTACTATGCCCAGTTTTCTGCTGATTTATATCCGATTTGGGATGATATAATATACGGCCCTGATATGAAAAGACCGGTTATTCTGCTTAAAAACTACGGTTCATCTGTAACAGTGGAATGGCAGCCCGACAGTCAGGCAGATGGCTATGAAATTTACCGAAAGGATGATACGGAATCAGAGGCTGCTCTTTATGCAGTTGTTTCCGATAAAGATACTGCGTCATACCAGGATGTGAATATTGATGAAAGTAAAACATATACCTATTCCGTCCGTCCTTATCAGATACGAGGCGACAAAACAAGATACGGCAAGATAAGCAGCACACAATTTTCCTCAGATGACAACGCCATTCTTAATGCCGCAGAGCTTTCGCCCCATGACACATTTGTTTGCTATGATTACTCAAAGGTCATGAACTCCACAGATGTACTTTTGACTATCAAACTTAACAGTTATGATAAGGAAACTCTTGAAAAATTTGCAGCGGAACATTTCTCTGATAAAATGACACGGGAAGAGAAACTCTATACCACAATGGAATGGATTCATAACAATGTTGAATATGCATATGTAGGAGAGAAATGGAATACAATCGCTAACAAAACACTTACTGACGCTGTTTTCAATTACAAAATGGGACAGTGCCTCCAGTATAACGGCGCACTGGCTTCTATGATGGCTTACCTGGGATATGATGTAAATCTGATCTTCCTCAGAAACAATGATACAGGCTGGCAGCATTTTACCTGCCGTGTTCACATCAACGGAAAAACATACGCTTTTGAAGCAGGCAACAAGGAAACCGGACTGAGAATTACTCTGCTTGAACCGGTAGAAGCATGAAAACAATATAATGAAAGCCGGATTTTTGAAATCCGGCTCTTTTAAGTTACATCTATATCCGATTTGCTGAACCTCAGAGCTGAACAGGTTATGCATTATTTCTTAGGCAAAGCAACTGTAACTTCGGTGCCTGTACCTTCCTCGCTGTCAATCTCTATTCTGCCGCCGAGATACTTTACAGCATTTTTCACTATAGACAATCCAAGACCTGTTCCTCCGGACTTCTTTGAATGGCTCTTGTCAGCTCTGTAGAATCTTTCAAACACCCTGTCCTTATGTTCCTTTGCTATGCCTATGCCATTATCCGCCACCTTTATCTCTGATTCATTTTCTTTGTCCTTTATGCTTACAGCAACTCTTCCACCGTTATTGCCGTATTTTATGCCGTTGTCACAAAGATTGTACAGTATCTCAAATACAAGACGCTTTACTCCCGTTATTTCGCCTGCATCTCCGCTGACAGTCAATTCAATATTCTTCTCAGCTGCTAACTCTTTCAGTACGCCAAACACTTCACCGGTAATCATTCTGAGAGATAAAGGCTCAACCGGCATATCTCCGCCCTCGTCAAGCTGCGAAAGGCGCATTATATCCTCAATAAGCATTAGCAGACGTTCTGCCTCCTGCCTGATATGTCCATAGAATCTTGATTTATCACTTTCCTTAACAAGTCCGTTTTCCAGAAGTTCAGCACTTCCCATTATGGACTG
>JAQXHO010000168.1 GCA_029007315.1 Oscillospiraceae bacterium
TCTCCTGGTAAAGGAAAAGTATGACAGAAACGGTAATTACGAACGTTCAGAAAGAATGCCTGACGGTACTATGTCAACCAGTTCGGGCAAGACCGTATTTATAAGATGCATGGACGGCAGGATGCTATGAGATAAATAAAATTGTGAAGAGCAGCGGTTGTTATGTCGCTGCTGTCTTTTTATTTTATATATACCGGACGATAAAATTCTGGAACATCAGAATAGACTATATAGATTATAAGATAGCCCTGCTCTTACTCATGAAGTGGAATCTATTGAGGAATATGTGAATAATAGAATAATGGTATAATCAGTAAACATAGACTCTTAACTGAGTCTACGGGATTTCTGTTTTTCGCAGCAAATTACTTGCAATATTCAATTTACAGATGTATAATTAATGTGTGTTAATAAATATTGAAAGATATGGAGATTAATTAACATGATATACGATATCGACTATGAAATAAATAAATACATAGACGAACAGGCAGATTGCTATGTATCGTTTCATGATTTACTAAAACAGAATCACCTTACTTTTGAGAAAGCAAAGCAGCGTGTAAAAAAGTTCAAAGAGAAGTTTTACGGTCTGCTCTCAAAACATTCTATCAGCAGTAAAAATCTTTCTGCAACCTGTTATGACCTTATGGAGCATATCAGCAAACAGCCAAATAATACGGATTTGCAGTATCTGTATTTTTGCATTATTACGGATTTCGGGCTTCTCAGTGAAACAAACACTCATGACCGTACAGAGGAACAGGAAATAAGAAATTATCTGCATCAAAATGATCCACTGCAGGAGCTGACAGCATTTCTTAAATTACAGTCAGATAACAGCAGAAAACTCAACGAATTGAGAGAGTATCTGAGAAATCCTGTACAGATAAAACATATTGAGTGCACGGAAGAATCGGATCTGCTTTATCACTTAACAATACAGCATACGTTTTTGTATGAAAGCGTGGGCAATGAGGTATATAAGGACAATCTGAATGCTTTACTGATGCACATTAACAGCGATGAAAAATTGAAAATTATCAAGCCATATGTGATTTTTGCAGTTCTGGCAAGAAAAACTGGCATGATGCAGAATCGTGAGCATTTCATGCCGAATCTGAAAGCAGTATTTCAGTATCAGGATTACAATATATACAGTGATAATGGCAAGAACTTCAATCGATACCAGTCCGAGCTGGAGTTGTACGACCATCTGAGAAGAAGTTATTTTGATGATAATTACATAGATATTCCATTCTGCGATTTCTGTTTTGCAAATCTTTCACCGCTGAGCGAATGGTATTATCTTAACTGTGAGCCGAATGAAGATATACCAATGACTTTAGGCAGAAAAATCATAACATCAATGCCGGAATCCTTTCCTATGATTTTAAGTTATGAAGATTACGGTAAACTTGATGAAAATGAAATACAGATGTATTGTGATGCAGAGGAAAAGCTAAAAGAAAAAATGCTCCGAACAGCAGAAAAATTCCTGAAAATATAATAGTCAATATTAATCAGTTCCGAAAATGAGAAATTTTTTCGGAACTGTTTTTCGTTTACTTAACTGAGGGTTTATGGTATTCTTTTTCCAGGAGGTGGCGTTATGCTGATGAATGGTGAGCATCTTGAAACATTGCAGGATTTAAAAAGATGCTTCTGTATTGATGAGCTTATCTACAGCTACTATAACGGCGAACTGGAAATCTTTCTTTGCAAAATCAGAGAAAACAAAAAAGCAGAACAAATCAGGAATATTCCTGAAAATAATGCTCTGCTTCTGATTCGTCTGTATGAGATACTGGGACTGCATTACGAAGATTCGGAGGAACAAATCAGGAGTGATTACGCATCAATTCCGTGACTTGTTCCACGATTTGTGCAACCTTCAGCATTTCCTCTGCATTAAGCCCGTCCATAGCAGACCTGATGCGGTGTAAGGCGTCAGTTTCCTCAGCTTCTGTTCCTGATGATATGTTAAGGAGTTTATGCAGAGGAATTTTTAAGCCGTTTGCGATTTTATAAAGTGTTTCAATAGTAGGACATTTTTCACCACGTTCTACCTTTCCGATGTAGGCTGGGTGAAGTTCTGAACTGAATGCAAGCTCCTCTTGACTGAGCTTTTGTTCTGTGCGGAATTTACGGATTCGTTCACCTGTCATGCTGGATATGGTTTCTCGGTTCTCTTTCATGGTACGCCTCTTTTCTACCCTATAAGTAGTATTTATTTTATTGTATCTTTTATTACAGAGCTGTTCAAATATCTTTAGAGTATAAAAAATATATACTAAAGGGTTGACAACTAAGATATTTTGTAGTATAATTTATATAAAGTTTATACCAGGAGGTTATTATGAAATATGAAAAATGCGGCAAAGATGTAAAAGGTAACTCAAAATATTATTCATGGTTCTTGGACTTGTTGGCTTGATTCAGGATAAGTTTAAAGAAAAATAAAAAGGAAGTATTTGGAGGTTGACTATGTTTTGCAAAAATTGTGGAAATGAAATGAAAGATGGAGTGAAATTCTGCGGCAGGTGTGGTAACATAATAGATATAGATTCACCTGTGCCATCAATGCCTGTTACCACAAATGCTCAGGTAAATAAAAAAATATTTTCTTTTAAGATTTTACCCAAGGGACGCAGTACTATATTCAAAACAATAAAAGCATTCAGAGGTGCATATAAAGCTGATTTTGCAGTGGAAGACAATCGTCTTCTTGTAACTGAAACGGATAACTATGGTGAAACAGTTTATTCTGTTCCGTATTTCTTGATTAAGAGTATTGAGATAAAAGAAAAAGTATCGGCATTATTTTTGTTTGCATACATATTGGGTGGATTATGTGCATTGTTTTTATTACTTAGTGAACCACTCACAAGTATACTTGTATTAGCATTGATATGTGCATTTATATTCTTCTTCGGCTTCAAAAAGATTACGTTTTCTTTACTTCTGGATGATGATAGAAAGGTGAATATAAAGCTGATGAAGTTTTCTAATAAACAGAGAGAAGAAAAAAATGACTTTATCAACTCCGTAAATAAGAAAATGCAAGTTGCAGTAAATAACGGAGACGAGTTTAAAACAGCAGGAACAGCACTTACTGTAAGCGATGTTCGAAATAAAGTAAGTGTGGAAGAAAAGATGAGAATAGTTGAATCCATAAAGAATGGACAGTGATCAGGAAAGTCTTTTAAGATAAAAATGAAAAGAATTAAAAACAAAAAGATTGCAGACAGAGATTCATTTATTAATGACTTAAACAATATGATACATTAAAAAGAAATCTGGTGAATTTTATGTTTTGTGAACAATGTGGGCATGAATTGA
>JAQXHO010000169.1 GCA_029007315.1 Oscillospiraceae bacterium
GTATGGGCATATCGTCTGATAAGAGGAGTAACAGCAGGAAGAAAATGCGTTAAAAATGAACTCAAATGTCTGTATCGATCTGATAAAAGGTAACCGCCAACCAAACCCAAACCTACCCAAGTACAAAATAATGTGGTAAAATAGTCCCAAAGGGAAATACCCGGAAAGAGCAGAGGAAATGCCAACAAAGAAAGAAGATAAAAAGGAACTACGGCACATTGAATGGGCGGAGCAGATTGCTGAGTGTCAGAGCAGCGGAATGAAGATCAAAGATTGGTGTAAAATGAAGGGCATACAGGTGATGATTCAGTCCACAGTATTACTTTTTCTCTTCACTATGAAACAGAAGATGCACAATCTTACATCTGGGGTATGAAAATTAATAATATGCCTGATGGATATAAATACGAACAGGATTTGTTTGACGGATATGTTCTTTGTGCATCATACGATGCTTTTGATTATAAGAATGACCTGTACTTTAAGAATGAGAAAACGGATTATGTTGTTTATATTTATCCGGAGGATTACAATCCTGTTTATACAACTACAATGCCTTCTGAAAACACAACTACAACCACCACTTCAACAAAAACTTCGATAAAAACAACAGAATCAACATCAGGCACCACCACAACAACCACCACAGAAACAGTTCCTGTTGAAAAGGGCAATGTCAACGTTGATTATACAATAGACATATCAGACGCTTCAATGGTTCTTCTGATGTACGCAAATTCTGCTACAGAAATGGATATGAGCGAATATACAGAGAAACAGCTCAGTGCTGCTGATGTTGACGAAGACGAAATGATAACCATTTCAGATGCGGCATTTATTCTCACATTCTACGCACAAAATGCAGCAGGAATGAATTCCTTATGGGAAGATATATTGAAGAAGTAAACTATAATGACAATATCCGCCTGTACCGCTTTATTTCGGTATGGGCGTTTTTTTAGATGTAACATTTAGAAAATAAATATGCTCTCTGAAATCATATCACTTTTTTAGAAGTATTATCATACAAAATACATCTATTATTTGCATCTGTATATTGAAAAAATCTTTTAGATGTATTATAATGGTACAAAAATGTTGTTTGGAGGAAAAGGTTAAATATGGCTTACGATAAAGCAATATACAAAAAGCTGTCGGGTATCGTTGCTCCGATAGCGCTTCAATATCTGATGGCTTCGCTTGTCACGGCGAGTGATGCGTTTATGCTTGGCTTTCTCGATCAGGATTCGCTTTCAGCATCGTCGCTTGCGGGGCAGATAGCATTTGTATTCAGCCTGTTTTACGGAGCGTTTGTGTTCGGTCTGACAGTGCTTGCGGCACAGTATTGGGGTAAGGGTGATAAAAAAACTGCAGGCGAAGTGCTTGCGATTACAATGCGGTATTCTCTGCTTGTCGGGTTTGTTTTCACCCTCGGAACAGCAGTATTCCCTGAACAGATCATGCACTTTTTCACGGCAGACCAAAAACTTATAAGTGCAGGCGGTACATATCTGCGCACCGTTTCGCTTTCTTATTTGCTGACGGGATTCACACAGGTATATTTCGGAATGATGAAGGTCTGTGACCGGGCAAAGCTCAGCTCGTTTATCGGTTCACTGTCGGTAGTACTGAATATCATACTCAATGCTTTTCTGATTTTTGGCACAGCATTTTTCCCAAAAATGGGTATAAGCGGTGCAGCCCTTGCCACTGTGTTTGCAAGAGTGTTTGAAACTGTCATGGTTATTATCGCCGTTATGAGAAAGCACTGCCCTCCGCTGAATATCAGGCTTATGCTTCATTCGGGAGATAAAGAGCTTCATAGAGATTATTGGAAATATACTGTTCCATTGCTTATCAATCAGCTTGGCTGGGGCGGAGGCGTTACAATGTACTCTGTGATAATGGGACACCTCGGTACTGATGCTGTGGCAGCAAATTCAATTGCAAGCATTGTTCGCAGTATGATTGCAAGCCTTTGCTGGGGTATCGCTTCGGGTGTGGGAATAATCCTCGGCGGTATGCTTGGACGCAATGAGCTTGAAAAGGCAAAGAAAGCAGGCGGCAGCTTTGTACGATTCTCCATACTGATAGGTGCAGCTTCCGGTGTTGTGATACTTGTCGTTACTCCGCTTATTCTG
>JAQXHO010000170.1 GCA_029007315.1 Oscillospiraceae bacterium
AAGTCTGTTAAAGAGATTTTGAATTAAGGAGGGCGCAGAAATGGCAAAGAAAATCACGCTCGTAAAGAGCCTTATCGGCAGAAAGCAGGATCAGATTGCTACTGCAAACACTCTGGGACTGAAGAAGATCGGTGATTCCACCGTTCAGCCGGAAAATGCAGCTACCCTCGGTAAGATCAAGAAGATTTCTCACCTCGTTGAGATCGAAGAAGCATAAGAGGGAGGTGCACAGAATGAAACTTCATGAATTATCTCCGGCAGAAGGCTCCACAAAGGAAGTCAAGAGAATCGGCAGAGGTCACGGTTCCGGTAACGGCAAGACTGCAGGCAAGGGCCACAAGGGTCAGAATGCAAGAAGCGGCGGCGGCGTAAGAATCGGATTCGAAGGCGGTCAGATGCCGATGACAAGAAGAATTCCGAAGAGAGGTTTTAACAACATCTTCGCTGCTAAGTATGCAACAGTAAACGTTTCTGCACTGAATATTTTTGCAGAGGGTACTGTAGTAGACGCAGAACTGCTGAAGGCATCCGGTCTTGTAAAGAAGGTTTGCGACGGCGTTAAGATTCTGGGCGACGGCGAACTGACTACAAAGCTGACCGTAAAGGCTGCAAAGTTTACAAAGAGTGCAGTTGAGAAAATTGAAAAGGCTGGCGGAAAAGCAGAGGTGATGTAATGTGTTTAAGACGCTGAAAGATGCCTGGATGATCAAAGACATCCGTAAAAAGCTTTTGTACACATTATTCATGATTATCCTCTTCCGCTTTGGCTGTGCACTTGTTGTACCGTTTCTGAACACAGATACAGTAAACTCCTGGATGTCAGACAACGCAACAGGCGGTAATTTTCTCGAATATCTGAATATTATAACTGGTGGTGCGCTGTCACAGTCAACGGTGTTCTCTCTTTCAATTACACCGTACATCAACGCATCGATCATCATGCAGCTGCTGACATATGCGCTTCCTCCGCTGGAAAGAATGCGTGAGGAGGGTGAAGAAGGACAGAAGAAGCTGAACAAGATCACAGCAGCAGTAGCTATGGGTATTTCACTGTTCATGTCCTTTGCATATTACCTTACACTGAAAAATGGTATGGGCGCTGTTAAGGCAGGCAGCAGCAGCTTTGAGAATTTCTTCATTGGCGCTGTTATCGTAATGAGCTTTGTAGCCGGTACATCTATAGTAGTATGGATGGGTAACAGAATCAATGACAAGGGTATCGGCAACGGTATCTCAATGATCCTTTTTGCCGGCATTCTTGCACGTTTCCCTGAAATGGTGGGAACAATGGCATCTCTCACTGCGGACAATGCTAATCCGTATCTGTTTGTATCTGTTGCACTGTTAGTTCTGTTTGTTGCAATAATTACATTCATTGTATTCATGAACAATGCAGAGCGCCGTATTCCGATTCAGTATCCGAAGCGTGTTGTAGGCAGAAAGCAGTACGGCGGACAGACAACAAACATTCCTGTAAAGGTAATGATGAGCGGCGTTATGCCAATCATTTTCGCAATGAGCTTTATGTCACTGCCCAGCACAATCGAGCTTTTCAAGCCGCTGTATGAAAATCCAAGCGGCTTCTGGCAGAACTTCTACAATGGATTTATTAATTTCTTCAAGATGAATTCCGGCGGATATGCAGCAATCTACTTTGTACTGATCATTGCATTCAACTTCTTCTATGTATCAATGCAGTACAATCCTGTAGAGATCGCAAACAACCTCCGTCAGAACAACGGCGCTATTCCGGGTATACGTCCCGGCAAGCCCACATCTGACTATATCCAGCGTGTACTGAATAAGATTACACTTGTTGGTGCATTCTTCTTAGGTATAATCGCAATACTTCCCATATTCATGACAATGTGGGATCCGGCGCTCAGCTCACTGGCAATGGGCGGTACAACCGTTCTTATCGTAGTAAGCGTAGCACTGGAAACAGCCCGTACACTTGAATCCGAAATGATGATGCGTCATCATAAGGGATTCCTCGAATAATCGCAGGAGGCATATTTATGAACCTGATTCTTTTAGGTGCGCCGGGTGCCGGTAAGGGCACACAGGCAGAGGTAATTTCTGAAGCGCTGTCCATTCCGCAGATTTCAACCGGCAATATGCTGCGTGAGGCTGTAAAGAATGGCACTGAGTACGGTATCAAGGCAAAGGCAGCAATGGACGCCGGCGCTCTGGTTTCCGATGAGATTGTAATCGGAATTCTCAAGGACCGTATTGCACAGGAGGACTGTGCAAAGGGCTTTATTCTCGACGGTTTCCCGAGAACTGTTCCGCAGGCAGAAGCACTGGACGCTATGGGCGTTCAGATCGACAAGGTACTGGAAATATTCGTTCCCGATGAAACAATCAAGGAAAGAGTTTCCGGCCGCCGTGTATGCGAAGGCTGCGGCGCAACATATCACGTAATGTTCAAGCCAAGCAAGGTTGAGGGCGTATGTGACAAGTGCGGCGCTGCAACAATTATCCGTAAGGATGACAAGCCCGAAACAGTACTGGATCGTCTGAGCGTATATCATGCACAGACAGAACCGCTGAAAGAATACTATGCAAAGCAGGGCAAGCTTGACACTGTAATCGGTCAGGAGGAAGTGGCTGACACTACCAGACTGACACTGGCTGCAGTAGGCGCTAAGTAATGAGTATTACAATAAAATCAAAAACTGATCTGGCGAAAATGCGTGAGGCTGGCAGAATTGCCGCCCGTGCATTGGAATTGGCAGGCAAGTCTATAAAACCCGGTATGACCACGTTCCAGCTTGATAAAATCATTCATGATTTTATCATAAGCTGCGGAGCGGTACCAACATTTCTGGGCTACGGCGGCTTTCCCGCCAGTGCGTGTATTTCAGTAAACGAGGAAGTAATCCACGGTATCCCGAATAAGAAAAAAATTATTCGTGAAGGCGATATCGTAAGCGTTGACGTGGGAGCCACATATGACGGCTTCGTGGGCGACAACGCAAAAACCTTTCCGGTAGGCAGCATTTCACAGGAAGCTCAGGAGCTTCTTGATGTAACTGAGGCAAGCCTTTACAAGGCAATCGAGGCAGCACAGGTCGGCGCACGGCTTGGTGATGTGTGTCATGCAGTTGAGGAATACTGCACAGAGAGAGGCTATGGTATTGTAAGACAGTACTGCGGACATGGAATCGGACACGAAATGCACGAAGATCCGGAAGTTCCGAACTACGGAAGGCCCGGACACGGCATAAGACTTATGCCGGGAATGACATTCTGCATTGAACCAATGATCAATCAGAAGGGCGATGGTGTCAGAGTTCTGAAAGACGGCTGGACGGTAGTAACCGCAAACGGAAGTCTATCGGCACACTTTGAGCATCAGATAGCAATAACCAAGGACGGTCCCGTGATAATGACCAGAGTCTAAGGAGGTCACATGGAACCGGAAAAAGGTCTGATCGTTTACGCAATGGCCGGTCGGGACATGGGCAGGTATTTTGTGGTGCTTGAGGCTGAAAAGGGCTATGCTCTCATAGCTGACGGCAAAACACGGAAGCTCGCAAAGCCGAAGCGAAAGAATGCAAAGCATCTTCGCATGACCGGCACAAAAATTGCGCTAACGCAAATCACGGACAAAAAGCTTCGTGTTTTGCTGAAGGAATTCACAGTATAGAACCCATAATGGGAGGTTATCAAAGTTGTCTAAGGAAGATATGATCGAAGTAGAGGGCATCGTTCAGGAAGCACTGCCGAATGCAATGTTTAAAGTAGAGCTTCAGAACAAGCATACCATTCTTGCGCATGTATCTGGCAAGCTGCGTTTGAACTATATCCGCATCGTGCCGGGCGACAAGGTAACAGTGGAAATGTCACCCTATGACTTGACAAAGGGCAGAATCACCTGGAGAGCCAAGTAAAATCTGGCAAAGAAACCTGAGGCGTTGTGAAAAAAATAATGCTTCTGTAATCTATCAAGGAGGTAATTTCAATGAAAGTTAGACCTTCAGTTAAACCAATTTGTGAAAAATGCAAGGTTATTAAACGCAAGGGAAAAATAATGGTAATTTGCGAAAATCCAAAGCATAAACAGCGTCAGGGATAATTCCTGACATCTTATTAATGGAGGTGCTATTAATTAATGGCAAGAATTTCTGGTGTTGACCTGCCGAAGGATAAGAGAGTTGAAATCGGTTT
>JAQXHO010000171.1 GCA_029007315.1 Oscillospiraceae bacterium
TCCGATCCATGCTCCGGAACACCAAATGCCACCACCTCCGGCGTTATCCCGAATGTAGGCTATCATACGATAAACCTTGATGAACCGGCTTGTGTAAAGGCAGGCGACAGCTATTCAGTGGTAGTGAAGCTCAGCGGTGAAGAAGGATATCACATTACCTGCCAGGGATATGAAGAAACCACCATAAAATATGAAGACGGCACTGTTGAGGAAACAATACCCGAAAATACAGACCGGTTGCTTGAGGGCTTCGGAGAGAATCAGAGCTTTATAAGTGCAGACGGTGTATCATGGAAGGATAATTACATTTACGCAATACACGAAGACGAAGGTGAATACACCTATACTGATGAAGAGGCTGCTGACTACCGTGAGAATTTCGGTGCGCTTCCTGTTGAATATTATTACAAAGAGCGTATCACAAACAACTGCATAAGAGCATTCACTCAGCCTGCGGATACTGTAGTATTTTCCGAATACGCTGATTCACTGCCCTTAAACGCTGAAATAACCCTCACATCTCCCGAGGGAAAGGATATAATGTACTCCATAAACTACGAAGAACCTGTTCTTTATACTGAACCTATTATCTTTGACGGTGATATGACAATAACTGCATATACTGATGAAAACAGAGTATTTGAACAGTCATATTCTCAGCAGTCGGCATATCTTTCTTCAGTGCTGGCAAAGGGAGAGTATTACGCTTCCGTTTATGCCACAGAGGGTGATGACGGGAATTATTACATTTATATGTCCTATGATGAAGAATCACCCAATGCAGAGCTTCAGATAACAGCAATGGGCGACATTCTTGTAAACGGTGAACCGGTTAAATCAGGTGAATGGTTTACCTATGAAAGAACAGGTCCTGATGAAAGATTCACTATTGAGATAAGTGAGGAAGGAAAGCTTACTTCAGAATATTCAGTTGTATTTATGGAAGGTTCTGATCCGCCTTATGACTCGCCTTTCGGCGACCTTACATATGACGGCGTAGTTGATATTTCAGACGCTATCTGGGTTCTGAACATCTATTCTGCACTGGCAGCGGGTACTGCTGCTGATAATTTTTCAGATGAGGAAATCACACTTGCAGACCTTGACGGCAACCAGGTTACCGACATAAAAGACGCCGGATATATTCTGAAATTCTACGCCATGAATGCCGCAGGATTTGACGTTATCTGGGACGATATAATAGTATTTGAAAACTAAATATAAAAAGAAAAACAAACAGAAAGGACCGGGCAGATATTGTTCTGCACCGGTCTTTTTTTCAATATAAAGCCTTATTACAGCAGGCTTTCAAAACGAATGATATTTTCCTTCCGTCCGATAACGGTAATGGTATCGCCCTGGGAAAGCTGAAAGCTTGGCTGGAAGTCAATAAGCACCTTGTCGTCATGCTTTATGGCAACGATATTAAGCTGGTAATTTTTTCTGACATTGAGGGAAAGAATACTCTGTCCTGCGATCTTGTCAGTGACCTCGATTTCTATAATGTTTATATCGTCGCTCAGTTCAATATATTCAAGGAGATTGGGAGCTAAAAGCTTATTGGCAAGTCTTATTGCCATATCACGCTCAGGATATACCACCTCAGCGCCCATCATTGAAAGGATATCGCCCTGTTCTGCGCTGGTTGCCTTTACAATGACCCTCTTTACGCCGAATCTCTTTACATGAAGGGTGGTGAGAATGCACACGTCGATCTGCTCAGCAATGCCGATTATTACAACGTCGCATTCATGTATTCCTGCCTGCTGAAGGCTTTCCTTTGTAAGAGCGCCTACAATATGGGCATTGTCCGTAAAGGCAGCCGCATTGTTTACCTTGTCCTCGTCCTTGTCAACTACAATAAGCTCGCAGTCGTTTGCGGCAAGCTCCTTTGCCAGGGCAAAGCCGAATCTGCCCAGTCCGATAATGCCGTATAAAAGCTTTTTGTTCTGTTTTCTTTTCATGCTGCTGTTCCTTTCTTTATCCTATAGGAAGCTGACCTTCCGGCAGCTCTGTAAGCTCTGTGTGTTTTTTCGCAAAAAGGCTGACAATTGTAAGGGAACCAAGACGTCCCATATACATTGTCACGATAATACATATTTTTGAAGCCAGACAAAGGTCTGATGTAATGCCTGTTGAAAGTCCTACTGTTGCATAGGCTGAAAATGATTCGTACAGCAGTGAGGATATGGGAATATCCGGCTCGAAAATGCTCAGCATCAGCGTACAGGTGAATACAACAGTGAGAGCTATTACAAAGACTGTAAAGGCAGTGTGTACAGTGGAAGAGGGTATCTTCCTTTTGAATGCCGTTACTGAACGTCCGGAAGGGTATGCAATTACTGCACGGAATATTGTAAATATGGTAGTAACCTTGATGCCGCCGCCTGTTGAACCCGGAGCAGCACCTATAAGCATAAGCACCATCATTACCAGAAGACCTGCATTGCTGAATGCCCCTATGGGATAGGTGGAGAATCCGGCAGTTCTGGTGGAAACGCTTGTAAAGAAGGCTTCAAGCCATGTAATGCCGCCTTCTGTGATTTTCAGAAGAACCGTTCCCAGTGTGATGAGCAGAACAGTCATAAGCAAAACTGTTTTTGTATGTAGGCTCCACTTGCGGAGCTTTCTCTTTCTGAAAGCCTCGCTTATAACGAAGAAGCCAAGACCTCCTGCAATTATGAGAGCTGCTGTTATAAGGTTCAGCGGAATATTGCCGGCGTAGTCGGAAAGTCCTTTTCCTGCGCCTAAAATATCAAATCCCGCATTGTTGAATGAGGCTATGGAATGAAAAATACTTATTCCCACTGCGTGCCAGAAGGAATGGTCCTGCACAAACACAAAGAAGCTAAGAAATGCTCCCACAGCTTCAACGGTGAATGTTGTGAGAAGAACCCATTTAATAAGTCCCTGCAGACCCATCATTGAAGGGTAATTGAGTGCCTCACGAAGAAGGACCTTGTCACGCATACGTATCTTTCTGCCTGCCATTGTGATAAAGCCAAGACCAATGGTTGTTATGCCAAGTCCGCCTATCTGGATAAGTATTCCCAGGACAGTCTGTCCGAAGACGGAAAATGTATCGGCTGTATCCGCTATAATAAGACCTGTTACGCATACCGCACTGGTGGAGGTGAAAAGAGCGTCGTGAAAGGGCAGGTCAACTCCCGGTTTCTGAGATATGGGAAGCATAAGCAGAACCGTTCCAATTGAAATTATAAGGGCAAATCCCAGGGCAATTGCCTGCATAGGCGTCAGATGTCGTTTTTTCATATATTCACCCTCTTCAGTTAAGCGTTACATTCATAACGTCAGACAGTTCCAGACTTGTAAGGGTTTCATCTGAGATATCTCCGCTTATTTTAGCAATACGGTTTGCCTGGTTTGAGAGAGCGCTGTCAACGAAATTTCTCACATCTCTTGCATTTGCAAAGTTATCATCAGCCTCAGCACATCTTTTCTGGAAGAATTCAAGCACATGAAGCTCTGCTTCCTTTGTGGGCGTAAGGGCATAATTCCTGCACATATTTCTGAATATCTCCATAAGCTCCGGCGGAGTGTAGTCCTCAAAAAGAATCATTGTACGGAATCTTGAATGAAGTCCCGGGTTGGATTCAAGGAACTGCTCCATTTCCTCCGGATATCCTGCCACAATGACAATGAAATCATCTCGGTGGTCTTCCATTTCCTTCAGAAGGGTATTGACAGCCTCCATGCCGAAATCATTTGAGCCAGCCGCAGATGTAAGGGTATATGCTTCATCTATGAAAAGAACGCCGCCCATTGCCTTTTCAATGACCTTGCCTGTTTTGATAGCCGTCTGTCCCACATAGCCGCTTACAAGGTCGGCACGGTCTGTTTCCACAAGATGACCCTTTTTCAGAATGCCCAGCTTGGAGTAGATCTTAGCCAGGAGTCTTGCAACGGTGGTTTTGCCGGTGCCGGGATTGCCTGAAAATACCATATGCAGCGACAGCGAAAGGGCAGGAAGACCTCTCTCTTCCCGGAGCTTTCTGACTTTTATGAGATTGATAAGTGTATCAAGCTCTTCCTTTACCCGTTTAAGACCAGTAAGGCTGTGGAGCTGTTCCATAAGCTCTTCAAGGGTTTCGGGAATATCCTCAGTGATTTCAGCGGTGATCTCTTCTTTCCGTTCCTTTACAGAATTGTCAGTGCTGTCTTCCGCTTTGAAATCCTTTGGCACAAGAGCCGCCTTGTTTTTGAGAGGACTCTGCCACAATCTCAGATCAGCAGCTCTACGGGAACGAAGCTTTACCATTACCTGGGCAATGGCAGAGGTCTGAACTGCGTCAGCAGAGCCGTCCATGGAGCTGAGCATAAGACCTGCTGAGTTTACAGTTTCCACGAATAAGAGGGAAATGCTTCCTGTAGGGTCGCCCTCCAGCATATCAGCGTCAGTGAAAAGCTCCAGCAGTGATGACAAGGTATCGCTTACGCTTTTCTCAGTTATGGTATTCTGTCTAAGGAAACGTTCAAGGTATTCTGCGGAAACGTCCATGTCCATAGCGCCGCTTATGAAACTGGTTTCGGCTTCGTTAAGGGTTTTGTTGGAATTTGCAAGAAACAGCATATATTTAAGGTATGCAAATCTTGCGTAGTCACGAAGGGGCATACTCACGCCGGGAATAGTTCTGCCCCTGGCTTCATACCTTCCGCAAAGCTCATATATGTAGAGTACTGCAAGCTGCAGATCAGTTTTCGCCATTGCAGATCTCCTTGCTGTCGTCCTTTTCGAATATTACCTCACGGAGGTCGTCGTACATCTTCACATATACTTCAATGAGCTTCTGGTTGGTATGCTCCCGTGTTCTTACGATTTCCATAGCGGCATTAGCCTTTGCCTGACCTGCAATGTCGCCGGGAACATTCTGCTGGGGCATTCTCTCCAGCATATCCAGTGCCTTCTGCATATGAACATGGTCAGCCTGCACCTCTGAAAGGAGGCGTTTGAGGGATTCATAGTTTTCTTTAAGCTCTGAAAGTGTAAAAATACTGTTTGCCATTATAATATCTCCTTTTATATCTGGAAATTTTAGTTTATAAATACTATGCTATAAGTATACTCCTTTTACGGCAAAAAATCAAGGATTATTTCTGCTTTTTCCACAATTTATCCGAATTTGATAAAAGGACTTGACTTTTTCGGCGAAGGCGTGTATAATAGAATAAATATCACAGAAAGGACGGACGTATATGAAAACATTACGTGCACGTATTGCAGCTATTTTACTGGTTGCGGCTATGGGGATAACTTTAAGTGCCTGCAGTAAGGATGATGCAGACAATATATTAGAAAAGCCATCTGCTGCTGATTCAAATGCAGAGGTTTCTGATAACGGGGATAAAAATGAGGACAGCAGCAGCGCTGAGAACAATGTATCAGAGGAAACTAATGCTCCCATTGAAGATAATACAGACTTCATGAAGCAGGAGATCACATTTGGTCTTGATCCATATGGTCAGTCTGACAATGTTCAGGATCCTACAGAAGCTCCGACTCAGCAGGCAACTGCGGCTCCTCAGACAAAGATCGTAACAAAGAAGGTAGTTGTTACAGAAGCAGGCGGTGCGGCTGTTACAGACGCTGAAGGCGAAAAGGTAACTGAAGTTCAGACAGAGATTCAGACTGAGGCTGTGAAGTATGTTCCTGCACCTGTTTCCGAGCCTATCTACTGGCTCAATATGACAAAGGGTTCTGACGGAAACTATGACAAGGTATTCAACGGCGAAATGTTTGTCTTTGAATTCAAGATCAAGGAAGGCACTCCCGACGGAAATTATCCTATCATGCTGTCAGCTCCGGACTTTGTAAACTGGGACGAGGAACAGCTTGACGTCAAGACTGTAAGCGGTTATGTTACTGTTGGTGATGTGGCTCCCACACAGCCTTCACAGGTTCAGCCGGGTCAGTTCACTATTTCCGCTGCAGGCGCACAGGGCAAGGTTGGCGACACTATCAAGGTTGTACTGAATATCAGCGATAACCCTGGCCTTGTTGCAATGCTCTTCAGAGTTGAATTCGACCAGAACGCTCTTGAGTATGTTACAAGCTATGCCGGAAGTGCAATGGCAGGTCTTTAATTTACATAAAAAGACTTTCTGCCGGGCAGAAAAAAAGAATATAATAAGAGGGACTGCTGCAGTGCTTGATCTGCGGCAGTCCCTTTTCCTTTGTGCTGTTATTGTTCTTTATCGTCGCCGTTGGGATTTTTGTGGTAGAATACCGGCTCTGAACGTTTCCATGCTTTTTTCTGTACATTGGCGGAATTGTTGTTTTCCCGGACATTGCTTCTTGGTACGATATGTACAGCGTCAGCAGCTTTCTGCCTCTGACTTGCGGAATATGCTGAATAAATGCAGAGGAGTATATACGCAAGGGAAATAAGTCCTGCAAAGATAAGACTCACATGGAAGGTGGAACTAATTCCAGGTTCTGTAAAGAAAGTTACAAATGCTGCGGCATTGTGCTTCAGCGGCGAACGTGACACATCGCTTACTGCCACAAGAGGAACGCTTGCCACTATCTCTCCGGAAAATTTAAGGTCAAGCTTTCCTAAGACATCGCCTTTTTTTATAGGTGCGGAGATGTTTTCGTTATAGGAAGGCACTCTCTGTATAGCAGAAATATCCACATCTGTACACCAGAGCATGGTAACAGAATCCTCGGGTTTTACCAGAACGAAATTGTTGTCGCTTCCGTCTTTGACTGTAAGCTCTGCGATCTCCTCGTCATTGCCTATAATGGTGGTATACTGAAAGCTTGAAAAAGCCCAGTCAAGAAGTGCTGTTGCGTCTTCAATGTGATAGAATTTCAGATCGCCGTCTTCATCTTCAAAAGGTGCGGCAAGGAGAATTACAAGATAAGTAACTCCGTCACGTGTTGCCATTGTGATGATGTTTCTGCCGTATTCATTGAGGTTGCCTGTTTTGATGCCGTGGGCGCCTTCATAATAGAAGAGGTTTTCGCTGGCTGTCATTGTATTTGAATGCTTCCATGACCAGCCGTTCAGTGCATATGATACGGTAAGGCTCTTTGACATTGTGGCATATGAATCAGCAGTTGCAATTTCTCTGAATCTCGGTACCTTTTCAAGGGCATACTGAGTAATAAGCATCATATCCCTGGCTGTAGTGATCTGGTACTGGTCGTAAAGTCCTGTAGGATTGGTGAAATGAGTTCCTGTACAGCCGATCTCAGCGGCTTTTTCATTCATCATTCCCACAAATGTATCAACACTGCCGTTTCCGCCGTAGCTTGCAAGAATATATGCCGCCTCACAGCCGGAAGTAAGCATCATTGCGTAGAGATATTCTGTCACTGTAAGGGTATCGCCGGATTCAATGCCGGCATAGCGTATATCGTCCTTTTCCTCATAGTCCTGGAAAAGGGTGCGTATGTTTACGTTCATGTTTACCTTTTCAGTGTCAATATCCGGGCAGTTTTCCATTACCACGATAGCTGTCATTATCTGGGCAAGATGTGCAGGCATTTCCTGGTGGTCTGCATTCTTTTCATAGACAACCGTGCCGGAGTCAAGGTTCATAACGATTCCTGCCTTGCTGTTGATAGTGAATGGCGGCGTGAAGGCATAGGCGTCAGCCGTAAGGGAACAGGGCATACACATTCCCAGAATTACTGCAAATATTAAAACAGACGCAAGGCATTTTCTCAGTATTTTCATTTATATAACGACCTTTCTATTTTCATCAGATATCATTCGACTCTTTTCCTTTTTATTATATCAAAAAAAATCATTTTCGGGAAGACTTTTTTGAAAAAAATATTTACCTTTTTTCGAAAATATGATAAAATAACCTTAGAGAGAAAAAATTACCCGGAAAAGGGTCTGTTTATATTGTTCAGACAAGATGAAGGAGGAACAGAAGTTGGTTTATGTAACAGGAGATACACACGGAGATTATGAAAGATTCAGCGATCCTTATCTGAAAAAGCTTGATGAGGACGACACACTGATAATATGCGGTGATTTCGGCTTTATATGGGACGGCACACGGCAGGAGGAATACATCCTGAAAAAGCTTTCCCAGAAGAAGTACACCATTGCGTTTGTGGACGGCTGTCACGAGAATTTCGACCTGCTGGAAAGAGAATATTCGCTGAAAAGGTGGAACGGCGGCATTGTCCGGGAAATTGCACCGAATATTGTTCACCTGCAAAGAGGCGAGATATACACAATTGAGGATGAAACATACTTCACCTTCGGCGGAGGACACAGCCAGGATATAGAATACCGCCAGGAAACAGGCAACTGGTGGAAGCAGGAACATCCCACACATAATGAGATACGCCATGCGATCCATAAGCTTCATGAATATGATTCAAAGGTGGACTATGTAATAACCCACGAACCGCCGGCTTCTCTGAAGGACTGCCTTGGTGTAGATGTGCAGCAGCGTCTTGAGATACACACATTTTTTGAAGATATAATAAAGGAATGCGAGTACAGGAAATGGTTCTTCGGGAAATGCCACATGGATCGTTTCATACCGCTGAAATTCTATGCAGTATTTGAGGAGATTCTGCCTGTAGAGCCGAAAAGGACGAGGGGCTTGTTCAGAAGAAAAAGATAAATTACGGGACTGAGGGTATGAAAATGCCCCAGTCCCTTTTGCTTATACGCTTATAAAATCTGCGTTTGCATAGCCTGTTATGCCCTGGTAGAAGATAACGTACCAGTTGCCGGTTCTGCCGTAAACGATGACATTTGCACCGTCAGGCACAGTGCCGATTATGCGGGAATTTACAGAGGGAAACTGTCTGATATTCAGATTGCTTCCGCCTGCGGTGACAGTGCCCATTCTGACGGGACCTGCATTTACAAAGGGAATTCCGAAATAATCGCAAAGCGACTGAACCAGATTTATTGCAATGGGCGTAAGATTAGCCTTTATCCAAGCGGCGTCCTCCGAGTTGTCGTGGTATCCTATTTCACAGAGAACGGCAATTGCTTTGGTCTGGGTGACTTCGCCCAGAGAAGTGGTAGGTCTTGCGGTGCTTTTATCGGGCAGCGGGTATATCATTTTGAAATTATTTGCTATAATCTCAGCAAGCATACGGCTGTATCTGCTTTGCGGCGAATAGTAGATGTCGATTCCTCTCAGCTTTCCTGACAGAGATTCCGGTGCGGCGTTGCTGTGAAGTGCCAGGTGAACGTCATAACTGCCTGCGTTTGAATCGGCAATTGCTCCCACAGCACCTCTTGCAGGGTCATTTCTGCTGTATACAATGCCGCTTGCACGGAGATAGGGTTCCATGCGGTCGGCTATTTCATTCATATAGAGTTCTTCGTTTCCTCCGCCGGTATATGGGTTCCATTCCTGTGTGGAGGGACTTAAAAATACACTTGGCATTTTTCCTTAAAGCCTCTTTTCCTGTTGGTACAGGCAAAAGCCTGTTCCTTATCAGTTTATGCTTTAAGTGAGGAATCCGTGATATTTAAATAAATACAAATCTTCATCTACATCTCCATTTGGATCTATTATCTCAAGGTTCGATATATATTCAAGAAAATCTGTCCTATCTGTATCGATCAGATCATTGCCAGTTCTGAACTTTTCATTGCCTTCTTCATAGAAATCATACTCCATTATAGAACTAAGATTCGGATACACTCTATCTATTACAGCAAAGTGGAAGGATGAAGCGATTCCGCCTTCAGTCAAACATGCAAGATAGGTTTCATTTATATTGTGATCGGAAATAAGCACAAACTGCGTTCTGTATATGCCGGTATTTAGCCCATATGTATCCACAAACCTGCCGTTATCATAGACCTGATATACATACGGAGCGAAATGCATTGCAAATGTGTTTTCAAGATTGGTGTTTATATACCGTCCGATGCTTTCCTTTGTGCCGTCACTGTCAATGTCAAGATAGAATACGGATTCAAGGTCACCTGTGGTGAGGCTGTAGTAGCCGTCATAGTTTTTAACGCTATCAAAGTGAACGGATGGTTGGATAATGGGAGTATCAATTATCCCTGCGGCGTGTTCGGAGTACAGCGAAAGGGCAGTGGCTGCGTCGTTTATGGTAATTTTCCCGTCCTTGTCCATATCAGCGGCGTTTTTCTGTATCTCGTTTATTTCAGCAGGCAGTCCCGCCGCATTACCGGAGTAGCAGGAAAGCATTATGCCTGCATCAGAAAGGGTTATGTCAGCATCTCCGTCAACGTC
>JAQXHO010000172.1 GCA_029007315.1 Oscillospiraceae bacterium
TACTACTATTTTCAGCCAGTACGCAGAATCATTGTGTATTCCTTTTTCATCCTCATAATTATTGGTCGGTATAGCGCTGTCTGAATAACCTGCCATATAATTTAAAGAACAATTACTATTATTAGCCAGTTTTATGTAGTACACTCCATCCGGTGTATTCTGATCAATCACTACATCATAACCGCCCATTTCATAGTATGAGCCAATCTTTTCAGTTACCCATGCACCGGTAAATCCCGTTGAAAGTGCATGAACATCAAGATATCTTTGATCATAATCTGTAATTGGTTCACCATAGGGTGTATCCGGATCATAATGATGCAAAACTTTTGTATATGTCTTTGAACCGAACAGTTTTGAATACTCAAAAGAAGCAGTTCCTGTTTCTTCATTATAATCAAGATCAAAAAAATGTTCCTCACCTGTTAAGTCATCTTTATAAAAAACTTTGTAAGGTCCTGCTGAACAGATTATTTGCATATCATTTGACGGTCGTACCAATAAATACGCATAATGATCATTTGCCGCCTCAACCTCGTCCAGGAATTTGTTCATTTTATCATCATTCCATTTTGACCGATATGAATACACATTCTGTGTCTGAATAAACGGAGTTTCTGTTTCGTCTTCTCTTACAGCGTCCCACCAGGCATGGAAATGCCACATATCTTCAAGGGAATCTTCTGTTTCAATAAGAACAGATGCCTTAAAAGTATAATCACCGTTTTTCAGATCTTCTGAGCTTACATACACAGTATCTGACAATGTTTCCTTCTCACGAATAGCCATTGATAATGTAATGTCTTCATTTACATTCATTGTTGTAACATATTGTGCTGACGCAGTAATCGGAGCTGCACTGCAAAGCGCAATAACGGCACTTAATGAAACAGCTGATATTCTTATTGTTTTTTTCATACAAATCATCCTTTCTGTTTTGGCAGCAGCCATTTTTATGGTGCTGTACCGGTTTAAAATTCATATTTCCCATGTCGGTTTTGCCCAAAGCAAATCCACATTACCACTATAATTATATCACTTATCTCCCGTTTTGTCAATGAGTATAATTACAGTTTTTCTGCACCGTGTTTGTTTCGGGTAAACCTGCCTGCAGTTTACAGCCTGTGCATCACCTTCTCCTCCTTTCCTTCATTTATTTGATTCCATTATTATTATACCACAATAAAAAGTATTTGTGTTAAAAATGGCGTAAGTGGTATAAAAATCGGCGTGAACGGTAAAAAATGCCAGCTGAAGCCGGCATTTTTTAGTCTGTTAAATTGTAATAATGGTGCTGACATACCCGTTTTCACAACCAATATAAAAATTTCCGTCATATTTTTTAACTATGCTTTTTACACTTTTCAAACCAATTCCATGAAATGCAGGATTTTCCTTTGATGTGCCATACTTTATCTCAGATTTGCTGTATGTATTCATGATCTTAATAACAAAAAAATTATTTTTAAAACCTATACTAACATGAATAATGGGGTCATATTCGTCTTTTGATGCCTCAATAGCATTGTCTAAAAGATTCCCAAGTATAATACATAAATCAATATCCTCTATTTTCATGCCGCCATCTAACTTAATATTAAAAGTAAAATTTATATTATTTTCTTTTGCAACATTCATTTTACTGTTTATTATCACATCTAAAGCTTTATTTCCAGTACTGATATAAAAAGCTTTATCATTAAATTTTTCCATTTCCTGTGATAATATATTATGAATTTTATCAAACTGCTTATTATTTGCTAATGTGTCTAACATTGCAATTTTATGTTTATAGTCATGAATGCTTTGCTGCCATAAAGCAAAGGTCTTTTCCTGTTCCTTTAATCCTCTTTCTAATAATTCATTCTGTTGTTCTATGAAATAAAATTCTTGTTTTTTCTGTTCATCTTTTTGCACGTAATCCATTACAAAGAAAAATGCTAAAATCATTATTATCATACCCATAAAACACGATAGTAAAAAAATTTTAGAATAGGTATCTTTGTTTGTAATTAAATACGCATACATAATGGTTGAGAACATTGTGGATATAAATGCAAGAAGCATAAATATATATTCTATTTTTTGACTATAAAAACTATTTTTAGCCGCAATTTTGCTGATTAAGCGCAAAAAAATAAACAGCACAGTTTTAGAACATAATGTTGTTACAGTCCTTAGTACAGACATATTTTCAGTTAAATATTCAATGTCCACTTGAGCTAAAAAACTGATTACAAATAAGAAGACATAGTCAAATAAAAATAAAATTACGAAATACAAAATAACGCTCAATAATATTCTTAACGGCTTTTTCCGTCTTATATAATACTGTGAACCAAAATACATTAATAAAATAAATACTGTCAGCAATGGGGATATCATAGAATATGAATTAAATAAAACAACAATCAATGCAATAATACTACTTATAAAAACTTCTTTTATTAATGATTTTTTTGCAGGCACAAACAAATCGCAGAAGGTAAAACACAAATAAACTTCAATGAAGCAAACGAAAAATTCTGTACACCAGTAAAATAATGTCATATTAAACCTCCTATATATCTTGAAAAAGCTGCTTTTAATGTTTTATAATTTCTGCGGCTTATAGGAATTTTTTCTCCATTATCAAGAACAACTTCATTTACATTCATTATCTCAATATGTTTCATATTTACAACACAGCCTTTATTAACATAAATAAATGAATTGCAATCTATAGTATCTAAAAGCTGAGATAATGTTGTTCTTGTTTCAATCATTTTGTTCTGAGTCAGAAATATTTCTGTGTAATGATTGTTTTTTGCAAAATAAACGATATTATTTGTTTTTATTCGAATATCTGAACCATAACTCCTTATAACAATGTTTTTATCATGTTTATTTTCAATAATATCAATTGCACATCTAATTGCAAATGGCAGCTCAATATGCGTAAATTCCTTTCTGATATACCTGAAAGGCTGAAACTCAAAGGCTTTAAAAACATACTGTTCATGCGCTGTATAAAACATGATAAGCATATCAATTTCACGTTCATTCAATTTTTTCGCTACTTCAAAGCCATTCATTCCAGGCATATCAATATCAAGTATTACAATGTCATACTGCACATTCTTCACAAGAACTTCATTCAGAAACACTTCTCCGCTTTCATAACTGTCTATCATATCAAGATCATTTATGTTCATTGATGTGATTATTTCCTTGCATGACTGAATGGAATTATCGTCATCATCACAAATCGCAATCCGTATCATCAAACACCCTCCCTTACCCTTTTTCAAAATAATAACATATACTGTTACAAAAATCAAGACGTTTTGACAAATTATACTTAGAATCAACGGGTAGCATTTCTTTAGTATTCATTGAACACATTCTCCTTTACAAATAAAAAAATAGAGAACTCAACAATAAGTTCTCTTCATTTTATATTATAACAAAATGGTTCTATATTGGTATAAATTTCATACAGAATTTTCATTTTCTACTCCTTGGATATTAATTTTGTTTTTTAATAACCTTGATTTGCGAATCCTTCCACCCAACCAAATTCTCCTGATTCTGGCTTCAGAATCAGGTTTTTTTATAGAAGACAACCAGAAAACGTCATAAACTCTTGTAAAGCAAAACCCTCCGGAGCTGCTGCTCCGAAGGGTTCCTCTCTGTTCAGACAATTGTCTGCATACAACCAGTTTTTTCTTTACTTACTAAACACTGCACAGCCGCATTCTTGCGGATGATCAAGAACAATGCTTTTCTTATTAAGGTATTTAAAAATCAAACAGCCGATCGTTAAATCTCCTCCTGCACCCAGAATATTGAAAGCGCCGATAACAAGCAATGACACACTGCCTGCGAAAACGGCGGCAATTGACGGAATAATCCCTAAAATAATGAAAGGCAAAAACAGACCAACGTAATATTTTTTAACTGAAAGCGCTTCATCACAGTGGCAATAGGGCGTTAAAGAACTCCACATCATTCCAAATTCAATACTCTTCCATTTCCTTTTGCAGAATAAAACCCAGCCTAAGCCATGAATAAACTCATGAATCGGCAATGATAATATTATTCCCGCAATAATTAAAAAACTATCCGGAAATGCAAAATAATCCAGCCAGTCTGTCTTTTCAGAAGGATTCAGACACACAAACAATACGATAAATAATACAATAAATGGTCCTGCAGTGACAAATGCCATTACATTTGCTTTAAGTATCGAAATCACTGCTTTTTCTTCCTTGTATCCCTCGGATAAAAGTGATTCTCTTATATCATTGTATTTTTCGTTTCTCTTCTTTAGAATTTCGCTTTTTTTATCACTCATAGTATTCTGCTTTCTATTAATATTAAGACAGCTGTGAATAGTTCACAGCTGTCTGATAAACTTACTTATTCTCAGCCTTGCGCTGTTCCAGTTCAATAAGTGCGTCCTTGCGTGAAAGACTGATTTTGCCGTCCTTGATTTCCATTACCTTAACGATAATTTCATCGCCAACAGATACCACGTCTTCAACATTCTCAACACGATTCTTGTCAAGCTTTGATACGTGAACAAGACCGTCCTTGCCCGGTGCAATTTCTACGAATGCACCAAACTGCTTGATAGATACAACCTTACCTCTGTAAAGTGCGCCTACCTCAGGGTCAAGAGCGATTGTGTGAACGATCTGGAGTGCCTTCTGGCAGCCTTCCATGTTAAGACCGCTGATAAAAACATTACCGTCTTCGCTGATGTCAATCTTAACATCACATTCTGCGGAAATCTTCTGGATAACCTTTCCGCCCTGACCGATAACTTCACGGATCTTATCTACAGGAATCTTTGTCTGGAACATCTTTGGAGCATACTTGTTGACAGTTTCTCTTGGCTCAGGAATAGCCTTCAGCATGATCTCATCGAGAATATACAGACGAGCCTTTCTTGTCTTTTCAAATGCTTCCTTAATAATAGCAGGTGTCAGACCGTCAACCTTGATGTCAACCTGGATAGCAGTTATACCCTTGTGAGTACCGCCAACCTTGAAGTCCATATCGCCATAGAAGTCC
>JAQXHO010000173.1 GCA_029007315.1 Oscillospiraceae bacterium
ATCAATGGAATATGCAAAAAGCAGTATATCGAAATACTCTGATTCAGCGTAGGCATACACTCCGCATTTTGTGAGGTCCTTATCTGATTTTGTTTCAATGTCCAATGTAATGCGTTTCATTTTATCACTTCCTAAAACCCACCCACAGCATTGCTGCAAACGCCCTCCCGTCTGTATAAGTTATTTATCAGTTGAGGAAATCGTCATCGTCCTCGTCGTCAAGGTCAGCAAAGTCAGCTTCAGCAGTAGAGCGACCACCGAGAGGTTCACCATCTGCAATTTTCTGAAGGTTTCCAAGTCCGCAGGCAATAACTCTGTTTCCGTTTGAGTTGAATGCGTAGAAGTTGATAGACGCACGTCCGTAAACGCCGCTGTATACTTCGCTGTGGTCAAGAATCGGCTGACGGTCAGCGTCCACAATCTGGGGTGCAGTTGTACTGTTGGCATTTACAAAATAGCTGTTTGCGTAAGCCTCGTCATCAGGGCGTTCAATATCTCCGTCACGGAGAGGCAGCTTTATTGCCTGCATGGGAGGAATAGACTTGCCATTGCCCTTGAGCTTTGCTTGACCTTCCTCGTATGCTGCCTTGATTGCCGCCTTAATCTTCTTGACGGTTTCTACATCACTCTTAGGAATGATGAGAGATACACCGTACTTGAGCCTGCCGTCCTGTGTTGCCTTAGGCTCCCATACATTTGCATAGCTCCAGCGTGTCTTCTTGCCTGTGACTACCTTTGTCGGATTTACCATATTTGCCATAATTACACTTCTCCTTTTATTTACTTAAAATCGTCTGCTGCACTTGCAAGTGCAGGTCTTTCATCTTTTTCGGGTGCGAGTGTTGGTGCTCCGGGAGGCTTATATACCAGTTCTCCCAGTATTTCATCGAATTTCTTCTTGCCAAGCATTTTGGTCATTGCTGTAATACCCAGCAGTTTCTGTTCAAATGGATTATATCCTGCCTCGCTGACTGCAGCCGCAACCTCGGCTTCATCGGAATAGCAGCGGTTACTTTTGCCTTCAACCACCTTATATCCGGGAACAGGTGTTCCTTCCATAAGCTGTTTTAAAGCATAGTCCTTGATGTCACTTACCCAGTTTTTCAGATTTTCTGCCATACTGATGATGATACCTATTTCGGAATTATCAAGTTCAGCAGGCGGTGCGAAATCATACTGTGCAAGCATCAGGTTATGTTCAGCTCTTTTTCGGCATACAGCTTTTGCTTTGCAGAATCTGCAATGTTCTCCTGTGGCATATTCGCCCTGACCTTCATAAGCAAGCTGTGCTGTGGGTTTCAGAATTTCTTTTGCCCATTTCAGCAGTTCTGCTTTCGGAAGTTCCCATTTGCTGACATTGTCACGCCTGGGCTGGAAAATTACCAGTCTGACATTCTGAATATCATACAGGAAATCAAACTGCTCCAATGCGCCCAGGGCGTATGTTTTCAGCTGTGGGTTATCAGTAACATCTACCAGCACTCCGGCTCCGTTCTTGTAATCAATGATGGTCATAGTGCCGTCTGCAATCAGAATACAGTCAGCAGTTCCGAAGCATTCCGGGATGTATTCTGATACATCCACTCTCTGTTCCACCATAAGAACAGGATCGTTGCAAGACTGCTTTGCAGTTTCATACTGTTCCATGACAAAGTCAGCGTAGCTTTCTGCATTTTGCTGCATTTCCTCTGACCAGAACTTGAATTTTTTCTTCGGATTACGGACCTTTTCGCCCATAGCCTTTCTCACAAGATATTCACAGAGTTCATGTGCCTCGGTACCCTCCTGTGCATAATCGCTTTCAGTATCGGGAAACTGTGCTGAAAACCTTGCAGAAGGCGGACAAGCAAGAACTCTTGCAATGGAGGAAGGTCCGCACCATGCGTGTTTCTGCGGCGGCATTACATCGCCTCCAGTTCAGCCATGAATTCAGGGAGCTTATCCTCCGGCAGTACAGAAAGTGATTGAACTCCGTATTTCATGACGAGCGCCTTTACTTCCTTGCGGAGTCCCGACTGTGCTTTAGCAGCGGCAAGACCTCTTATTTCTTCAAGAGTGACTGCTTTCAGCGGCTCTGTCTCTTTCTCCGGTACTGCATCGATAGCTGTATTCTCATCCTCTACAGGCGGATAAATCTGCTCGAAGTCGTTAAGGGAAATTTTTTCATTCTGTACTACGGCTTTCGCATACTCCTCTAAACTATCACTGAGATGTTTAAGATCTGATACAACATCCAAAAGTAACTTAATCTGGCTCATTTTTTACCTCTTTTCTGTTTTGACTTTAAATGAACTTAACATGGTCTGTGGATTATGCAATCATATTTATCATCACTCCAAACGTAAAAAAGCCCGACTTGACAACAGGAAGGTATGGCTATCCCCTAAAACACAAATGAACATAAATTCATTTGTACTATCTGAGATATCCTTACAGCCCTATTGCAAATCAGGCTTTTTGATATTCAGTCTTGGTTGTTGCCTTGACTGTAATTTTATTTTAACACGTAATTCTGAAAAGCAGAAGGTACGGGGAATCCCCCCTCTTTTACGGTGTTTAGCCAAAAAAACAGTATATTTTTGCTTGATAAATAATATAAAACAGC
>JAQXHO010000174.1 GCA_029007315.1 Oscillospiraceae bacterium
TGGGGATAAAGCTAAAACCTACGGCAACTTCCTCGACAATATAAACTTCCAGATTTATCACGCTCTGTCGGGCAGTACCACAATTCACGGCAGTGCTGTTGTAAGCGGAAGCGACGGAAGCAGCAGCGGTACAGGTGGTTCAAGCGGTCATACGGTTACAGTTGACAATAAACTTGCAACCTATGTTAAAGACGGTGAACCCCTGAAAATTCAGGCTATCGTAAATAAAGCAGACGCTGACGAGGGCTGTGAATATGTTGGTTTGTATTACACAAAGCAGGACGAAAACGGATATCCTGTAACAGAATTTTTGAAATTAGCAGGTAACGAAATTGAAGATACAGGCAGCCTTACAGATGAGGAGAAAAAAGGTAAATGGATAAAATCCACCAATGACAATGGAGATATCATTTACACCTATTATCTGAATAATGTTACCACAGCAACGGATCTGCACTTCGTCTTTGTCAAGAGTCCGACTGTAACATATGACCCTAACGGCGGAAAAGATTACATAGTCGAAAGAACATATAATATAAGTGAACCGGAAAATGTATACAGCTTTAAGCCTGTTATTGATACCTCGGCACAGGCAGAAACAGGAACATTATTTATTGACCCTTATGTATCCCATGCGGCAGAGGGGCAGAATGATGGCTGGAAATTTATGGGCTGGAAGCTTACAGGTGATATCGTTGACAACATTCCAGAGGACATTGTTTCAGTGAATAAAGATCAGTTAGGAAGTATGATACTCCCTGCTAAGCATACAATAGCCTGCGATTACACTGTAAATGGTGTAAGTAATGATCAAAAGGCACAGTTTTTTAAAATATATTACGGCAATGTATCTTTGACAAAGACAATCAATCGTAATGCAGAGAGCAATAAAGTTGAGGGTGTAACCTGGACAGATAACAACGAAGAAAAAGCTTATGCCAATGTCCACAAAGGTATTACAATGATTGCCCAGTGGCGCTGGCGTCAGGCGGCTATACCGCAGACTTATAACAATGATACGAAAAAATACGATAATTCTTATGCAGGCGGCACAGTTGAATTTATTAATGTAGATACGTCAGACGAGAATTACAACGGCGCATATAATGCAAGCGGCGGTAAATCATATCACGCTGCAACTAATGAAAAAGTAACCATTAAGGCAACTGCAAATGAAGGTTATCATTTTATTGGATGGTATGACGAAAAAGAAAACCTTATTACCACTAATGATGAATACAGTTATTCTGAAGCACAGGAAGGTGTAAACACCTATTATGCGAGATTTTCAAACAGCGTTACACAGACCTATATTCGTCAGGTAGGAAGTGGTGATGACTGGCAAGACATCACTGATGATGAAGTAGGTACTCTTGGACGTTACAGTTATACTGATGCGGTAGGTATGCCTATCAGTTCCACTGCTACTGCCGGAAACGGCTACAAGTTCATTGGTTGGTATGATTCTGAGGGCAATAAGGTCGCCGATAATATGCTTATAAACAACGGTGCTACTATAAGCTACACAACCACAGGCAATGCGACATATTATGCGAGGTTTCAAGCAACTATTAAGCAGACATTTGTTCGACAGGTAAAGAATGGTGACAGCTGGAAAACCATTACTGATAATTCAATAGCTACTTTGTCAGTATATACTCATACTGATATACCGGGAGTTAAAGCAAGTTCCAAAGCAACTGCAGGAAATGACTACATATTTGAAGGCTGGTATGATAAAGACGGTAATCAGGTTTCCACAAATGCAACGTGGAGTTACACAACTACAGGGAATGCAACCTATTATGCAAGATTTTCGAAAAAAATAGTTACTCAGACCTTTATCCGTCAGGTGAAGAATGGTGACAGCTGGGAAGATACTACCGAAGATTCAATAGGTATTCTTGATTGTTACAGCCATGTGGACGAGATAAGGAAAACCGCAGAATCCACTGCCACAGCTGGAAACGGTTACAAATTCGTAGGCTGGTATGATTCAGCGGGCAATAAGGTTGCAGATGATATGCTTGCAGAAAACGGCTTAAAAATAAGCTATACAACTACAGGCAATGCAACCTATTACGCACGTTTTGAAAAGCTGTATACTCTCAGCGTCAGCAAGATTGACGGCGACAGTTCCACATCGGAAAACAAAGTGCCGATTCCAGGCGTTGAGTTTACTCTGTATAAGGCTGATGAAACCGGAGATGTACCTCTCATCTATAATGGCAAAGAAGTACTATGCACCAAAATTGGTTTGGAAACAACAGCACTCAATGCGGAGGAAACAGAAGCCACAGCCGTTTTTGAAGACGTTCTTTCCGCTGGATCGGTTTATTACCTTGCTGAAACAAAAGTGCCTACAGGCTACAGACTGCGTGAAGAACCTGTAAAAATCAGCGTTGACATTGCAGGCAGTTCTGCTTCGATAGATGATGTAACACCACCAAAGGATATTGCAGACAATAAGCTGAGCATTGAGCTTGCGAACTACCTCACCCTGACAATGCCTGTTTCGGGAACATTGTTTACAGGCAGCCGGGTTGCAGTTATTGGACTGTTAATACTTACTTCGGCGGTAATCGGTTTGTTTTTACTTAAATTAAACCGGTTTAAAAGCATAAATAAAAAATGAAAGGAATTTTTAAAATGAAAAAGAAAAATTTAGTGATTTTCCTGTTTACCCTTATTTTTGCAATCGGTATGATCCCAATGAACGTTTTTGCGGTACAGAGAGAAGTTGCAGCTGATTCCAAAGCCTCTATAACAGTTGAGAATGCTGTTGCGAATGATGAGTTTGCGGCATACAAGGTTATTGACATCACTTATAATGCAACATCCAACAATGTTTCATATGCGTGGAACAGTGCTTTTGCTGATTATTTTGCAGGAACAACTTCTTATAATTCTACTGCTTATACTGTGGAAGACTTTGCTGCACTTAAAAGTGATTCCACTGCACTGAAAGCTCTGCTTGCCGGTCTGCCGAATTATATTGCAAATAAATCAATCACTCCTGTCGATACACAGCCTGTTGCCGCAAACGGCACAGCCAAATTTGCAAACCTTGAAATGGGCGAATATTTTATACGACCCACATCTACCACATCTGTTTATCAGCTGATGCTCCAGAAGATTGAGCCGACTGTATCCGGTAGTGCTTATGTAATTGATGATG
>JAQXHO010000175.1 GCA_029007315.1 Oscillospiraceae bacterium
GCACTGCGTGAAAAGGATCTCTTTATGCTTGATTATTCCGCAATTGAAGGCGGAGGCGGCTCAAAATTCGGTTCCAAGATCAAGTCGGCTGAGCTGACAGAATTCTGCCGTCAGCTGGGAACACTTCTGAATGCAGGCGTGTCAGTAATACAGGCATTCAAGATCATATCCAACAGACAGGGTGCTTCCAAAACTGCCAAGAGAGTTTACGGAGAAATAACCACAGACCTTAAACACGGCAAGGCTCTCTCCGAAGCAATGAGCGATCAGGGCAAGATTTTCCCGGAGCTTCTTGTAAGTATGGTCCGTTCCGGTGAAGCAAGCGGTAAGATCGGTGATACCTTTGTAAATATGGGCGAACATTTTCAGAAGCAGAACCGTATAAAGAAGCAGGTCAAGGGCGCTCTTGCCTATCCTATGGTACTTCTGGTTCTGCTTATTGCCGTTATCGTGCTGATGTTTACATTTATTCTCCCAATGTTCGGCGAAATGTTTGAGAATACAGAACTTCCCATTACCACTAAGATCATGATGGCAATGAGCGACTTTATGATAACCAAGTGGTATGTTATTATAATAGTAGTAGTGGCTCTTGCAGCGGGATTCAGTTTCCTTATGAAAAACCCGAAATCAAGGCTTGTCATTGATAAAATGATAATCAGAATCCCGAAAATCGGCAGACTGGTAAGCATTGTCTATACCGCAAGCTTTTCCAGAACCCTTGCGTCCCTCTATTCAAGCGGTCTGTCTATTCTGAATGCTTTGCAGATATCCCGTGATACTGTAAACAACAGCTATCTTCGCTCTCAGTTTGAGGACTGCATAAAGAGCATTCGTATAGGCAATCCTCTTTCAGAATCTGTTATGGCAATGGACGGCTTCGACAGCAAGCTTGCCGATACTATTAAAGTAGGCGAGGAAACAGGTAAGCTTGACGCAATGCTCAACACTACGGCAGATGACTATGAATACGAGTCAAGCAGTGCTATAAAATCCATGATGTCCATTATTGAACCGCTGATGATCTGCCTCCTTGCTGCGGTAGTTGCAGTTGTTATGATTTCCGTTCTGGTGCCTATGTACTCCATGTACGGCAATATTGATGAAAACACCGGAGCATATTTCTCATTTATTCCAAAATTCCTGCCCTTTATTTTCCGTTAAGAAGGTGAAAAAATGAAAGAACAATCTGTACACGTATACATATCAAATAAATCCATTAAAGCTGTCATTGGCTCTGTATCAAAAAACCGCAAAATCAATGTAAATGCATATTACGAAGAGGAATTCGAGGAAGGCTGTATACTGAACGGCATTATAATGAACAGCTATTCATTGCAGGAAGCCCTTACGGAGATGTGGCGGAAAAATAATATTCCCTCAAAAAATGTTCATCTTGTGGTGAACGGCAGCTCCATTACCACTAAGCATATGAAAATACCTCAGATGGCACCAGGCAATGTGGTTAATTTTATCCGTACTGAATTCAAGGATATGGAAGGCATTCAGAATATGATGATAGATTATTCCGTGGTGGTTCCAAAGAATCAGGACGGCTCATGCAGTATTTTTGCAGTAATAGCCACCAAGGAATTTATAACCAGCTATGTGAGTCTTTTCCGTGAGGCGAAAATTGACATATGCAGCATAGATCTTCAGCAGAACTGCCTTATCAAACTTGTGAAAACCTTCAGATCTCTTACTGATAAGACTGCTGCTGTTATTATCCTTGATAAAAACACGCTTATTGAGTGTCTGTTTTCAAATAATGATTTTGTAATGACAAGACGAAGCAGAATATTTGCAACGCCTGAGGAACCAAATTTCAGCCGTGAAATAGGACAGCATATCAACAGCCTTATTCAGTTCCAGAAGGCAGAGCAGACAGGTTCCGATATTACAGATGTTTTCCTGTCCGGTTTTCCGGAAAGCGCTTCCGGTCTTACTGAATATTATTCTAACAGCTTTGGTATAAATGTTGCCGAATTCCCTGAATGTCAGCCCGGCGACATAACAGCTCCGGAAAGCTTCAAACCCTCTGATTATATGGAGGTTCTGGGCAGCATGACCAGATACTGGTAAAAGAAGGGCGGCGGTAAAAGTGGCAAAAGTATCAAAAAAAGACATTAACCTGTATGCTCTGATTGCAGGACCCAGTAAACGTACAGTCAAAACAGGACTTATATTCGGAGTAATAGGCATTGCAGCCATTGTTCTGATGGGCGGACTTTATACGGGACTTAAAATTTATGCAAATACACGTTATGACAATGTTACAGAGCTTGAGGAGAAAACCTCCGACCCTGTTCTGGTGGAAAAGCTTAACAGCGTAAATGAACTTATGAATCAGATAGCGGTTCTGCGTTCGTCGGGAGATGTTTACAAAAGCGTAAGACTCCAGATCATTCAGTCCCAGGCATATCGTGACAATTTTACTCCTGACCTTATAGAAACACTGAGAAGCTGCGAATATATGGCTGCTTCCGGCGAGATCGTGCAGCTTGCGACAATAAAGGGTCTGAGCTATGACGGCTCAGTATTGTCCATATCGGCAGAATCCGCCGACAGCAGAAGTATTTCTGATTTTGTAGACAGATTAAAGGATCTTGACCTTTTCTCTGAAGTAAGCTACAGCGGCTACAGCCTTGCTACTGAAACAGGCTATGGCTATACAGTTGAAGCTGTATTCCAGCCTCGTGTATACGAGCTTACATCAGAACCGGCTGAGGGTGAGGAACAGAATACAGAAGGCACATCAGAGGAAGCAGAGGTGAACTGATATATGTCAACTGAAATCACAAAAAAACAAGCTATACTTCTTGCTGTACTCGGCGTTATTCTTGTAGTGGTATGTTATTTCAACTTTTTGCTGAAGCCTGTTCTCAATGATATTTCAGAATATAACCAGCAGGCAGAAGAACTTCAGGATCAGTATGACAATCTGGTTGTTCAGAGCAACAGCTATGATCAGAATATAGCGTCCCTTGAAGGCTGGGCTGAGAAAAACAAGGAGGAAACATCTAAGCTGTATCCTCTCAGCGATCCTCAGCGTATAGACAATATACTGACAAGAGTTATAAGTATGTTTGACGCTCAGATAAAGAGCCTTTCTATTTCCGAACTGAATCAGTATTATATTGACGGTGAGGGAAATCTCATTACAGCAGATCCGGCGCTTGCGGAATCAGCTGAAGAGGGCGGAGCTTCTGCTGAAACACCAGTTACCAGCTATACTGCCACAGGCGAATACCGCCGGGATTTCACATACACCATTGAAGGCAATTATGAGGATATGGTGCAGCTGATAAATTTTGTAAATAACTTATCCTTCCTGGGAATAAGCGATTTTACGTTTCAAAGCATAGCTTCTGAGCAGGAAGGTATGATTACAGACACTTTTGAAGATCATTACAGCTTTACAATTACAGTTACAGCGTATATGTTTAATGATCCGCTAAAAAAAGCAGAGGACGTTCAGACTGATACGGAGGAAATACCGGCTGAAGAGATTGAAGCAGTATGATAATTTTTGCAGAATAGGAAAGGTGTGGTGAAATGAAAGCAGCAGAAGCAAATAAAAAAGGCGCAGCAATGCTGTGGGCGGTATTGTCTGTTCTGATGATAACTCTTGTAACTGCGGGAATTGTTTTCATAAGCCGCACCTATTATGTACGTGAGAGAACAGAGAGCCAGAAAATGCAGGCTGAATTATATGCCCAGTCTGCCATAAATCTGATAATACATGATATAGAAACAAATAATGAAAACAGTTCCTATGTTTCTGACAACAATACAACACAGACAGTAACAGTGGAATTTCCCGGTGCAGACAACTGGAGCTGCGTCGTGGCGATAAATCATTCACTTGTAAATACATACGATGAAAGCGCTGATAAGTCTGCCATTGCAAAGAAAAGCGGAGAAATATATCTTACCGCAAAGGTAACCCGCCAAAGCGGTTCCGCCGGGAAAGTCATAGATCTTGCGGAAGTCTGCGCAAAGCTCAGCTATAATGGCACAAAGTGGGAGTCGGAAGGCTACTACAATCTGTAACGGAGGGTCTGGATATGAGAAAGAATATGAAAGGCACCACCGTTATCGAGGTGGTAATATCCTTTGCCATAGTGGCACTTGCCGTAGGAATAGGACTTATGGGCGTGGGAATCGGCGCAAACTTCATGAACAGCGGTGCCGACTTTAAGCGGCAGCGCATGGAAGCTGAAAGCAAAATGGCTGAATCCGGCAGTGAAAATGTAAAAATTGACGGAAACGATGTTCCGGCGAAAAAATTTACAGTAACAGATGATGCGGGAAATGAAATATTCGTTGAATATCGTCCGCAGTAAGGAGTGGTGAATATGAAAAGAATTGCTCCTAACAAAAAAGGCTTTACTCTTGTTGAGGAAGTAGTATCTGTAGTGCTTATCGGAATACTTATTTTGTCCGCATCGGGAATTATGATGAGTACTCTCAGAATATTTACAAGAAATGTCATTACGCTGAATGCCCAGGAAAAGGGCATTGCAGTGATGAATCAGCTGGAGGAACGCATTAAATACGCCAGCGAAGTAGGTTCTGCCACAGATGAAACCGGCTCAGTTCAGCCGTATAAGACCCTTATCTATATAGATAACCAAAAGCTTAAAGCAGATGTATCCTACAGACAGTTTTCAACAGGAGATTATACTAAGATACCTGGCAATGTACTTTGCGACCTTGGAAATTATGATGTAGAGTACACGGTGAAAAAGAAAGACGCAGATAATATTATTGTTGACCTCAGCGTAAAGCGTGACGGGACAGCATATTATTCCGATAAAAGAACAATAAAGCTTCTGAATTCATCAGCTGTAAAACTTGCAGACAGCACAGTGCTGGATCAGTCGGTTCAGCTTTTCATAGGAAGCCTTGAATAAAAAACAACAGAAAACAGGTGAGATAAGCTTATGCAGAATATGCAGAATTTACCGATAGGTGAAGTTTTAAAAGAATACGGATACATAACAGATGAACAGATAGAGCAGGCATTGCAGTACAAGAAAACCCAGACGGGAAAGAAGATACGTTTCGGCGCACTTTTGCAGGAAATGGGCTTTGTAACGGAAAGTCAGGTGCTTCAGGCACTTGGCAGAAAGCTGGACCTTCAGCTTGTAAACCTTGAAGAGTATGAGGTAAGCGTTGACGCAGTGGCTAAAGTACCGAAGAATATTGCAGAAAAATACTGCGTGGTTGCCGTTTCGGAAAATGACGGCAGAATGCAGCTCGTTGTATCCGATCCTCTGAATTTTTACGCACAGGAGGATATACGCCAGATAGTTGATATGCCTCTGGAAATACTTCTCTGCGAAGAAAGCAGGATCCGCAAGGCAATTGAGTACTACTATGCGGAAATAAGCACAAAACAGGCTGCCGACAAGGCGAATATCTCAGCTGAGGACATAGAGATCCCGGAACTGGACGCTGATGACGCTGATGACGACGTACCTGTTATCAAGCTCATAAATTCACTGCTGGTAAGAGGATACAGCACCAATGCCAGCGATATTCATATTGAGCCTTCAAAGGATTTTACCCGTGTAAGAATGCGTGTTGACGGCAACATGATAGAATATCTCACACTTCAGAAGCAGCTTCACAATTCCATAGTTGCACGTATCAAGATCATGTGCAATCTGGACATTGCGGAAAAACGTATCCCGCAGGACGGAAACTATCACGGAATACACGAGGGCATTGAACTGAGTATGCGTGTATCCACACTTCCCACTACCCATGGCGAAAAGATAGTTATGCGTTATCTTGTATCGGATACTAAAATTGACAATATCGGAAAATTCGGCATGAATGAGCGTTCCTACAACCTGCTTATGAAAATGCTGAAAGCTCCCAACGGCATTATTTATATCACAGGACCTACAGGTTCAGGCAAAACAACTACCCTTTACATGGTTCTTCAGCATCTTGCCCAAAGACCTGTAAACATTTCATCTATAGAAGATCCGGTGGAAAAGGACCTTCCCAATATTACCCAGACAGCTGTAAACGTTCCGGCAGGCATGACCTTTGCAATAGGTCTGAGAGCCCTTCTCCGTCAGGACCCGGATATTATCATGATCGGTGAAACCCGTGACCTGGAAACAGCAGATATTGCTGTACGTTCAGCTATCACAGGACACCTTGTACTTTCCACCCTCCATACAAACGACGCAGTATCTTCAATTGTACGTCTGGAGGATATGGGCGTTGCACCCTATATGATCTCCAATGCTCTTGTAGGAGTTGTTGCACAGCGACTTGTGAGAAAGGTTTGCCAGTTCTGTGCATATGACGCAGAAACCACGGAAAGTGAACGTGTAATGCTTGGTGAAGACGTCAGAACAATAAAAAGAGGCAAGGGCTGCAAGGTATGCAACAATACCGGCTATAAAGGAAGAATATCCATTCACGAAATGGTGTATATAGACAAGAAGCTCAAACGAATGATAGCACGAGGAGCAGACGCCCAGGAAATGACGGATTATGCTGTACAGGAACAGGGCATGAAAAGTCTGGTAGACAGTGCGATAGAGCTTGTAAAAGAGGGCGTTACAACCCCGGATGAAGTAATGAGAGTAACATATTATTCCGACTAAAAATATTACCGAGAAAGAGGCGATTTGCTATGACCATGAACGAGCTTATTATGAAGGCAAGAGAGAGAAAGTGTTCTGATATACATATCAGCGAGGGAATGCCCGTATCCTTCAGAATACACGGCAAACTGATGGACGCAGGATTTTCATTTACAGCAGCAGAAACACGTGATATGATACTGTCCATGATGAGTGAAGAGCAGATAGCTCAGCTTGAGGGCGGCGACGACGTTGACTTTGCCATAGAAACTCCCGATTTCTGCCGCCAGCGTGTAAACGTATTCAGACAGATGAAGAAGGTTGCGGCAACAATACGACTTCTGAATAATACTATCCCGACACTTGAACAGCTGAATATGCCTAAAGTTCTGAGAGATCTTGCAGATCAGCCAAGAGGACTTATTCTCGTAACAGGTCCTACAGGTTCGGGCAAATCCACAACCCTTTCAGCAATGATAGACTACATCAACAAGAACAGGGCTGAACATATCATAACAATCGAAGACCCGGTGGAATACGTGTATGAGTCCGGTCAGTCGGTAATTCATCAGAGAGAAATAGGCGTTGACTCAAAGAGCTTTGCAGATTCTCTGAGATCATCTCTCCGTGAGGACCCGGATGTTATTCTGGTGGGAGAAATGCGTGACTTTGAAACGATCTCAGCAGCTATCACAGCGGCTGAAACAGGACACCTTGTAATGAGTACCCTTCATACCACAGGTGCAGCTCAGACCCTTGACCGAATCATAGACAGCTGTCCGCCCCACAGCCAGAACCAGGTAAGAACACAGCTTTCAACTATTCTGAAGGGCGTAATCACCCAGGCGCTGATACCTCTGGCGTCAGGCAACGGACGAGTTGCCGCAACGGAGATACTTGTGGGAACAGACGCAGTAGGAAGCCTTATCCGTGACAACAAATGCTTCCAGCTGCCTACAGTAATGCAGTCGGGTGCTGCAATGGGAATGCACACACTTAACAATGACCTTGCAAGACTTGTAAGGCAGGGAACAATCAGAAGAGAGGATGCTATCAGAGTATCCAACAACAAGAATGAGATACTTGATTTGCTGAACTGACAAGGAAAGGTGAGAATATGAAAACGAAGAAAAAAGGCTTTTCTCTCGTTGAACTTATCTGCACCATAACAATAGCGGCTATAATAGCAGCGGCGGCAGCTCCGAATGTATCGGCATATATACAGAATTCAAAGCTTCAGAATTACAGCACAGCCCTTAACAATCTGGTAGGAGAACTGCAGATGCAGCTGCCTCAGAAGCGCTACTGGAACTGGCAGGAGGTAAGTGAAACAGCCGAGGCGATTCTCAGAAATGAGGTGTCGAGAGATATCTCTTCTTCAGAATCAGGAGATACCACTACTTATACCCTTACAAACGTAAGTACTGATGAGGATGTGGAATTTAAACTGGAGGTAACATACGGAGTGCCTTCGGGCATTCAGCAGGAAATAACCATTGACGGATCCTGCACAGACTATCCTTCCGTAAAAACTGAGGATAATAAGTGTACTGTTACTCTGAAAAATAATTATGTGGATAATGCGAATTATCCGACGATTATTCAGACTGTAACTACAACGGACCGCAGCGGCTGGTTTAAAATGCTGGACGACAGAGTAAAGGTCTGGTCCGACGCCGACGCCGATCCTGATAATGACTGGAAAACCTTATTTCTTGACAAGAAATATCCGGATAACGACTTTCAGAATCAGTATTCAGGTACATCAAATCTTCCAAGAGATCAAAGCGGTGCAACAATAAATATAACTGATTATCCTATGCACACTGTATCCTGTGTGCAGTTTAAAATGGAAAGATACGCCTTTAAAGAAGAAGCCGGTGTAGTTTACTACAATCCCATATCGGTTGTTGTAGAAACTCAGAGAGGCGACGGCAGAGGTAAAGTATACCAGGCCTGCGGAAATTATGGAAATGCAGGTTCCGGCAGCTATGAAGTACAGTATAAAAATGTACAGATACTGGTGGGTAATGATACCTCTGACCCTGCAAACTGGGTAAATTATACCGATGTGTTTAACAGCAATCATTTTCCTATTGATATAAGTCGGCCGGGTGTATCTGATGACGTAAAAAATGCTGTTTCAAAATATATGAGCTTTTACCATGACAATAATTATGCAGCTCTTGGCTGGCAAAGCGAAAAAATAGGTATGGGAAGCACTAAGGAGCAAATTGTGCTTACCTATCGTGTAAATCTCTGCGACCCTTCAGAAGCTGACCCTGTGATTAAGAATTCCAAGGGCTGGATTTCTATTTGGGGCGGTATGAACGATGACCTGACCGATGGAAACTACCGGTCACAGGGCATTGAGCCTGTTTATGAGATCAATGCTGAAGGCAAAAAGGTCTATAAGGACATCAGCATAAAGGTCGATATTAAGGACTATGCAAATCCGATTGATGAATTAGTTCTCAATGAAGATCTGCATGACGATACAAGCGGCGGCTGGTATTTTGAAAACAGAGGTCTTGAGCTGGTAGAAAAAAATGCTTATTCTGCTGTGTACAAGGATACAGAAAATAACTTCCAGTTTACCGTAAACGGTTCAGACGGCAGTTCAAGTCAGAATACTATATCCAATATACGTATGCTGCCGGTAAATTATGAAATAAAAACTGACAGCAGCGGAAATTATTACTATGAACGGGAAACCACAGAATATATTACGCCCTGGTATAATGCCAGGTGGTTTGATATTTATTATAATAATGGTCAGCCCTTCATTTCAGATGATGTAGCCTTTAATTATTCAACTGAATTATGGGTAAGTAATGACTGGCACTGGTCAAACTGGCTGCCGGAAGGTGTAAAATTAAATGAATGGCATAAATTAAAACAAGACCAAAATGGATATTTCATTGAGCAGCAAATCAGTTACTATGACTGGTATTGGCAAAGGTATCAGCCCAGGCTCTTTAAGACTTATTTAGACCCTGACAAGCTTCCCTGTAATGTGGGAGATAATTTCAGGATATATTTAAACAGTGAAAACAAATACTGCTATGATTATCCACATGTGCAGACCTTTATTGCACAAATAGATCCGGAAGCGGCGATTAACCAAAAAAGCATACAGGTGTTTGATGATACGACCAGCAATAATTATTATTACAGGTTCATCAAGAAATTCTATCTGACCGCCGAACAGAAAGCTGTTATTGACTCTTACTATGAGCGTGCAAATAAACGTTATCAGGAAGGTACTTTTAACATAGACCTGAGAGATTCAGGCTACAGCGCAGGAGATGTTGTAAAGATAACCCTTTCACACGTAAATGCTGATAAACTGATTGCACAGGCAGAAAGTTCTCCTGCATTATTCATGCGTATGTATCGTGTTGATGAAACGACGAATGATCTTATACTTGACGGCGCCGGAACAAGCGGAGTAAAGGGTTTCATATATGATTCTGAAAAATGCACAGAAGAAGGGCATGGAAAATTAAAACGTGTTGATGATACAACGGTTGAATTTTATGTCAGACTTGACTGGTATATGTGGTGCTATTTTGAGATCTCATTCAAGAACGGTTATGCCGAAATGCAGACTGGCGCTGATATCAATATGGACTGGTCAAAGAAAACAACCTCGACCTCCTCTGAAGTCCGTGCAGTAACTAAGCCCATGACAACCATAAACGGTGATGACAATTATGCACTTTTAACCTTTGACTGGTCACAATGTGATTATATCACAGCGGCTAACATTGGCAATATGTGTGTTAAATTTGAAAAGACAGCGTCACCCGGTGAAGCGCTTAGCTTTGATGTGTATGATAAATCATATAATAAGCTGACCTACAATTACAGTCCAAGCAAAATGTTCAGTCCGACCTTGCTTATTGATTCGCAAAAATCAGCTGTTATGAGTGATAAGGTGGTACATCTTTACTTCAAGGGTATCAGTGCCAATGATATTAAATATACCATTGAAGAAATACCTGACGATCCTTCAGCACCGGCTGTAACAACAGCTCCTGCGGTTTCGACATCAACTACCACCACAACAACCACAACGACAAATGCTGATCCTGCGTCAACGTCCACTACAACTACTACCTCAACAACCACAACCACAACTACAACAACCACAACCTCAGATACAACAACTACCACCACAACAACAACCACTACTACAACAACTACCACCACAACAACAACCACTACTACAACTACTACCACCACAACAACAACCACTACTACAACTACTACCACCACCACAACAACTACAACTACAACAACCACAACCACCACTACTACGACCACAACCACTACAGTACCTACGACAAGCAGTACAACTGAACCTGTGCAGCCGGATACGAGCACAAGTACGACAACAGCCTCAACTTCAACCAGTGATACAGATACAACAACCACAACCACTACCACAACGACACCGACTACAACCACAACATCTACAGGACTTAGCGATAATGAGAATACTATCATAATGAACGCTGAATTTAACAGAGAATATGATATTTCTCAGCATTTCTATGTAGACGGTACAGATAAAAAGATCCCGTCTAAAATTGAAATTAAGGCTTCAGACGCTGTACCTGAGAATAATGGATTTAATTTTTATGTAAGATTTTTTGGCCATTATTACCGCTGGCATAACGAATATTATTCCGAAGACTGGACAGGACAGGTATATGAATACGCAACTTATGATGTAAGAGAAGATTCAAAGATTATAACATTTGATTTAAGCAATGATAGTATTAATGCCCTTAGAAACTATGATACAACTAAATTTAGTGATGCAAAATTACAAATAATAAATTATCATTCAGCGAATGAATGGAACAACATCAAAATTGAATACATAAAATTCATCTACTAACCAAAAACCCTCCTGCAAAAGCAGGAGGGCTTTCCATATAAAAGGCTCTGTAATATTGACTTTCTTACAGAATTTTTCCATTACGCAAAAACACAAATCCGCTTCCTGAAAAACAAGAAGCGGACATTTTAAATTTCTGTATCGTATTCCGTTATAATAATTTCAGACTTCTTCATACACC
>JAQXHO010000176.1 GCA_029007315.1 Oscillospiraceae bacterium
TGATTGATGTTACATCTGCATTTGAAGATAATGCAACAGATTCATATTCATGGCAGCTTTCAGCTACAATGGCAGATGCAGCAGTGTACGGAGTCATTGATCAGATTTTTTTTACAAGCATCGGCGGAATGCCCTATATACAGGCTGATATATTTATTATAAATTCCCTTATGAATTATGATTTCGGTTACGGTGACATGATATCCATTTATATTCCCGGCGGATATATGTCCATGAATGATTTTCTTATTGGCAACAGCTGGTATGAATCAGAGCTTGGCGATATCTTGGCGGAAAATATATTGAGCAGCACTGCATTATTTAATAATGGAAATGCTGAGCTTATAAAAACAGGAAAATCCTATCTTTTCCTTTTACAATGCGGATACGGAAATATGCCTTCAGGCGCATTTACACTTTGCAATGAAATGGATATATTCACAGAAACGGGCAGCAGATACTACTGCGCCAGAAACAGCGGAATCAGCTTTTTGAAAAATGAGCTTACCAAATATTTTTACTGATATGAAAGGATGGTCTTTATGAAAACTAAAATGACAAAAGCTATGTGCACATTTATTTGTGCAGCAATGACAACAGGTGCTTTAAATGCTGTGCCTTTTGCGGCATTTGCTGAGGAAACAGCATACCCCACGAATTATTCTGAATATGAAAAACTTCTGGAAAGCTGTCCTGATTATTACCGCAATGACGGTGACAGCGTTTACTTTATCAATAACATGATAAACTCAATGAATCAAAACCTTATCGTAAACAGCAATCAGACATCTGAGGTCACAAGCAATACATACGGCTATATCTTTAAGCCTTTGAAAGACGGCGTTTATGCTGTATCAACTGAATTTCTTACTGAAGATATTATAACCATAGATTCGGAAAATTCCTACCATTTCCACTATTTTTACCCTGTTATTACTAACTATAAGGTAACTGTAGAGAACGGAGAAATAACAGTAGAAAAAGACTTCAGTAAAAGCTATTATTCAGAGGAACAGATAAATGCTGAAAAAGAAAAGAAAGCAGATGTCACAGAACCTCTTGTCTGCTATGACGTTGTGGCAGCTGATGAAGATGAAGTACTGGGCAGTGAATACTATTCATGGGTAAACGGCGTTATTCCGGGCAGATTTGACAGCTACATTTCCACGGTTTACAATGAAGACTACGCTGAATCCTATTTCTGCTTAAATATGCCATACAGCAGTGTTGATACTGATGAACCGATAATAACTGTATCAGATCACAGCGTGGGTCAGCTTTTAGATCCTATTCCGGTATCAAGTTCAATATTTACTGATGATATAATGAACCTTTATCGTATAAAGGCAGTGCAGGACGGCGGCATTACCGTTACAGCAGCGGGAAATACATATTATATTATTGCAGAGAATGATATATTCCGTCTTGAAAACAACAATGACGCTAACGGCACATGGGAATCAGGCATATATATTCTTCATTATCAGATAGTTGATGACACCTATGTTTCAATAACAGGATATGACTATAACGATATTGACTTTAATCCCGGTACAGTTCTTACTAACAAACTCTATATCCCTTCAAGTATACAGGGTTATCCGGTGGGAGCTATAGAGCCTTATGCCTTTGGTATAAACGAAGATACTTGTATTGAGCCTTGCTATGCAGAAAAACTGATCATTGAAAGTAAATACGAAGGCTTTACTATCGGCGAAAGTGCATTCCGTAATTGCTATGATCTGAATGAAGTAATACTTCCTGAAAATCTCACCACTATCGGCAAGGAAGCATTCTATCGCTGTGATGAACTCAGGGAAATAACAATACCCAAAAGCGTAACAGAAATAGGCGATAATGCCCTTGGATATACAGAAGGCAGAGTATATGTTCCCGGTGAAGATGGTATTGTTGATTATCCCAGTATGATGCCTCTTAATGATTTTATAATTTATGGATATAATGGCACTGAGGCTGAAAGATATGCTGATGACAACGGTCTTATTTTTGAATCACTTGACGCAACAGGTGACCTTAACGGCGACGGCGAACTTACAATGAAAGACAACGTTTCAATTCAGAAGTATCTTACAGGACAGAAAACTCTTTCAAAG
>JAQXHO010000177.1 GCA_029007315.1 Oscillospiraceae bacterium
AAGCTCCTCAACATAACTGTAAAGCTGTCTTGTCTGCATTCTTTTATCAACAATTTCATCAAGATTGCTGCCGTCATCGATCACATCAAGAAGGGTAAGCTGATTGCCGTCCTTGTCTGTTTCCAGCGTATCACCCATATATACCGTATCCGCCAGTTTTTTCTGCACACGAAAGCTCATCAGAATTTCATTCTCAATACATCTGCTTGCATAGGTAGCAAATCTTATGCCTTTTTCCGTATTAAACGTAGAAACAGCCTTTATCAGTCCCACTGTGCCTATTGAAATAAGATCCTCCTGGTCGCAGGCAGCGGCATAATATTTTTTGATGATGTGTGCCACAAGACGCATATTATGGAGAATGAGCTTGTTTTTCGCCTCCTTGTCACCTTCAGCCATCATGCGGAAATATTTCTTCTCTTCCTCGCTGGACAGCGGCCTTCGGAATGTGCCGGATTCCTCTACATGAAGAAAACAGAGAAAAATGTGCTGCAAAAGCTCTGTAAACACGCTTTATCACCTCCATAAAATCTATGCAATCGTCAAGATGTCCTATGCCGAAACAGAAAATACTGCAATAAAAACATATATGCTAAATCTTTAAAAATACAGTTGACCGCAGGTTTTTTTTGTGATATAATGTGAAGAAATAAGCTGTTCGGATAATTCCATTCAGCATAAGCATTCGCCTGATTTTCAGATGTATAATATGAAGGGAGCATATATCAATGCTGAAAAGGTTAACTTGCTTTTTAAACCGGTATCCACATTGGAAACTGCTTTTGTACTGGCCACTGTACGGACTTGCATTTGAACTTCTTGAATGGTATGCAAAGCCCGGCTCATACCATGTGATGTATTCTCCGTTAGATGATTATATACCCTTTCAGGAGATTTTTGTTATTCCATATTACTACTGGTTTATCGCACTCATATGGATACACGTTTATACCTTCTTTAAAGAGCCGGTAGTTTTCAGAAAACTTATGTATTTTATAATGTTCACCCAAACTCTTTCGCTTATAATATTCGCTGTGTATCCGTCAATACAATTTCTCAGACCGGAAGTGATGCCGAGAGATAATATTTTTACAAGACTGGTATCCTATATCTATACCATAGATACAAACACTAACGTCTGTCCGTCCCTGCACGTTGTTGGCGGAATAGCCGTGTGGCTTGCTGCAATTCGCTGCAAAGCCTTTAAAACGAAGGGCAGAAGATGTTTCCTGTTTGTCAGCACTGTGCTGATATGTATTTCAACTGTATTTTTAAAACAGCATTCAGTGCAGGATATACCTGTAGCTCTTGCGGTGTGTGTACTCGGTTATCCGGTTGCTTACGGAAAATATACAGAACGTCTGATACGCCGTAAAAAGCAGAGAATAAGAACCCTTATGTAATTAATAAAAAGCTGCTGCATAGTCTGAATATGCAGCAGCTAATTTTTTATACGGATATAAAAAACTGCACGCCGAATTAACGCCGTGCAGTTTAACTGTTTTATAATGTTATTTCTCCGGAAGTGAAGGAATAAGATCCGCAAGGAATCTCATAAGTGAAACAAGGTCGTCGCCGTTGATTTTACCGTCATCCTTACAAGCTGCATTTCTCAGAGCCTGTTCATTAAGCTGAACCTGACCCAGGAGATATTTGTTCAGTCGGATAATATCCTGTACGCCTACTCTGCCGTCAAGATTTGTATCACCGATAAGGTCATTCCAAACGGGTTCAGAAGTAGTTGTTGTGGTAGTTGTAGTTGTTGTGGTGGTTGTTGTTGTAGTGGTTGTAGTAGTTGTTGTAGTAGTTGTTGTTGTGGTGGTAGTAGTTGTAGTAGTTGTTGTGGTGGTGGTTGTTGTAGTAGTTGTAGTTTCAGAAGGAATGATAATGTTAATAAAGCCGCTTTCGAATGTAATAGGTGTTCTGTTTTCGTTTGTCAGAACTGCCTCGCAAATAGGATTGCCTGTCTTGGGATCATTGCCTTCATCGAAGCCAAGCGGGAATGAATAATATGAACCATGTTCTGCATCCTGCTTGAGTGTCAGACCCAGCTTTTTAGCTGCTGCCTCTACTGTTGCCTTATCTGCAGCGTCGTAGTACATTGACGCAAGGTTGCTGCCGTCAGCAGCTGCAGGAACACCCTTCATACCCTTATCCGCATCTGTACCAGCAAAGAGCATTTCGTCCAGTGTGAACATCATGTCATAGAATGAAGGATATGCCTTGCCAGGCATTCCGCCCTCATCGCCGTCTGCTGTTACCTTGATTGCGCCGCTGTCCAGAGCGTCAGATTTCATGCCGCATCTGATAGCCATAATGTTTCCGGGGTCCTTGGATACTGTAGGCTCAATGCAGAACTCTTCGCCGGCATTTACCCAATATTCACCTGCGTGCCATGTATAACCTGTATCCTGTACTGCAGCACCAACAATAATATTAATTGAACCGCTTACGAATGAAATGGACTGTCTGTTTTCAGTTGTAAGAACTGCTTCACACATTGGATTGCCTGTCTTAGGATCATTGCCCTCATTAAAGCCAATCGGGAATGAATAATATGAACCACGTACTGCGTCTTCCTTGAGAGTCAGACCCAGTTTCTTAGCTGCTGATTCTACTGTTGCCTTATCTGCAACATCATAATACATCTGTGCAAGAGCACTGCCGTTCTTTGCTGCTGCAACACCCAGCATACCCTTGTCTGCGTCAGTACCTGCAAAGAGCATTTCATCAAGAGTGAACATCATATCATAGAATGAAGGATATGCGTCGCCAGGATTAGCACCTTCATCGCCGTCTGCTGTAACCTTGATTGCACCGCTGTCCAGAGCGCCAGATTTCATACCGCATCTTATAGCCATAATATTGCCGGGGTCATTATATACTGTAGGCTCAATGCAGATTTCCTCACCGGGCTTTACCCAGTATTCGCCTGCATTCCATGAATAGGAATTGCCGATAGTTGACGCTGTTGTCTGAGAAGAGATCTTTGTTGTGGTGGTGGTTGTAGTAGTTGTTGCAGGCTTTGTGGTAGTTGTAGTGGTTGAAGTACCTGTACCGTCTGTAATGATTTTTACAGAATCGATATTGAATGTACCACAGTCGATCCACCAGATACCGAATTTTACTTCACCGCCATACTGTGTCTGAATAATATCAGCTGTTGCTGAATCAACATCCCATGCGATTGTACCGGATTTGCCGCTTATTGTCTGTGACATCTCATCAGTCATTGTCCAGTAATCAGGAGCAACAGTAGTTGATGAACCGAATGCACCCTGCCATTTACCAACCTGGGAACCGATAGAAGAAATTGTAACTTCTACTCTCTTGACCTTTTCATTTGCACCAATGCCGAAATCTGAATATTTCCAGCCTATCATACGGTTATCGGGGTCCATTGAGTTGTAATTGTACTTTTCATTTACATCAAGTACATATTCGCCGTTGCCGGAAGGTGTGCCGTTTGTAGTTGCAGTAGTCTGCTGATTCTGACTGCTTGATGTAGAAGTGGTTGTTGATGAAGCAGCAGTAGTTGTGGTAGTAGTTGTTGTTGTTGTAACAGCCTGGGAATTGCCGAATTTAAATGATTCATTTATCTCAGCTGCGGAAGCCATTTTTGCTGTGAATGCTGAAGCGTCGCCGCCGTACAGATTAGCAGCACAAGCGCAGGCAATTGCGAAGCAGCCGTTGTAGTCAAGTGCGCCCTCTGTGTACTGATATCTGTCGGAATGATCCTCATAGCCGCTGCCGTCAGGACCGCCTACCAGCATACCGTAGTTTGTATACTTTGCCTCGATATTGTCAGCAGAAGTCTGGTTGCCGTTACCGGGGTTAGCTGCACGGTGGTGGATATGTGTGGGCCAGTTATTGCCGTAACCCAGAAGGAAGCTGTAATTATAATTATTGTTTCCAAGGATATAGTCAAGCTGGTACTTAGCGCCCTTTGCATAGCTTGAATTTGCGTCACCATCTGCAATAAGATAAGCATTCATCTGCTTTGCACAGTTGTAACGTGATGCGCCCCAGCCATTGGCATTATATGTACCCTCGGACAGACCGCCCTGGTTGTTCAGCTCAAATTTAAGTTCTTCAGAGAAAACGCTGTCGCCTGTAGCCTTATACATCAGAGCAGCATAGCCCTGCCATACCTTGTCCCATGTGTACTTGTCATAGTCATATATGCTGCCGTACTGACCTCTGCTCGGAGTCAGAGAAGGCTTGCTGCCCTCGCCGTTTATCCAGAGCCATGCCTCAGCAAGAGCCATTTCGTCCTGGTACATTGAATCAGTACCGTAGTAGCTGCTCAGTCCGCCGCCTTCATTTCCAACATGATTCTTTCCGAAATCAACAAGAGCCTTTGCATACTTCAGACATTCTGCAGCATATGCAGGGTCAGAGCCTTTGAGGATATAAGCCGCACCTGCAAGACCTGCAGCCATTTCTCCGCATACAGCTGAGTTATTGCTTGAAGCAGTCAGCCAGTATACAGGACGATCGTAGGTCTGTACTTCAGGAGAAGACCAGATAGAGTGGTCAACGCCGCCGTCAGCAACAACATGAGCAATAGCTGCAACATTACCTGAACCGTCAAGGAATGTTGTCTTCATAAGATAATCTGCGCCCCATTTCATCTCATACTCAAGATGATCACGTGCGCCTGCCTTTGCGTAAATGCCCTCATTGAAATATTCAGACATTGCAAGGCTTGAAAGTCCGAAACCGATAGTAAGGTTGAACTTGATGTGGTCGCCAGCGTCATGCCAGCCGCCGGAAACGTCTACCTTACCGTCGCCGTCAGGGTCAACAATAGATTTTACTGAACCGTCAAGGCTGCCTACAGAAGCCTGTGCGTCATATGTATGGCAGTCACCTCTCCATGTAAGCGGACCACCTGTGATGTCTGAACCGCAGGCATTGGAATCATAGAAATACAGGGACATAGCGAGAGCTTCCATGTAATTCTCATCTGCAGCAGAAGCTGTCAGTGACACACCGGTCACACCAGCAGCAATACTGCTTGCGCTGATTGCTGCAGCTGTTAAAACTGAAGCAATCCGTTTCTTGAATTTCTTCATAATTACCTCCTAAGTAAACATAATTTGGTTTAATTGTATCATATTTCCTTCACTTTGTCAAGCACTTTCGGAAAATGCGATACATATTTGAGATTATTTCCCTTACAAGACAATGTTATTTTTTATATTGTTCATAAACACGAAAAAATATGAAGGCTCTCTGTTCTGAATATAAATCCAGCAGAAAGCCTTTCATAGTTATTATATTATAGTTCGGTTAAATTTCAGACCGGGTTCCCGCCCTCTCCATGATAATTTCAGATATTTCGCCGGCATTTTTAACACCGGAAACTTCACGAGTACGAAATCTCATGGAAAACTCATCTTCAACGGCTGTGATAATGTCAATGTGAGAAAGTTCATCCCATTCTTCAATATCTTCCGGTACGGTGTTTTCATTTACACAGATAGAATCATCATCAAATATATCACGGAACACCTCCGTCAGCCTTTCCATAATTTCTTCATGAGTCATGTTTTGCCATCTCCTGTTTCCTTGCATTGACTGCAAAATTTACCTGTTAATTCAGATTTTCGTCAGTAACCGTTACGGTTTCAGATGTCACAAGCGAATCAGTTTCCGTACCATTAATTACTATGTTCATATATGATACAGTTGTTTCTGAAGCAGTGGATTTTGCAGAAACTTCAGTAACAGCCGGCTTTTTCTGCTCTTTGGCGTCTGCTTTTTCTGAATTATCAGTTTTTTCCGTATTATCTGAAGAGAATCCTTTCAGGCTCTTCACAGATGAAGCAACATTCTTAAAGAAGCTTCTCACAGGAACAGTATCACTATAATACGAGGATAAACCCGAGGTATAATCACCATTCAGATATGAATTCCATGAAAATTCAGGTATTCTTGCGACAGCTTCCTTATCCTCCGGAACCTCCTGACGTGTGCCGATCAGACAGACAAGACCAAATATTACTGTCGCTCCTGCGATACCTGCCGTTCGTATAATGGCAGCTGTTCTTTTTGTATCATGGCGTTCTTTTTTTGAATGCTGCTTTGCAAGAGCCTCTTCACGCTCTTTTCGCTGCATCTGAACCATACCCTCAATTGCTTCACGCATTTCGGGACGAGGATCAGACTGCTGAGGAACTTCTTCCTCTGCCGGCTTTGTTCCTATTGGCAGCGATTCCGGCTCTTCCTTCGCATGGGAGATGACAGTTCTCCCTGTTCTGCCTGTCAGAAAAGGATTAGTTCTTTTCTGACTGCGTTCTGCCGCACCGGCTCTCTGCGATGTATTCTGTTCTCTTACATACTCTTTTGAAAGCTCAGGAAAATGAATCTCCGGTTTTTTCTCCGGTTTTGAAGCATACTTTGAAAAAAATTCATCTCTTGCAGCCTTATTTGTAAGATCCGGAGCTGCAGAGCCTCGTCTTCGCTTCGGCGGCAGAGGTTTTGAATCTGGAACATACTCCGGAAGCGGTCTTGGCCTTATATTTTCCGGCGTAACCGGAACGTCTTCCGGTGCAGGATCCGTTTTTTTCATCTGCTCAGCCAAAGGTTCTTCAGCTGCTTCCGGTACGCATTCCGTTTTCACTGAAGTTTCAGTATATTCCTGCTGAATTTCTTCTTTGACAGGCGTTTTATCTGAATCCGGAATTATACCGGGAAGAGGTATCTCTATTATCCTCTCTTCCATTGTTTTTTTCGGTTCCCGGCGCATTTCGTATATGTCTTTGTTTATATCTCTGACAGATTCAGTTTCACTTCCGGAATTCACCGTACCATACTGAGGATATTTAGGCGGTTCCGGAACACGTACAGGAGTTGTCCTCTTTCTTGATGAAGAGCTGTCCTGCTTTGCAAGAGCTGAAAGCGGGCGCATTTCACCCTGTGCATATGTCTTTTTCTTTGAAGCCATTGGATAACTCTCCTTTCATTAAAACTGCAGGTAAATAAAAGGTCTTGCAGCTGAATCCGCAAGGAACATTCCGCTTACGGCAAGCATTGCTATCAAAAGTACAGTACCTGCTGTTTCTGCCGCAATAACAGCATTTTTGCTGCTCAGCCTGCTTATATACTTCTTAATGATGCTGCGAAGCGGGAAACAGCCTGCAGCAGCAGCCAGAATCAATATAATATTGCCCTTTAAGGATGAAACGAAAACTGAATCCATTAAACCGCCTTCACCCATCAGGAACATATTTTTAAGGCAGCATATCAGCTCCGAATAATCAGCAAAACAGAATATACAAAAGCCTGTTATTATCACTATTTTGCTGTATATATGGCGAAGGACAGCCGGAATTCTCTTAATGCTCTTTTTGCCGAGAATAATATCTATTGCCATAAACACTCCATTGTAAATGCCCCACAGCAGGAAATTCAGTGAGATGCCGTGCCAGAGTCCTGCGCATATCCACACAAGGAACAATCCTCCGAATTTTCTCCTTTTGCCAAAAACCGGAACATACAGAAGGTAATCACGGAAAAATTTTCCCAGGGAAATATGCCATCTCTGCCAGAATTCCGTAACAGTACCGCACATAAACGGGTGACGGAAGTTTTCTTCAAATCTGAAGCCGAAAATTCTGCCCATGCCTATAGCCATATCAGAATATCCTGAAAAGTCAAAATACACCTGGAGGGCAAACATTATAACACCGTACCATGAACCCAGAAAAGTCTGATTCTCAATTGCACCATTATGAAGGAACTGATCAGCTATTTCACCCAGCTGGTCTGCGATCAGAACTTTTTTGGCAATGCCTATGCAGATTCTTCCAGCACCTTCACTGAAATCAATTATAGAAGTACTTCTTGAATGAAGCTGCAAAGCTATTGTTTCATACCGCACAACAGGTCCCAGAGGTGCAAGCGGGAAAAGTGTCATATACAGCAGGAAAGAACTGAAATTCTTCTCAGCATTCACCCTGCCCCAGTGGCAGTCGATAAGATAAGAAACTGCTCGGAACATAAAAAAGCTTAACCCTATGGGAAAATGGCAGTCCGGAACAGGAAAATCCGCACCGGAAATATTATTTATAACATCAATGATAAAGCCGGAATATCTTGCAGCTGCAAATATACCCGCATTCATAAGAATTCCAAGAATCAGACCGAGCTTCGGTGCAGATTCCTTTCCATATGATATCATCTTTCCGAAAAGATAGTTCATACAGACGGCAAAAAGAATGAGCCATATGTATACCGGTTCGCCCCATGCGTAAAAAATAATTGAAAAAACGATAAGTACAGCATTTCTGTATTTTGCATTTACAAGAAAATACAGGGCGGTGCATACCGGCAAAAACAGAAAAACGAAAATCAAGCTTGAAAACGCCATAACAAAAGAACCTCCGAGTCTGCATGAACATAATAAATAACAAAAAATATCTGAAAGAATAATATTATTCTTTCTTTGTCAATTTCAATTGATTTTATTATACAATACTTTAAAGATTTTTGCAACAGGGAAAACAGTTTTTTTCATTTTTTATTTTAAAAATATTTTTTAAAAAAAGACTTGACAAGATGCGTTTATTGTGGTAAAATATATATCGCAGGCTGAACAAAGCAGTCTGTACCCCTTTTTGTCTGGGTGTGGCGCAGTTGGTAGCGCGCTACCTTGGGGTGGTAGAGGCCGTGGGTTCAAGTCCCGTCACTCAGACCATTTTATTATCCCGATTCTGTTTTTTCAGCATCGGGATTTTTTCTTTTTTACAGCTATTCTTACCCAGCTTGCTGATACACTTGCCACAATTATTGTACAGCGGGAAACATGCAGCCGAAAAAGCGCCTGCAAAGAGCAGACGTCTTCAGAAGAATAACCGTTTACAGCGAAAAGCTGCTGCAGAACACATATCTGCAGCAGCTTATTAATTTATCAGATTGCTGTTTTTCTTATTCGTTTTCGTTATTAGCAGGCTCGGTAGTCTGAGGTACTGCACCGTTCTGAGGAATATCAATCAGAATAGATGAATCAGATGATACAACGCTTGGATATTTGCCGTCCCACTTCTGTATCTGCTGATATGTAAGAATATTGCCGTTGAGGGACGCATTTATCTTCTCATTGGCTTCCGCTTCAGCGTCAGCTCTTTTCAGCTTTGCCTCTGCTTCCGCTTCCGCTTCAATAACCTTCTTCTTTGCATCAGATTCTGCTTCCATTATCTGCTGTTCCTTTTCGGTTTTTGCTTTGAGATAATTCTGCTCGGCAACCTGCTTCTGTTCAATTGCAGCATTGAATTCTGCTGAAAACTCAAAGTTAACAATATTGAACTTGTCAATTATGATTCCATACTCGGAAACCTTTTCTGTAAGGGCAGATCCAATCTCATCACCTACTGCTGTACGCTTTGTTATCAGTTCTTCAGCAGTGTACTGTGCAGAGATAGACTTAACAGCCTCCTGAATAGCCGGCTGAAGCACAGTATCCTGATACTGTTCACCGATGGTTTTATAGATAGAAGGTGCAGAATCACTTGTGATGTGGAAATTGACAGCAACTGCACTGGATACAGTCTGAAGATCCTTTGAAACGCTGTTTGATTCAACCTCGCATTTCTGGATCTTGTTGTTCACCATAACAACTGTCTGAACAAATGGAATTTTGAAGTTCAGACCGCTGTCAAGAGCACGGTCGCTGACCTTTCCCATTGTAACAACTACTCCGGATGTTCCTGCCGGAACCACAGTAACACTGCTTGCTCCCACAATAAGCAGCAGCACAATTATCACTGCCGGAATTATAAATTTTTTAATATTAACCTTTTTCATTTAAAGACCTCCTGCAAGTCAATTTTTTCGGAAATAATTCCAATAGCGGCATTATACCATGTTTTCCATTAAATGTCAACATCGTTTTTATATAAAATAAAAAGGCGTCCCATTGCTGCAAACGCCTTTTTGTTATCTTATTTCAGTAAGTCAAGGATTTTTGACTTAGGCACAAGTCCCACGGAAACATCTGATACCTTGCCGTTCTTTACAGCAACAAGCATGGGAATGCTGCTTGCACGGAATGCCGACGCAATGGAAGGTGATTTATCCACATTCACCTTGCAAATTTTATATTCCGGATGTTCCGCTGCAATTTCCTCCAGAACAGGTCCAAGCATCTGACAGGGTGCGCACCAGTCAGCATACAGGTCAACCAGCACAGTTTTATCGGATTTTACAACCTCTGCTTCGAAATTCTCTTCGTTTACATGAATAACGCTCATATTCTCAGTCCCTTTCTTTATAATAAAGCATACAATGACAGTATCCTTCAAAATCTGGATCAGCTATCTGTCTGCGAAATTCTTCACAGATACATTTATTCTCAGGAATTCTCTCCAATCTGCATGGGCAGTAACCGTCCTTTGCAGCAAGGCCTTCACGAACCTTTTTTACGGTTTCACGGTCTTCATTTAATCGTACACCCATAAACTTTCACTCCTTTCTGGATATTTATATTGTAACATATTTTTTTATGATATTCAATAGAAAAAAAATTTTTATTATAAAAAAAGCTGCCGTATAACAGCAGCTTTTAAATATCAGTTTATAATATTTCCGGATTCGTCATAGGCAGCAGGAACAGCTCCGTTTTCCACGCAATCTGCTGTAACAACGACTTTCCGTGCATTTTCAGCAGAAGGTACGCTGTACATTGTTTCCATGAGGATATCCTCCATAATTCCTCTCAGACCTCTTGCGCCGGTTTTACGCTTTATTGCCTTCTCAGCAATTTTCTCAAGAGCCTCATCTTCGATGACAAGTTCTATGTTGTCATATCCGAAAAGCTTCTGATACTGTTTCACCAGGGCATTCTTCGGCTCTGTGAGAATTCTGACCAGAGCAGCTTCGTCAAGATCGTCAAGAGTGGTAATAACCGGCAGTCTGCCCACCAGTTCCGGAACAAGGCCGAACTTTACAAGATCCTGAGGAGTTACCTTTCTGAAAATATTCGCAAGATCTGCTTTCTTGTCACTTATTTCAGCACCAAAGCCCAGTGATGAAGGAGTCATTCTCTTCTGAATGAGCTTTTCAAGTCCGTCAAAGGCACCGCCGCAAATAAAGAGAATATTCTTTGTATTTACATGGATAAATTCCTGGTTCGGATGCTTTCGTCCGCCCTGAGGAGGTACATTTGAAACTGTACCCTCAATAATTTTAAGAAGTGCCTGCTGAACGCCTTCGCCGCTTACATCTCTTGTGAGAGATGTATTCTCAGACTTTCTTGAAATCTTGTCGATCTCATCTATATAAATGATTCCTCTCTCTGCTGCCTCAACATTGAAATCAGCTGCCTGAAGAAGGCGAACCAGTACATTTTCAACGTCATCACCAACATAACCTGCTTCAGTAATTGTAGTGGCGTCAGCAATTGCGAATGGAACATCAAGGATTCTGGCAAGAGTCTGTGCAAGAAACGTCTTTCCTACGCCTGTAGGTCCCAGCAGAAGCACATTGCTCTTCTGCAGCTCAACGTCTTCTCCGTCATCCTGGCTGAGAATTCTCTTGTAATGGTTATACACAGCAACCGAAAGCGACATTTTAGCAGAATCCTGTCCGATAACATATTCATCCAGAACCTTTTTTATTTCCGCAGGCTTCAGAAGCTTAATCTCGCTTGCTTTCTTGCTTTCCTTTTTACTTTTTTTCGAAGAAGGCTCGTTTACAAGGCCGTTCCCATAGAGCATTTCATAGCAGTAGCACACACACTGATCGCAGATATTCACGCTTCCAGCTGAAAACATACTGCTGACCATTTCTTCGCTTTTACCGCAGAAATTACACTGTTTTACTGAATGTTCCGCCATATCTGCTCCTTACCTGTTTACAATAACCTTGTCGATCAGACCGTATTCCTTAGCTTCTTCAGCATACATATAATTGTCACGTTCTGTATCAATGTTGATCTGTTCAATGCTCTTGCCTGTATTTGCAGCAAGGATCTCATTCATGCGCTGACGTGTCCTGAGCAAATGGTCTGAGTGAATCTTTATATCAGTACACTGACCGGAAAGTCCGCCGGAGATAAGAGGCTGGTGGATCATTATTTCACTGTTGGGCAGAGCAATTCTCTTTCCCTTTGCTCCTGAGGACAGAAGGAATGCTCCCATAGAAGCTGCCATACCAATACAAATAGTTGACACATCGCACTTGATATACTGCATTGTGTCATAAATTGCCATACCTGCTGTGCATGAACCGCCGGGGCTGTTGATATACAGGGAAATGTCCTTTTCTGCATCCTGGCTTTCCAGGTAAAGAAGCTGCGCAATTACAACGCTTGCTGAAGCATCTGTAACCTGATCGCAAAGCATAACGATACGGTCATTGAGAAGACGTGAGAAAATATCATATGAACGCTCTCCTCTGCCTGACTGCTCTACAACATATGGAACTAAAGTACTCATGCTCAACATCCTTTCATTCGGCAGAATTCTGCCGTATTTTACATTTTTTTACTTATGCTTAAATACCACAGCAGGGCGAACACACGTCCGCCCTTTGCTGCAATTATTTTTGAACGTTTTTAACGTCTGGGAAAATTTATCCGCTGTTTTATTCAGCTGCTTCTTCCTTAGCGGAATTGTCAACAACAGCTGCTTCCTTTACCAGATCCATAGCCTTTGTTACAAGCATATCTGTCTTGAACTCGTCCATAGGAATGCGAGCCTTAACATCTTCAAGAGTGAGATTGTTCTCTTCTGCAAGCTTTGTAAGCTCTGCGTCGATTTCTTCGTCAGAAAGCTCAATGTTTTCATTCTTTGCAATTGCTTCCAGTGCAAGACGAAGCTTAACTTCATTCTCTGCTCTTTCAAGATATGTTGCCTTGAGTGAATCTGCGTCCATGCCAGTATACTGGAGATAGAGATCCATGTCAAGACCATTCTGCTTCAGCTGAGAAGCAAAGCTGTTCATCAGTGTGTCTGCACGATGCTCGAACATACAGTGAGGAATCGGATCCTGTACCTTAGCGATAACAGCTTCGATAATTGCATTCTCAAAGGCATTCTGTGCAGAAGATTCAGCACTGTCTTCAAGCTTCTTTCTGATATCAGCCTTCAGCTCGTCTACTGTATCAAAATCAGATGCGTCCTTTACAAATTCATCATCAAGCTCAGGCAGTTCTTCGCAGGAAATGCTGTTGATGCGGCACTTGAATGTCGCTTCCTTGCCTGCATAGTCTTCCATCTGATAATTTTCCGGGAATGTTACAACAACGTCGAAATCCTCGCCGATATTGTGGCCTGCAACCTGTTCTTCAAAGCCGGGGATAAACTGACCGCTGCCAAGTTTCAGCTGGAAATCTTCGCCCTTGCCGCCTTCAAATGCTGTATCGCCGAAGAAGCCTTCAAAATTAAACTTAACTTCATCGCCCATCTGTGCAGCTCTGTCATCAACAGATACGATTCTTGCATTTCTCTGAAGCATTGTCTTGATCTGACCGTCAACGTCCTCATCAGTTACTTCGTGAACGTTCTTGGGAGCTGCAATGCCCTTGTAATCAGCAATATTGATAACAGGCTTTGTAACGCAGGTGAATTTAAGAACTGCGCCGTTCTCCTTATCAGCAGACAGAAGCTCAACCTTAGGTGCGTCAACCAGATCAAGTCCGGATTCTTCGATCACACCGTACATTTCCATATTAAGTACCATATTGATAGCCTGTTCATAGAACACATTCTCACCAAATGTACGCTCGCACATTTTTCTCGGAACCTTGCCCTTGCGGAAGCCAGGCAGAGAGATGTTCTTCTTCTCATACTGATATGCAGCTTCTACTGCCTTTTCAAAAGAAGCAGCGTCGATCTCCACTGTCAGCTCGGACATATTAATGTCAGTTTTTTCGTTTGACTTTAAAATCATATTGATTTCCTCCATAATTTAAATCTATTGTAAGCTTGAGCTTTGCAAAGCTATTATCCCTTTCCAAAGATCACTTCAATACACGCTTTATTATTATACCATACCTTATATAGTTTGACCAGTAGATTTTTACACTTCTCCCTTTGCAACAAAATCACATTACTTTGCAGGGAATAAAATGTAAATAATCACTACTTATCATTTCCATTCTCGTTTCCTCATAAACGCCCTGGAATGCATGAAGATGCCCTTTGCCATGCACATGACCATAATAACATCTTTCTATCCTGTATTTATGAAGCACCTCTAAAATGTCATAATTATAGGAATTGCCGTAAATCGGCGGATAATGAAGAAACACTATGGGACAAAGTCCTGCCTTTACAGCCGACTGAATTGAAACCTCCAGTCTTTGCACCTCTCTTGCAAGCACCTTTGCGTCAGCAGCTTCACCGGGCATATTGACCCAGCCTCTTGTGCCGCAGATGCCGTACCCGCCGTACTCATAGTGATTATTGTGAAGAATATGAAGACTTGAATATCCCTTAGCTTCAAAGAAATTCTCCATCTTTTTAAGTGAATTCCACCAGTAGTCGTGATTGCCTTTCAGAATAATTTTTCGTCCGGGCATTCTGTCAATGAATGCAAAATCCGCATCTGACTGTTCAAGGCTCATGCCCCAGGACAGATCTCCTGCAAGCACAACTGTATCCTCAGCTCTGACGTTTACAAGCCAGTTTTCTTCAATAAGCTGCTGATAATTTTTCCAGCCGCCGAAAATATCCATAGGTTTATTCGGAACGCCCAAAGACAGATGAAGATCTCCAATGACAAACAAACTCATATATTATGCAAGGTGAAGCTCTGAAAGAACGAACTGTTTCATATCGTTCTTGTCAATGCTGCAGCTGAATCTGCGTTCCTTGGTTTTAAGCTCTGCCAGCGAAGCAGGAACAGGCATACCGGAAAGCTCTGCAAGAGTATCCACCATTGCATATTCATCATCTGTAACACGGCTTTCGTCCAGTGCTGACAGAACGCTTCTGCTGAACTTATAGGGACTTGCAGTTGAAGCAATGAGAGTCTTTGTGGTATCACCTGTTTCAGCCTTATAATCCTGGTATACCTTGACTGCTACTGCTGTATGGGTATCGCAGGTGTAGCCGTATGTCTTGTAGATATTTCCGATAGTTTCCTTTGTCTGTGCGTCATCGCAGTAGCCGCCGTAGAAGAGTTCCTTCATAGCTGCCTTTATATCATCTGATACCTCATATCTGCCCTCACTTGCAAGCTTGCCGAACCACTCACGGATCTGAGCGTCATTTTCGCCGGAAAGCAGATAGAGCAGTCTTTCCAGATTGCTGGAAATGAGGATATCCATAGAAGGTGAACAGGTTGCGTAGAAATCACGGTTTCTGTCGTAAATTCCTGTACGGATAAAATCTGTCAGCACCTTATTGACATTGGATGCACAGATAAGCTTTGCAATCGGCACACCCATCATTTTAGCATAGTATGCAGCAAGGATATTGCCGAAGTTGCCTGTAGGAACAACTACATTTATCTTTTCGCCCCACTCGATCTCGCCCTGTGAAGCCATAGTCACATAGGAGGATACATAGTATACCACCTGAGGAACCAGTCTGCCCCAGTTGATTGAATTTGCGCTGGAGAAGCTCATGCCGCCCTTTTCCAGAGTATCAATTACTTCGCTGTTTGTAAAGATAGCCTTAACGCCGCTCTGGCAGTCATCAAAATTGCCCTTTACAGCGCATACTGTAACGTTTTCGCCTTCCTGAGTAACCATCTGACGCTTCTGCATATCGCTTACGCCTTCCTCAGGATAGAATACCATGATCTCTGTACCGGGAACGTCTTTAAAGCCTTCAAGAGCAGCCTTGCCTGTATCACCGGAAGTTGCCACCAGAATAACGATCTTTCTGTCAAGACCCAGCTTCTTTACGGAAGTTGTCAGGAAATAGGGAAGAATCTGGAGAGCCATATCCTTGAACGCACAGGTAGGACCATGCCACAGTTCAAGCATATATGTTCCGTCAAAGAGATGAGCTATCTCTGCAATGTTTTCAGTTTCAAAATTCTTTTCAGAATAAGCATTTTCAGTACAGTAAACAAGCTCTGCTTCTGTGAAATCAGTGAGGTACTTTGCAAAAACCGCAGCTGCTCTTTCTGCATAATTCATATCAGAAAGGCTTTTCAGTTCCTCCATAGTAATGGAAGGAATTGACTCCGGTACAAACAGACCGCCGTCTTCGGAAATACCCTTTGAAATTGCAGCTGCACTTTCTATTCGCAGGCTGCTGTTCCTTGTACTTTTGTAATACATAATGATCACCCTTTATATTAAAATATTATATCGCAGTCCGACAGATTGAAGGCATTTTCTATATAATCTATATCAGCCGCATATCCGTCCTCCATACACACCACTGCCACATCAAATCTTGGCTGAAGGTCTGTGTTATTCTCAGTGCAGTACCGCATTGCAGTACGCACGATATTCGCCATTTTCCGCTTGTTCACGGCTTCATATCCCGTTTCAATGCCTCTTATTCCTCTTGTTTTAACCTCAACAAAGAGTATTTCTTCTCCTTTTGAAGCAATAAGATCAATTTCTCCGCCCTTTATACGGTAATTCTCTGCAAGAATACAGCATCCATTTTTTATAAGATACTGCTTTACCGCATGCTCGCCCATATTACCTTTATTATGCTGAACGCTCATTTTTCATACAGCTTCTTCAGAAAAGACATTCTGTGTACAGGACTTGGTCCATGTGCAATAATAGCTTCATAATGTGCCTTTGTACCGTAGCCCTTGTGTTTGGCGAAGCCGTATTCAGGATAAAGCTTATCAAGCTCTCTGAGGTTTCTGTCCCTTGCAACCTTAGCAAGAATTGACGCCGCCGCTATGCTTGCGGAATTTGCGTCACCTTTTACAACAGTCTGTGAAGGAATGTCAAGCTCCGGCATTCTGTTTCCATCAATAAGCGCATACTGCGGTGTTTTCTCAAGTCCCTCTGCCGCCCTTTTCATGGCAAGCATTGCAGCATTGAGAATGTTCATGCATTCTATTTCCTCAACTGAGGCTGTGGCTATGCAGTATGCCTTTGCATTTCTGCATATTTCCTCAAAAAGAGCCTCACGCTTTTTTTCGCTGAGTTTTTTGCTGTCATTTATTCCCTCAATAGGGTTACAGGGGTCTAAAATCACAGCTGCCGCATATACATCGCCTGCAAGAGGTCCTCTGCCGGCTTCATCAATTCCGCATATAACGGGATAGCTTTTTCTTATCTCATCATCAAATGCGTAAAGCTCTGCGGTAGTTTTTTTAGGTGCTGTTTCCTTAGCCATTATTCATATCCTCCGGAGATTCCAGAGTCATTCTGCCCAGTTTACCGCTTCTGTACTCATCTATAAGAGTAATGGCAGCTCTTTCAGTATTGACTTCACCGCCGGAAATGAGCATACCTCTTTTTCTGCCCATGGTTTCAAGCAGTTCAATGCCGCCCATTTCGGTGAACTCAGTCATTTTGTATCTTGCAGTAAGTGTATCGGGATAGCATTTTGCCAGATATTCAAGAAGCATCATTGCAAGGGTTTCTATATCCACAACGTCATCATTGATAGCACCGGTAAATGCAAGCCTTTTGGCAATTTCCTGGTCATCAAACTTAGGCCACAGAATGCCGGGCATATCCAGAAGCTCCATATTGCTGCCGATTTTCACCCACTGCTTTGTACGAGTAACACCAGGTCTGTCTTCAACCTTAGCACGTTTTGACTGTGCCATTCTGTTTATGAATGAAGATTTGCCCACGTTGGGTATGCCTACTATCATAAGTCTTATGGGAACGCCGGTCATTCCGGCATTTTTTCTCTTTTCAAGAAGCGGAGCCAGCAGTTGCTCTACTGCTCCTGTAAAATTCTTCACGCCTCTGCCGCTTTTGCAGTCCATTGCTATAGCAGATATTCCCTGTTTTTTGAAATATGCGATCCATTTATCAGTCATTTTCGGATCAGCCATATCCGACTTATTCAGTATAAACAGTCTTGGCTTGCTGCCAATCATATTATCCATGTCAGGATTACGGCTGCTCATTGGTATACGGGCGTCAAGAATTTCCACCACCGCATCAACCAGAGAAAGATTCGCTGCGATCATACGGCGTGTTTTCGTCATATGCCCGGGAAACCACTGTATATTGCGTATTGTCAGTTCGGACATTACGTTCCTCCTTTCATAAAAGGGAAGAATTAGTCATATATGCCGCCAAAGTCAGACAGTGGAGAGAAACGGAAAAGCGCCTTGCCCAGAATCTGATCCTCGGATACAAATCCTACTGCTGATGAACGGCTGTCTGTTGAGTTCTGTCTGTTATCGCCCATAAGGAACATATATCCCTCCGGAACTCTTAAAGGATATGTAAATGCTCCGGCGTTTGAATTTGTTGTATTATTTATATAGTCTTCTTTAAGCACTTCACCATTTACCTTTACTTCTCCTGTTGTGAAGTCTATATCAATTTCATCTCCGCCCAGGGCAATCACTCTTTTGATAAGGCGTTTATCAGGTGCAATTCCGCTGCCCTTGCGTAAATTTCCGTCAGAATCATATGTCCATGAAACGCTGTTGTCAACTACTACTATATCGCCCCGCTTAGGTGAATAGAAAAAATCGGACATAAAGAGCCTGTCCTGATCGTTGAGAGTTGCTTCCATGGAATGTCCGTCCACAGTTACCGGACGTGCCACATATGCAAAGAACATTATAACAGCAAAAACGGAGATAAACACCGCTTCCATAATATCGAGAAGGTCGCCCAGAAATGAATTCTTATTTTTAGTTTCATTTGGCTGCACTGCATTATTTGTATTTTCCATAATTAACCTCTTTTCTAAGGCGATACTGCATAATGACTGTAAGTCAGATACACAGTCAGATTTTTTAAATACGGCAGAATTTTTCTAAATATAATAAAAAAAGGACATAATGTCCCCTTTTTACTCTCGATGTCAGGTACACCGGAAGCGCTGACTATTTTGTCACGCCTCCGCCTGACCTCTCGCAATTAGCGAATCTGTTCCTTAACCTTTGCAGCCTTACCTACACGGTCACGCAGGTAGTACAGCTTAGCTCTGCGAACCTTACCCTTGCGGATAATGTCAACCTTCTCAACTACCGGAGAGTGGAGCGGGAATACACGCTCTACGCCGCAGCCGTGAGAAAGACGGCGAACTGTAAAGGTTTCGCTGATGCCGCCGTGCTTCTTGGCGATAACTGTACCCTCGAATATCTGGATACGGCTCTTGTCGCCTTCCTTGATTCTAACGTGTACCTTTACGGTATCACCGATAGAAATAACCGGGGCTTCCTGCTTCATGCTTGACTCGCTGATTGTTTTTAATGCATCCATTTTTCTTTCCTCCTGATTTTCAGACCTTCATTCACGTGCAGGCGGTCAATTTCCTGCTTGCACCCTTCTTCCAAGGCGTATCCGTCAGCGGATTGTCTGATTTAATGTCGTTTATGGCATTACACTCACCTGCTGTAAAAGCAGGCGGATTTTAAATGCTCTATTATCATACCACATATCAAAAAAAAATGCAAGTGTTTTTTTAAAAAAATTCAGTTTTTTCCGCACAAAGCAGCATTTTGCGGCAATATTTCGGAAATCCGAAGGAAACTGACTCCATTTTACCGAATTCATCTATTAAAAGTGAAGGATTTACATTTACCGTACTGCCTGCCGGAAGCCTTAAATAAAGCAAAAATGCCCCTTCCTCCGCGTCAGCTGAAAGACATTCCGTATACTCTTTAAGGTCCATTTCACGGAAACCTCTCTTGGTTTTCTTCATAACGGGTATCTTGTCCCTTGAAAGAAATTCTCTCCACAGTGACAGAAGCTCTTCACTGTTTTCACAGGGCAGCGTCACTTCATATTCAGCAAAAGAGATCTGACCCATTTTATGAACAGGTGCATAACACTTCTCTATTTCTATTCCCTCTGGCAGAACCGCCTGCATTCGGCTTTTCACTTCTTCAAAGGACATTTCCTGTGCAAGACCTATCTCAATTATCTCGCAGTCACTTTCAAATCCCAGCGACAATGCTGCTGCAAATACTATCTGCATATGAGGGTGAAAACCTGCTGAATATGCTATGGGCAGCTCAGCACGTCTTATGCACCTCTGAAAGCATCTCATAAGGTCAAGGTGTGATATATATTTTGCACGGCCTGTTTTGCTGAATTTCATTCTAACTGTTGTTTTCAAAAGCAAGCCCTCCCAACTTCACGGTTAACTCCGCAGCCGCTGCAGTTTGCACGGCAGTGAGGTGTTGTTTCGGCTCTGAGAGCCTTTTTATGCTCACGTACAAGGAATGACTTGTCCACCATATAATTAAGATGATCCCAGGGCATTACCTCGTCATATCTTCTTCTGCGGCTTGCATAAAATTCAGGAGAAATGCCGCATTCTGCAAATGCCTTGTCCCAGCACTCCCAGTTGAATCTGTCACTCCAGCTGTCAAAACGGCTGCCGTTCTTCCACGCTTTGTATATAACCTCTGAAAGACGTCTGTCGCCTCTTGCAAGTACGCCCTCAAGCTGACTTATGCGAAATTCATGCCAGCTTACCTTTACACGTTTAGCATTTCTCGGATCTATGGAATTTACAAGATGCTCCTGCTTGTGACGCACCTCATCTTCCGTAGCCTGGGGTTCAAACTCAAAGGGAGTAAAGGGCTTTGGAACAAATGTTGCCACGCTTACAGATACCTGCACCATTTTTCCTCTGGGTCTGTTTTCATTCCGGAAGAACATATCAACTATTCTGTCGGCAATATCCGCTATTCCGGCAATGTCCTCATCAGTTTCCGTAGGAAGACCCATCATGAAGTACAGCTTTACATTAAAGTATCCGCCGGAAAAGGCTACCTCTGCTGCATTCATTATCTCTTCATCTGAAACATTCTTATTGATAACATCACGAAGTCTTTGTGTTCCTGCTTCCGGTGCAAATGTAAGACCGGTTTTGCGTATACGCTTTATCTTCTCCATAAGAGCGTCTGAGAAGTTGTCTACTCTCAGCGATGGCAAAGACATACTCACTCTCTTTTCAGCTGTAACATCAAGAAGCTTTGTGAGCATTTCATCAATGCCGCTGTGATCGCTTGTACTGAGTGAGGAAAGTGAAAGTTCCTCGTAGCCTGTACTGCGGCAGAGGTCCTGTGCCTGCCTGCAAATGGTATCAGGTGATTTTTCACGGAAAGGACGGTAAATGAAGCCAGCCTGACAGAAACGGCAGCCTCGTATGCAGCCTCTTAGTACTTCCACAACAGAACGGTCATGTACAATCTCCGTAAAGGGTACAACAAATGTATCGGGATAATATACCTTGTCAAAATCCTTTATGATACGCTTTCGGACAGTTTCCGGAGCGCCGCAAAGAGGCGATACTTTTCTGACAGTACCGTCTTCGTTGTAGCTGACATCATACAGAGAAGGAACATACACGCCTTCAATTTTAGCAGCTTCACGAAGAAACTCCTGCCTGGAAGCATTTTTTTCCTTCATGCGGGCATAGAGATCCATAATCTCCAGGTTTACTTCTTCACCCTCACCCAGAATAAAGAAATCAAAGAAATCAGCTATTGGCTCCGGATTGCAGACGCAGGGACCGCCTGCACAAACCATTTGTTCCATTGAATCTCCTCTGTCTTTGGCAAGTATGGGAATGCCTGCCAGGTCCAGCATATTGAGAATATTTGTGTATGCAAGTTCATATTGCAGCGTAAAGCCTATCATATCAAATTCTGCCACAGGAGTAAGGCTTTCAAGGGCGTACAGAGGGATATTATTCTCACGCATAAGCTCCTCAAAATCCGTATCCGGTGCAAAAACCCTCTCGCAGCAGAATTCTTCCCGCTGATTTATCAAACCGTATAATATCTTCATTCCCAGATGTGACATACCAATTTCATAGGTATCCGGAAAGCAGAATGCAAAGCTTACACGGACATTTTTTCTGTCCTTGACTATACTGCCTGTTTCGCCGCCTATATACTGAGAGGGTTTCTGAACTCTCAGAAGCAGCGGTTCAATTTTTGAAAGAATACTTATAGCACTCAATCCTTTCATTTAGTATTATCTCTATTGTACTACAATTCCGGAAAATAATCAACAGCTATCTGAAAATTTCCGAAAACAAAAGATAAAGTGCCAGTGCATAATATGTAAAATTAGTTATGCCTGCAAAAATTCCGCTTACAAAAAGCAGAACAGGCGTAATTATAAACACGGTCCGCTGTATACGTTCCGCTGTACATAATCTGAGCCTTGTCATGGAAAGAATGCAGGAAAGTGCCCCGCCGCCGTCCAGCCGTCTGCACGGGAGAAGATTCACAATTCCTGTTATGAGCTGTACCTGTTCATTTTCAGTATAAGCTGAAAAACAGGATAAAACCGCCCATGCTGCAATATTTGCAAAAGGTCCTGCAAGCAGCACTGCAAGCTCTTTGCCATAGCTGCAAAGTCTGTGTTCCGGACATATTCGTATGCCGCAGAAGTGAAAGGTTATACTCCGTGGCTTTATATTCAGTACTGTCATGACAAACAGGTGTGCCGATTCATGAAAAATCACTGCCAGTATACCGCAGGCAAAAATATATCCGTTTTCCATGGCAGACAAAAGCGCACACACTGCAATAAACCCGAATTCTATGCAGATCCTTGTACCGGCAATGAAAAAGCAGATCATGGCTTAAACCATTCTTCAATAATTTCGGTTATTTTCATTATAAAAGGCTCCGCAGGTGCTTCTGTTCTATGTTTATAAAGTGACAAAAACTCTGTCTGAAAGTCTTCATCTATATACTTCAGCAGAAAAACAGACAGAGCCAGAATAAGGCACAGAATACACTGGGTAAGCATAATGTCGTCACTCTTTCCCTTGACTCTGCCTCTTCTTTTTTTATCTATATAAATTAATTCATTGCCGGGTTCTGCAATGCCGGATATTACAGGCATAACAGTATTCTCATCGGAATTTTTTACTGTATCATTTTCCATAAACTCACCTCACTACCATGAATATGCAAAAAGGGACTGCATGAGAACTCATTCTCTGCAATCCCTCTCTTAATATGTTATACTTCCTCAGGCTGCTGACGCTTTATCCGGAATATTATTCTGAATATTCCGGACAGTATTTTCGGACTTTTTACGACTACAATTTTCATATGGAATCCCTCCTGAGTATGTTCAAGAATGCTTACGTTCCTTTCATTCTATTCAGAAGAGTTGGTTTTGGTTCAGGATTCTTTTGATTCTATCACAAGAAGAAATCCCTCTTCAAGAGATATCTCTGCATATTCTCCGGTAATATGATTGCTTACTCCCAACGGATAATCATTTTCAAGCACACCATTCATAAGAGTATATTCAGTGCCGCTTATACATACGCCTGTACATTTTTCAGAATAGGACAGAATGGAAAAATACCAGTTATCACGCCTTTTATAGCGTCTGACTGAACCGCCCTTCTGCATGGTGATGCGGTTATCAGTGCCGATAAGAACTCCCTCTGCCTCATTTTCCAGAATATATTTCAGCAGCTGTATATTTGCAACGGTATGGTCAAGCCGTCCGCCCAATGCTCCGTAAACTGCAATTTCAGACGCACCCATTTTCAAAGCCTCTTTAACCGCAAGAAATGTATCCGTATCATCTTTTGCCGATGGGTAAATCTTAACATTGTCCCTGCATGGCACAAACCCAAGAGAATCAAAGTCACCTATTACAAGAACAGGCTCTGTCCCAAGTGCCTTTGCAGCAAGATAACCTTTGTCAGCGCAAATAACAGCGGCTTTCTCAGGAATGGAAACTGTTTTAACATCTATTTCTCCGCCTGCAAGAATTACGCAGCTTCTGCACATTATTTTTCCCAGTCCTTTCTGAGTTTTGCTTCCTCGTACATTGCGGCGTAGGAACTGTGCCGACTCTTTTCTATTCTGCCTTCATTCAGTGCTTTAAGGACTGCACAGTCCTTTTCACAGATATGTGCGCAGTCTGCAAACCTGCACTCACTGGAAAAAGGCGAAAATTCCGGGAAACAGTCTGCCAGCTCTTCTTTTTTTATGACTGCGTACTGCTCTGTTTCAAATGTGGAAAAACCGGGCGTGTCTGCAATATACCCTCCACGCACAGGATATAGAACAGCAGTTCTGGTGGTATGTCTTCCTCTGCCCAGCTTGTCGCTAACTTCTCCTACCGGTAAATCAAGCTCCGGTGCAATATGATTAAGCAAAGTAGATTTTCCTGCTCCTGTGTTCCCTGTAAATGCACTGATTTTCCCTTCAATAAGTGAAGCCACAGCTTCAACTGTTTCCGGCTTGTCATAATCCACGGAAATAACGCTGACTTCTGCATTTCTGTATATTCTCCTGATCTCCTCGTCTGACGCAAGATCAGTTTTTGTTATGACAATTACCGGTTCAATATCTTTGTACCTTGCAACTGCAATAAATTTATCAAGCAGCTGATAATTTGGTACAGGCTTGCAAAGGGATACAACAAATATAAGCCTGTCAAGATTTGCAAGAGGCGGACGGATAATGCTGTTTTTTCTCGGAAGAACTTCATTTATTACTCCGCCTTCAATTACCGCCATATCTCCTGCATAGGGTGTAATGCCCTGTTTTCTGAATACTCCTCGTGCCTTGCAGACAGATATGCCGCAGGAGGACTCTACAGTATAGAGTCCTCCCACGCATGATAAAATTCTGCCATGCTGCGCACCTTTAGCGTCAGCCTGTTGTTTCATTTCAATATCCTCTTTTTATTCAATACTGTCTACAATTGAAGTTACTGTAACCACTTCTGTAGGAGTCTGATGCGGTTCTGTAGTTGTCCTGATGGTTACAGCCTCAAATCCGCCGTCAATGTCCTCTGATACAGCAGTAAAGGTGTTGTTCGGGAAGTCGAAATTGTAAGTGCCAAGACGTGCTGTAAGACCTGACTGAGAGCTTGTAACTGTTACAACCACCTGCTTCATGCCCTTGTCAATCATTGATACAACAACCATGCCGTCTGTATTTTCAGTTACAAATGACTGGGATTTAACTATTTCGCCGTCTATTGAGAAATCCAGGGTATATTTTCCCTTTGCGGAAGAGGGCAGATAAAGACCGAATTTGACTTCGCCCTCCGGAGCCTCGCCGTTGCTTACCTTCAGTGCAATTTCAGTACCTGAAATAACTATCTCTCCCGGTTCAATGCTCTGCTCAACAATAATACCTTCATCTTCTGTTGATTCAACTTCCTCAACCACCAGTTTCAGATTCAGATGTGCAGCCTCAACTTCCATTTCCTTCAAAGTATGACCTACAAATTTGGGGACATTGACCTCATCTACTGCAATGCCGGCGCTTACATAAAGAAGCACAGTGCGTCCTGCCTCAGCTTCAGTGCCTGCCTTCGGTTCAGTACGCATAGCCTTGCCCTTTTCAAAGCCGTCCTCCATGGTACTTTCCTCGAAAACTTTTCTTACGCTGAATCCAAGTGACTCAAGCTCTGTCACTGCCTCATTCTCATCCATATCGGCAACATCAGGTATCTTATTTTTCTGTGTGCCAAGACTTACTGCAATTGCAAGGCGAACCTTTCCGTCTGCGTCACGCTCGATTTCCTGACCTGCAACAATGCTCTGGTCAAAAATAACGCCCTCGGCATATTTATCGTTATAGCTTTCCTTTTCAACGTTCAGCACAAGACTGTCCTCATAGATCTTTACAGCGTCTTCATACTGCATACCAATAAGATTTGGAATAGTTGTAAGCTTCTCGCTTCCCGGACGCCATGCTCCTGCAATTATGGCAACAACAATTACCGCACAAATAACAACAACAACAATGGTAACTGATGTAAGAATAGGAACCAGCATAGACTTCTGTCTTGGCGCTTCATCCTCATAATCCTCGTAGTCGTCCTCATAGTCGTCGTATTCCTCATCGTCGTAATATTCCTGACGGTTCCCGTTACGCTTTACGGGAGGAACTGTTTCCCGCTGAGGTGCAGGCTTATACTGTCTTTGTGATTGAACCTGCTGGCTCTGAGGCACACGATAATAACCGAAAACGATCTGATTATTATTCTTGAAGGCTTCAATATCCCGGATCATATCAGTTGCCGTCTGGTATCTTACTTCTGCGTCCTTTTCCATGGCGTGCATTATAATTTCCTCAAGGCCGGAGGGAATATTTGGATTTATGTCCCGTGGACGCCTTGCTACATTCTGCATATGCATAACGGCAATTGAAATGGGATTGTCCGTATCAAAGGGCTTCTGACCTGTAAGCATTTCATAGAACATTACGCCTACTGAATAGATATCGCTCTTTTCATCGGTAACATCACCTCTTGCCTGTTCAGGACTGATATAGTGAACTGTACCTATTGCCTGATCGGTGGCAGTCATGCTTTCCTCACGGGCAAATTTGGCAATGCCGAAATCCATGACCTTAATAGTTCCGTCAGTCAGCAGCATGATATTCTGGGGCTTTATATCACGGTGTACTATTCCACGGTTATGGGCGGTCTGAAGCGCTCTGAGTATCTGTATAATAAAATGAACAGCGTCTTTCCAGTTAAGTACACGCTCGCTGTCGATATAATCTTTAAGCGTTATACCGTCAATATATTCCATTACAATATACTGCATTTTTTCAGAAAAGCACATATCATAGACCTTTACGATATTCGGATGGGAAAGCACAGCTATAGCCTTTGATTCATTTCGGAATCTGCGCTGGAACTCCTCATTTCCGGAAAACTGCTTTCTGAGTATCTTAACAGCAACTTCTTTATTGTCAAGCACATCATGAGCCTTATAAACCTCAGCCATTCCGCCTTCGCCAATAAGCTCAGTAATCTCATATCTGCCGTCCAGACGGCTGCCGATAAACTTGTCCATATACTGCCTCCTTCTTTATATCACGGCTGCATGATCAGTGCAGCCGATACGTTGTCACGTCCGCCTTTATTAAGCGCCATATCAATAAACCTTTTTGCCTTTTCATCTGCTGAAATTCCCTGTTCCTCCAGCACATCTGCAAGCTCTGCGCTTCCGCAGCAGCCGGATAAACCGTCTGAGCAAAGCAAAACGGAATAATTCTCACTCGTATGTTCTATTCTGAAATAATCGGGTCTTACTGTTTTTTCAACTCCCACAGCCCTTGTAAGCATATGTCTTTGAGGATGAGTCGCCAGTTCCGACTGTGAAATTTTTCCATGCTCCAGGAGCATATTTACAACTGTATGATCCTTTGTTATCTGTCTGAGTTCACCTTCTGCATAATAATATGCACGGCTGTCGCCCACGTTTACAACTGATACGCCGTCTTCATCAGCAAATGCTGCAACGCAGGTGGTTCCCATTCCGAAATTTCTGTAATTCATTCTTGCTGTTGTGTAAATAACAGAATTTGCAGCTGATACTGAGGAAATCAAAAGATTTCTCAGAGCGTGAGGATCCATTTTTTCCCTGTACAATTTATTAAAATGGGATATAAACTCCTCTTCGGCGATTCTGCTTGCCTCTTCACCTGCACGTTCGCCGCCCATACCGTCAAACACTGCAGCCAGTGTGCATTTACCGTATGCAGCAACAAGCACCTTATCCTGATTCTCTTCTCTTACACATCCTATATGCGTATATGCTGCATATTGCATCCCAGTCACCTCCGTAATCATTTTTCAACTGCATTTCTTCTCAGCTGTCCGCAGGCAGCTTCTATATCACTGCCAAGAGTCCTTCTGACAGTGGCATTTATTCCCAGTTCGTTAAGTATTTCCATGAACTTTTTCGCTGTTTTTCTTTTTCCGTGAAAGTTTCTCTCTGCTATGGGATTCACAGGAATGAGGTTTACATGACACTGCATTCCTCTGAGAAGCGACGCAAGAGCAGCAGCGTCCTTTTCAGCGCTGTTTATGCCCTCTATCACCGCATATTCAAATGTAACTCTCCGTCCTGTTCTGTCAAAAAAGCTTCTTGCAGCTTCAAGCACCTGTGAAATATTGTATTTTCTGTTGACAGGCATTATCTCATTCCGCTTTTCGTCCGAAGGACTGTGGAGAGATATTGAAAGAGTAATTCCCTGTGCCTCCTGTGCAAGGTCATATATCCTTGGAACAATGCCGCAGGTTGAAAGGGTAACATGGCGCAGACTCATTCCTCTGCCCTTCGGATCTGAGAGAATTTTCAGAAAGGACAGCACATTGTCATAATTGTCAAGAGGTTCGCCTATGCCCATGAGAACGATACTGTCAATATTTCTGCCCATATCACGTTCAGCTTCGTAGATCTGGAGAAGGATTTCTCCCGGCGTAAGATTTCTTACAAAACCGGCAATAGTTGACGCACAGAATTTACAGCCCATGCGGCAGCCAACCTGTGTGGAAAGGCATACGCTTACTCCGTGGTGATATTCCATCCAGACAGTTTCAACGTAATTGCCGTCAGGAAGCTCATATAAATATTTTACAGTATCATCTATGGAAGATGCAAGTCTTTTTGCAATTTTTAGTCGGTTTAAACAAAATTTTTCTTCGAGCCGCTGTCTGAATGGTAAAGATAACGTGGTCATTTCAGAAAAAGAAGTTACTTTTTTTTCATGGAGCCATGAAAATATCTGTTTTGCACGAAATTTCGGCTCTCCCATAAGCTGAACCTCTTCAAGAAGCTCATCAAAGCCAAGTGATAGAATATCTGTACGCTCCATAAAACCTCCGTCATTTTATACGTCTGAATTTCGCCATAAAGAAACCGTCACTGCCTGCAAATGAAGGAAGAAGCGTTACCATACTTCCAGAAAGCTTTTCATGAAGCTCCGGCAGCAGCGGTACAGGCTCGAATTCTGTATGCTTTTTCAGAAAATCCTCTGCAATCTGTTCGTTTTCCTCTTTAAGCACTGTACAGGTGGAATATACAAGCATACCGCCCGGCTTAACATAACGGGCAGCATTTTCAAGGACAGACCTCTGTATTTCCGGAAGTCCTGCAATTTCCTCTTCCTTTTTATAGCGGATCTCCGGCTTGCGTCTTATTACGCCTGTTCCGGAACAGGGAACATCACAGAGGACCCTATCAGCCTTCGGAAGCTTTTCATTGTAAACAGAAGCATCACCCTGCATAGCTGAAACATTTTCAAGATGAAGCCTTTCCGCACCCTTTTCAATAAGTCCCGCTCTCTGAGGGAAAAGGTCAAAGGCATACACTCTGCCGGTTCCATTCATGCTTTCCGCTATGGAGAATGTCTTTCCTCCCGGTGCGGCACACAGATCCAGTACAGTCATGCCTTCTTTCGCATCAAGTGCCATTGCACAAAGCTGCGAGGCTGTATCCTGCACATGAAAGCCGCCCTTCTGAAACAGTGAATTTTCTCTGATATTTCCGCTGTTTCTGATAATATATGCCCCGGGAACAATAGAATGCTTTTCTATTCTCTCCTCTCCGAAGGATGAGATCAGTTCTTCTTCTGAAACAGCAAGAGGATTTATTCTGATAGTTAGCGGCGGAGGTTCAAGAGAATTCTCAAGAAAATCTCCTGCGTCTTTTTCCCCAAGGCTTTCATAAAGCCTTTTAACAAGCCATACCGGAACAGAATACATAACAGACGCCTTTTCAAAGGCATTTCCGGGATAGTTTATTTTTTTGCCGTCCCTTATGAAGCTTCTCAGCACTGCATTCACAAAACCGGATGCGCTTGCTTTTCTCAGCTTTTTCGTAAGCTTTACGCTTTCGCTTACCGCCGCTGAATCCGGAATCTGCTCCATATACAAAATCTGATAAAGTCCCGTTCTCAGTATCTGAAGTACTGCTCCGTCAAGCTTATGAGGCGGTTTTTTGCTGTATTTTGATATTATAAAATCAAGGGTGATCTGTCTTTCAAGAACTCCGTAGCAAAGTGCGCTGCAAAGCCTTTTGTCCCTTGGGTCAAGGTTTGATTTTTCCAGGGCTGAATCCAGCAGAAGATTTAAATACCCCTCAGTCTTTTCCCTTTGCATCAGCAGGGTGACTGCAAGTTTACGTCCGCTCATTTCTTTTTATTTGCGATGGCAAGCAGTCTTAAAAGCTGAAGAAGTGCATTGGCAACAGCTGCAACATATGTCATAGCAGCGGCACGAAGCACCTTGCCTGCCTTTGAAAGTTCATCGCTCTCCAGAATATTGTAGTTTTCCAGTGTGGAAAGAGCACGGCGGCTTGCATTGAATTCCACCGGCAAAGTTACCACCTGAAACAGTACTATCAGCGCAAATAGAATTATTCCTGCATAAAGCATACCCAGACCAAAGGATGTGCTTGCCAGTGCAAGTCCTGCTATAAACAAAATATACCACAGCTTTGAACCTAAATTCGTCAGCGGAATAATAGCCTGTCTTATACGGATAGGCATATAATCCGTGGAATGCTGAACTGCATGACCGCATTCATGTGCTGCAACTCCTATTGCAGCCACGGAAGTAGAATTGTACACTCCCTCTGAAAGGCGGATAACATTTGCCTTAGGGTCATAGTGGTCGGAAAGATTTCCGGCAACCATTTCAATGGCAACATTGTAAAGTCCGTTGCTGTCCAGTATCTGCCTTGCAGCCTGTGCCCCTGTTATGCCTCTTGAATTGTGTACAGAGGAATAGCGTTTGAATGTTGCATTGACATTGACTGAAGCAACTACGCAAAGTACCATACCGATAATTATCGGCCATATGCTCAGCCAGAAGTCTGTTGTCTGAAAATAATACGGCATAATTTTTCTCCTTTACTGCCCCAGAACTGTTCCTGCCTCTATTTTCCTGCCCCGTAAATAATCCTCGGTTTTCATGCGTTTTTTGCCCTCGGGCTGTATTTCTGCAAACATAAGTCCCATTCCGTCGCCGCACTTAACAGTGAATCTGTCTGTATCCGTAACGGTGCCGTTCTGAATGTTCTCAGAATTCTTTATTTCTATTACACTGGAAGCATAGACCTTCAGTCTTTTGCCTTCAAGTGTTGTAAAGCCTGTAATACCTCTTATTATATTATGAAGCTCCTTCGCAGACTTATTAAAGTCAAGCTCTGACATTTCCTTGGTGATTCTCGGCGCATAGGTGGAAAGTGAATCATCCTGCGGCTCAGGTGAAAGAGTTCCCTCCTCAACAGCCTTTACTGTTTCGAGCAGAACCTCCGCACCCATAACGGAAAGCCTGTCATGAAGGCTTGAAGCCGTTTCATTTTCACCGATTTCCGTTTCCTTCTTTATGAGCATATCACCGGTGTCAAGACCCTCTGCCATAAGCATTGAGGTTACGCCTGTAACCTTTTCTCCGTTGAGAACGCTCCACTGTATCGGTGCTGCACCTCTGTATGCAGGCAGAAGAGAAGCATGGATATTTATACAGTGGTATTTCGGCAGATCAAGAATTTCCTTAGGTAGAATCTGTCCGTATGCCACTACCACAATAAGCTCCGGTGCGATTTCTCTGAGAGTTTTCATTGAAGCTTCTGCGTCCTCGCCTTTTCTGAGAGAAAGCGGCTGATATACAGGAATGCTGTATTCCTGTGCGGCAGCCTTAACAGGTGTGGGTATCATTTTGTAGCCTCTGCCCTTCGGTTTGTCCGGCTGTGTAAATACAGCCGCCACATTGTGGCCGTTTTCAGCAAGAACACGCAGACACGGAACTGCGAAATCGGGAGTTCCCATAAATACTATTTTCATTCTGCCTCCATCTCCTCCGGCGTCAGGAATCTTTCAACAATATCAACGAAAAGCTTTCCGTCCAGATGATCGTTTTCGTGGCAGGCACACTGTGCGCCAAGATCTGTAAGAACAAGCTCATACCATTCACCGAAACGGTTCTGTGCCCTCAGTCTGCACTTTCTGGGACGTGTGACATAACCCCATTTATTCGGGCATGAAAGACAGCCCTCTATTACATTCTGCTTTCCGCTGGTTTTTACTATTTCCGGGTTGATGGCTTCTATCATTTCATCGCCGCCAAGATCCATTATAAACAATCTTCTGCAGTAACCCACCTGAGGTCCCGCAAGACCAACACCCTGTGCTTTTTTAAGTGTTTCCTGCATATCATCAAGCAGTATGTGCAGCTTTTCATCAAAAACCTCAACAGGTTTGCATACACTGCGGAGAACAGGATCTCCGTCCTTTACAATTTTTCTTATAGCCATAAAGCTCCTCCATTCATTATACGCCGATATCACCGTTCATATCAGCATAAATATGTATTTTTGCAAATTCCCTGCGTGAATAAACAGCATTCAGTATTTCTCGCACAAGGTCACGATATTCCTTTGTATTCTTGCATTTCAGAATAAGGCGGTAACGGTATTTTCCGCTGATTTTTCCATATGAAAAGGGCATTGGTCCCAGAACACGAAGAGGCTTTTCAAAGCCTGTCTGTCTTACAAGTTCCTCTATGCATTGTGCGGCATATTGTGCCGCCGCCGCAGTAACATTTTCTGACACACCCACAAATCCTATTACGCATATATCACATATCGGAGGAAAGACAAGCGCCCTTCGAAGGGTGATTTCCTCACGGTAAAATTCTTCATAATTCTGCATTGCTGCAAGCCTTAGAACATAATGCTCCGGCATAAATGTCTGCAAAACAGCTCTGCCCTTTTTATCACCTCTGCCGCCTCTGCCGACAACCTGGGTAATAAGGGAAAATGTTCTCTCATAGCTTCTGAAATCGCCTGCAAACAAAGCCTTGTCCACAGATAATACGCCTACCAGCGTAACATTAGGAAAATTAAGTCCCTTTCCTATCATCTGTGTTCCTGCCATGATGTCATATTCGCCCCGTGCAAATGCGGAAAATTTCTCCTCGTAGGCATATCTTGACATGGTGGTATCGGCGTCCATTCTGAGTATTCTTGCCTCCGGAAGCGCCTTTTCAAGGCTCTCTTCAAGAGTCTGTGTTCCGAATCCCATTTTTCTCATGCGTGTTCCGCCGCAGAATCTGCAGCTTTCAGTCATTTCCTCTGTATGCCCGCAGTAATGGCACATCAGGCTGTTATTGACCTTGTGATACGTCATGGGAACGCTGCAATTCGGGCAGTAAACAGGCTTATTGCAGTCACAGCAGCTTATTATTGTATGATACCCTCTCCTGTTCAGAAGAAGAATAGACTGCTCTCCGGCTTTAAGGTTTTCTTTGAGGGCTATCATCAGTTCATCACTGAATTCCGTATCATTTCCCAGAAGACGTTCTTCATTCATATCCACAACGGATACCTCCGGAAGAGGCATATCCGCATAACGCTTTTTCATCTCCAGAAGGGTATAAACGCCTTTTTTTGCATAATAGTAGCTTTCCACCGAAGGCGTTGCTGAAGCCAGGAGCAATGTGCAGTTATTTGTCCGGCATCGTTTTTTTGCAACCTCTATTGCATGATATCTTGGAGAACTGTCGGACTTGTATGCCCTTTCGCCTTCTTCGTCAACTATTATAAGCCCCAGATTTTCAGCCGGTGCAAAAACAGCGCTTCTTGTTCCGATGACAATTTTAACATCACCGTTTTTAATCCGTTTATAGGCGTCTGCCCTTTGTCCCAGAGAAAGTTCACTGTGAATAACAGTAACCTGCTGTCCGAAAAGACTGCAGAACTCTTTTACCACCTGTGGCGTAAGGGCAATTTCCGGAACAAGCATTATCACCTGACGGCCCATTCGTATGGTTTCATCAATAAGCTTCAGAAAAACGCTTGTCTTGCCGCTGCCTGTTACGCCGTGAAGCAGAAAACAATGAGGAGTTCTGCTGCGCACAGCCTCTGAAATCTTTTCAAAAACCGGCGTCTGTTCATCAGAAAGCCTTATATCAGAGGCATCTCTGGTTTTTTCTATATCCGGAATATCACGGAATAAATCTCCCGTATATCTTTCCACAATTCCCGATTTCACTGCGCTTGTTACTACAGAACCAGTGATTCCGCAGAGATAACAGGCTTCCTTTTCAGAAAGAACAGGCTGCTCCTTTAAAAGCTCTATAAGCTTTTTCTGTTTTGGCGTAATGCGGCAAATTTTGCTCAGAGCGTCGTACTCACCTGTTAGTCTGATCATTTTTATGCCCGAATTCCCGACTTTTTGTCTGGCATAATCGGTCATTTGGAGAGCTTTCTTTTCAAAAAGGGAGTCAATTATCCTTTGCTTATCCGCATTCCCTTCAGCCTGCAGAAGTCTGTCAAAGCTTCTCTGACTTTTGGCAGCCTGCAAAAAACACAGAAGGCTTTTCTCCTCATCAGAAAGAGAAATCTCTGCAATATTCGGAGAAATCTCAGCTTTCTGACAAAGTTCCACCTGCATTCCGGCAGGAAGTATGGCTCTTATGGCGTCGGAATATGTACAAAATGTCATTTCTTTCAGCCAGTGAACAAGCTGAAGCTGTTCATCATTCAGAAGCGGCTCTTTATCCATTACAAATATGACAGGCTTTACAGAAGCATCAAGTTCCCCGCTGGTTTCCTCTGCCTCCAGAACCATTCCCACACGTTTTGAATTATTAAAGCCAAATGGCACCGCCACACGACAGCCCACACAGACAGATTCAAAAGACGTGTATGTGAACAGCCGGTCAAAGGAATATGCCGTATCCCATACAGCAACAGAAACCTTCCAGTATGTATTCATCACACACGCCTCTTTTCTATATTAAAGTTTACCAGTATTGTCCTCAACAATACGATATTTGCCGGCCGCAAGCTCTTCGACTGCAGTCTTTACCGGCTTTTCCTTCAGTATCTCACCTTTTTCATAAAGCTCATCAGCAATTTCTCTTGCTCGTTTTGCTACGCCTACTACCAGAGAGTAGCAGCTTTCATTCTTTGATATCAGCTGATTCATAGATGGTCTTAGCATATTCATGAATTAAGTACCTCACTTATAATTTCTTCTTTATTCTGAGCAGAGATTCTCTCTGCAATTATAACGGATTTAACATCATTCACAGCCTTTTCAAGCTCACCGTTTACTATTATATAATCATATCCGGAACTGCACCGGATCTCACGTTCTGCCTGTGAAACACGTTCCGCAATAACTTCATCAGTTTCAGTTCCTCTTTTTCTGAGTCTTCTTTCAAGTTCCTGGACAGAAGGCGGTGCAATAAAAATCAGAACTGCATCGGGACAAAGGCGCTTAACATTTGCAGCACCCACAACTTCAATTTCAAGAAGAACATCCTGTCCCTGGTTTCTGCGGTTTTCCACCTCTTCACGAAGAGTTCCATAGTAATTTCCGCAGTATTCCGTATATTCCAGCACCTTGTCCTCAGCAATAAGCTTTTCAAAGCTTTCCTTTGACATATAGTGATAATTCACGCCGTCAATCTCGCCTTCACGCATACTCCGTGTAGTTGCCGATACTGAATAGGAAAGCTCAAGTTCCCTGGTTATATCACCAAGAACAGTACCTTTGCCGCAGCCAGAAGGTCCCGATACAACGATAAGCAAGCCTTTTTTCATATTTTTCACCTCATTCAATGTTCTGGATCTGTTCTCTCATCTTTTCTATTTCCGACTTCATATCCACAACAAGACGAGTCACAGAAATATCCTGTGCCTTGGAACCCATTGTATTCACTTCACGGTTCATTTCCTGAACAAGGAAGTCAAGTTTCCGTCCTATTGGTTCATCAGATTCAAGAAGTGTACGAAATTGTTCAATGTGACTTCCAAGGCGGACAGTTTCCTCATCAATAGCAATTTTATCAGCAAAAATTGCAGCCTCAGTAGTAATTCTTGACTGTTCTATATCAGTTTCCGCAAGGATTTCACATAATTTTGAATAAAGTTTGTCATAATAACGCTTTGAGGTTTCAGATGCATATTCCTCTACCTTGGCAAGCATTTTTTTCAGTGAATCAAGTCTG
>JAQXHO010000178.1 GCA_029007315.1 Oscillospiraceae bacterium
CCGTCTGATGAGGCACAGATGGCGGGTGAGTGAGTTTTAGAAGTACCCTAATGTAAAAATATAAAAAGCTTTATTCACAGGCGTATTTACATGTACCGCCTCTGAAGGTAATATCTGCACCGCAGGAATCACAGTATTTACCGGAACAGCTGCTGCACTGACCCTCAATTACATGTTATGGATATTTCTGGAAAAAATGTTCCGCATCAGCTTGGCATTGACATAATAAGCGGCAAAATTGAAAAGCCTGATGCAGTTGTCTGCTGCAATGATGTCATGGCTGTTTCACTTACAGAAGTTCTCACTTCAAACGGAATAAGAGTTCCTGAGGATATAAAGGTAACAGGTTATGACGGCAGCTGGGATTCTGCTCTTAATTTTCCCAGTATAACCACTATTGCAGGACGTGACAAGCAGTTTGGTGCAGACGCTGTATGCCGCCTGTATGAAATAATAACAAATCAGAAGGCAGAGCAGAATGTATGCAGACAGTATGTACGTTTTGGCAAAAGCTGCGGATGCTTTGAAAATCTTCCCATTGACCATCATCTTGTGGATATGATTGAACGCAGCAGGGAAAAGCGTCAGTATCTTCCGACGGACTTTATCCACCGCATGTCAGACAGTGCCACATTAACTGAGCTGTCGGATAATATAGATGAAGTCGGGCATATACTCGGAGATATGGAGGGAATGGATATATGCCTTTGCAGCGACTGGCAGGGTGACATGGATAATCCGGATAATTTCAGGCAGTTCGGCTATTCTGACGAAATGTATCTTCTTTTGTCTAAGCGGTTCGGAGATAATGAAAAAGCCCATTATACATTTAAAACAAGTGATATTCTTCCTATGCTGGACAGTAAACATGAATCATGTTTGATCGTGCTTACATCACTTCATTGTTCAGGGCAGATATTTGGATATATCGGGTCAATATATGCAGAATGCCGCCGTATGTATATTGATGAATACTATGCAGGCTGGTGCGATTCGGTATCCAACGGAATTAAAATGTTGCAAAAGAAACTGTATGCAGAATACATAAGAAAACAAATCGAAAATATCTCGGAAACAAGTCTGCTTACAGGAATGCTAAACAGCCGTGGATTTGTTGTTAAAACATCTGAGGCTTTTGAAAAGTACAGGACCGAGGGGAAAAGCTGTTATCTTCTTATGCTGACCTATTACCCATCAGAAATCGGTTCAACAAGCCTGGAACTGATATTTGAGAAAATAATGATGAATCTCTGTTCTCACAGGGTATGTGCAAAAACCAGGGAAGAAACATTTGCAGTAATAATACCTGCCACTGATAAGGAGGAAGTTTCTAACACTTCACAGAATCTGATTGCGGCACTGGAGTCAGGTTTCCGTGACCATTTCGGAGATGTGACTTTGCCTGAATTTGCAGTATACTTTTCAACTATTGAGTCATCTGATATTTATGAGATCGAAAAAAATGTATATGAATCAGGGCAGAATCTGTATGAAAAAAGAAAAGCTCAGGAAGACAGTTATATGGATTACAGACAGGAGATATATCGCCTGAGAAGAAATATTACAGCAGAACCACAGAGAGATTGGAATATAGATGACATGGCACATGGCATAGGAATAAGCCGCAGTCATCTGCAAAGACTATACAAACAGTTTTTCTCAGTGAGTATCAAAGATGATGTTATTACAGCCAGAATCAAAAAAGCAATGCAGCTTCTTGCCAATACAAATATGCGTATTCAGGAAATAGCGGAACATTGCGGATACAATAATGATAACCATTTAATGCGACAGTTCAAGGAAAAAACGGGCAAAACCGCCATGCAGTACAGAAAGGAAGCAAGACTGCATGAAAAATAAGGTATAACAGATTTATAAGGAGAATAATCGTTAAATTCAGAAAGGAGATAACTTGATTTGAATATCGGAATTTTAGGTGCAGGAAGAATTGCACGAAAAATGGCGGATACTATAAATCAGATGGAAAATGCTGTCCTTTATGCAGTAGGTTCCAGATCGGCTGAAAAAGCAGAAAAATTTGCACAGGAGTTCGGCATTTTGAAAAGTTATGGAAGTTATGAAGAACTTGCCAAGGACAGCAATATTGATCTTATCTATATTGCAACACCTCATTCAAGACACTATGAGGACTGCATGCTTTGTCTGGAAAACGGAAGAAATGTTCTGTGTGAAAAGGCTTTTACTGCCAACGCAAAACAGGCAAAGGAAGTCCTTCACTATGCGGAGGAACACGGAGTATTTATTTCTGAAGCCATCTGGACAAGATTTCTGCCAATGAGATTTGTTCTGGATAAGATCATTGAATCTGATGTTATTGGAGAAATAACATCACTCACTGCAAACTTAGGCTATGAACTCAGCCATAAGGAACGTCTGCAAAAACCGGAACTCGCCGGCGGCGCATTGCTGGATCTGGGAGTATATACTATAAATTTTGCGCTTATGGCATTTGGCGGTGAAATTGCTGACATAAAATCATCATGTACAAAAAATGATTACGGGGTGGATAAAACAAACAGTATAATTATGACTTTTGCAGACGGGAAAACTGCGGTTCTGCACAGCAATGCCGCTGCAGCAACTGACAGGACGGGAAATATTTACGGGTCAAAAGGCAGAATTGAATTTCAGAATATAAATAACTGCGAAGGTATCAGAGTTATCATGAATGACGGTACAGTAACAGAATATAAAACTCCGATTCAGATTTCGGGCTATGAATACGAAATAGAAGCCTCTCTGCAGGCAATCAGAGAAGGCAGAACTGAAACTGACTTTATGCCTCACAAGGAAACTTTGAAAGTAATGAAGATCATGGACGATCTCAGAAAAGAATGGGGCGTCATTTATCCATTTGAATGAATGAAATGATTTATCTTTAATAAAAAGTGTAGGAGTGCCTGATTCAGTAATGCCGATTGAATGGGGAGCGTTCTCTTTTTGTGAAAACCTTGAATATAGGAGGATACTATATGAAAAATATTATTAAACCATATAATCATGTTGAATCGGTCGTTTATGAATCCGTTTCAACAAATAGAGAAGTATTTTTACAAAAAACAACGGTTGTCTGGGTAGGAGCATTGCTTTGCTGTCTGCTCTGGGGCAGTGCGTTTCCCTGCATAAAGATCGGCTATGAGACGTTTGATATTCCCGCATCGGATACAGCAGCTCAGATCCTCTTTGCAGGACTGCGTTTCACTTTGTCGGGTATTCTGGCAGTAACTTTCGGAAGCCTCATTCATAAAAAACTACTTTTTCCAAAGCGGGGATCTGTTAAAAAAATCACGGTGCTTTCTATGTTCCAGACAGTTGGGCAATATCTTTTCTTTTACATCGGACTTGCACATACAACAGGCGTTAAGGCTTCCGTCATAGAGGGCGTGAATGTATTTATTGCAATTATTGTATCAAGTCTGATTTTCAGAATGGAGTCGCTTACAACTCAAAAAATAATTGGTTGTATTATTGGTTTCTGCGGAGTGGTAATTGTCAATGTAAACGGAAGCGGACTTGATTTAAACCTGTCATTTTCAGGTGAAGGATTTATCTTCCTGTCCACCGTTGCCTATGCCTTTTCATCTGTTCTTCTGAAAAAATACTCGGCAGAAGAAAATCCTGTGGTTTTAAGCGGCTGGCAATTCGTTATCGGGGGAATAATAATGACAGTGCTTGGATTGCTGTTCGGAGGAAATATCACCCATTGGAGTGCTTCAGGAATTGCGATGCTTGTTTACCTTGCCTTTATTTCTGCAGCTGCGTATTCACTCTGGAGCATTTTGCTGAAGCACAACCCTGTTTCAAGAATTGCAGTATTCGGATTTATGAACCCGGTATTTGGCGTTGTTTTATCGGCTGTATTGTTACAGGAAAGCGGAAGTATAGGTGTTATGTCACTTGCAGCACTCATGCTGGTATGTGCAGGAATTTATATAGTTAACAAAAAGCAATTTAAAAAGAAACGAACTGAACATCACGGACAAGTAAAATGACAGGGGAGTTATATTCAAATAACAAGGCTGTCCTATTAGTATTAAAGATATGAAAAGTAAACAGTAAGTGTAAAAAAAGGGTATCTCGGCTGGAGATACCCTGAAATCATATATAAGGCAATTTCTTTAAAAAAATAGCAATAATGAAATATCTCACAGTTTTTAGAAAATATTCAATTTTAGTTTGATTGAAAAAATGGGAGTTATATGTCAGAGCCCACCTATTCTGTCATCCAGAAGTGAACGTATTTTGTCAGGGACAGGCACTGTAATTTGTCAGGGTATGTGGAAAACAAACTGACGCCCCCGATTTGTAGGCGACAGTGTTTTCCTGCGGGGAAATTTCAAAGGCATGCCATCAGCGAATACCTCAAAATTCCCAAAACACTGTACCTTCAGCTTTTTTACAGGTTTGTTACAATTTAAAAATAAAATCTGTTCTGCAAGTGATTTTTATGATTCTGCAATGGATTTTATAATAATCTATATATTTTACCTGAATTTAACAAAAGTTTTCTTTCGGATTTTACACAGGAGATGTAAACTAAAAAATGCAGAAATGCAAAATAAACTTTTATTATGAAAGGAAAATTATTATGAAAAAGACAATCGGATTATTTGCAGCAGCAGCAGTTATGTGTTCCTTTATGGCTGGCTGTTCATCATCTTCAAATGATACGGGAAAAGGTTCCGTTTCAACAGACGGTTCAACCTCCATGGAAAAGGTCATAGGCGTACTTGGTGAAACATTTGAAGGCGAAACCGGTATTACAGTAACCTACAATCCCACAGGTTCCGGTTCCGGCATCAAGGCAGTTTCCTCAGGCACCTGCGACATTGGTCTTTCAAGCCGCAGTCTGAAACCGGAGGAGGAAGCAGATGGACTTACTGCAACAATTCTTGCTTATGACGGTATAGCAGTTATCGTAAATCCAAATAATCCTGTTTCCGATATGGACACAAAAACCATTTCCAAAATCTATACAGGAGAGATCACAAACTGGAGTGAAGTCGGCGGCGAGGATTCAGAAATAGTTCTCATAGGACGTGAGGCAGGCAGCGGAACCCGTGACGGCTTTGAATCCATTACCGGTACTGAGGAAAAGTGCAAATACCGTCAGGAGCTTACCTCTACTGGAGATGTTATTACAACTGTTTCACAGAACGAGGGTGCAATAGGATATGCGTCAGTTGCGTCTGTGAAGGATAATGTTAAGGCTTTGACAGTAGGCGGAGTTTCCCCCACAGAGGAGTGCATAAAGGACGGAAGTTATGTAATACAGCGTCCCTTTGTGCTGGTGACAAAAAAGGATAAACAGCTTTCAGACAGCGCACAGAAGTTCTTTGACTATGTGACATCAGCAGAGGCGGCGGAAGCTATAACATCAGCAGGAGTTGTTCCTGCAAACAACTGAGGCACGATATGTTAAAAAACAAAGTTTTGGAAAGAGCAATACACGGAGTATTTCTTATACTGGGACTGCTTACAGTGGGAAGTGTGCTGCTCATAACTGTATACCTGATTATATCGGGACTTCCTGCAATTATTGAGATAGGACCCATAGATTTCCTTTTCGGAAGAAAATGGGCGTCCACGGCGGCAGAACCCTCATACGGCATACTGCCCTTTATCCTAACAAGTATATACGGCACAGCAGGGGCAGTTCTTATAGGAGTTCCCATAGGATTTCTTACAGCCGTGTATCTTGCAAAAGCGGCGGACAGCAGAGTGAAACGCATAATGATGGAAGCAGTTAGTCTTCTTGCAGGAATACCCTCTGTTGTATATGGTCTTGTGGGAATGCTTGTACTTGTGCCGGGTGTTAAGAATATTTTCGGAATACCAGACGGTGCAGGACTGTTTTCAGCAATAATCGTCCTTTCTGTAATGATACTTCCCTCCGTAATAAAAGTATCGATGACATCACTTGAAGCTGTCCCAAAGGAGTATGAAGACGCTTCCCTTGCCCTTGGAGCCACGCCTACGGAAACATATTTCAGAGTATCCGTTCCTGCGGCTAAAAGCGGAATAGCGGCGGCAGTTGTGCTTGGCGTGGGACGTGCGATAGGCGAGGCAATGGCAGTAATGATGGTAGCAGGAAATGCCCCGAATATGCCGGGACTTTTTGAGAGTGTCCGCTTTCTTACAACTGCAGTTGCAAGCGAAATGTCCTATTCAAGCGGACTTCAGCAGCAGGCACTTTTCTCCATAGCACTTGTGCTGTTCCTTTTCATAATGCTGATAAATGCCGCTCTGAATTTCTTCCTGAAAAAAGAGAGGGAATGATGTATGCTTAGTAAAAAAAGAAAAACAGGAATATTTCTCAGAAATGCGGCAATGTATACAGCCACGGGAATTACGGCGGCACTGGTGCTTTTCATGGTTATATTTGTTCTGGCAAAGGGTCTGCCAAATATTACGTGGGAACTGCTCTCTACAAAGCCAAGCTATATAAGCGGAAAGATCGGCGTTCTGCCTGATATTCTGAATACTGTATACATAGTTCTTGCAGCGCTTTTATTTGTAATACCTCTTGGAGTAGGTGCGGCTGTATATCTTACGGAATATGCGAAGAATAAAAAGATTGTGGGCATTATAGAATATGCAGCGGAAACCCTTTCGGGAATACCATCTATCATATACGGTCTTGTTGGAATGCTCTTTTTCTGTCAGTTTTTAGGATTGAGAACATCACTTACAGCAGGTGCCCTGACTCTTGTTATTATGAATCTTCCTACCGTTATGCGAACTACACAGGAAAGCCTTAAAACAGTACCTCAGAGCTACCGTGACGGTGCTTTCGGACTTGGCGCAGGCAAATGGCGTGTTATAAGGACGGTTGTTCTTCCCGGCTGCGTGGACGGTGTTATAACAGGCTGTATTCTGTCAGTGGGACGTATTTTAGGCGAATCTGCGGCGCTTTTGTTTACAGCAGGCTTTGCCCATGCCTTAAACGGCATTTTCACAGGACTTGCAAGTCCCGGTGCGTCACTTACCGTTGCACTTTATGTATATGCAAAGGAACAGGGAGAATTTGAAACAGCCTTTGCAATAGCTGCAATTCTCATGATACTTACATTTATAATAAATATGTCTGCCTCCTTAGTAAGCAGATATTTTGCAAAGAAACGTTCAATGTAAGCCGAAAGGAAAATCAAAATGAGCGAAATAATGACAGCAAAAGACCTTTGTCTGTGGTACGGAAAGACACAGGCGCTGAAAAGTGTGAATATAGACATTCACGAAAACAATATAACAGCCTTTATCGGACCCTCAGGCTGCGGAAAGTCCACATTTCTCAAAACACTCAACCGAATGAATGACCTTGTTGACGGTGTACGCATAACAGGAGAAGTGACATACAATGGCAGGGATATTTTTGACAAAAGTACAGATGTGAACGAACTCAGGCGTGAGATAGGCATGGTATTTCAGAAACCTAACCCCTTTCCCATGAGCATTTATGACAATATCGCATACGGACCCCGTACCCACGGCATCAGAAACAAGGCGAAACTGGACGAAATAGTGGAGGAATCCCTTCGTGCAGCTGCCATATGGGACGAGGTAAAGGACAGACTGAAAAAGAATGCTCTCGGTATGTCAGGCGGACAGCAGCAAAGACTTTGTATTGCAAGAGCCCTTGCGGTAAAGCCGAAGATCCTTCTTATGGACGAACCGACATCAGCACTCGACCCGATTTCAACTTCAAGGATAGAAGAACTTGCAATTGAGCTGAAAAAGAGTTATACTATAGTTATAGTGACCCATAATATGCAGCAGGCAGTCAGGATCTCGGATTATACAGCATTTTTCCTGCTTGGAGAACTTGTGGAATTTGGTGAAACTGAAAAGCTGTTCTCCCAGCCGACAGAAAAACGTACAGAAGACTATATAACAGGAAGGTTTGGATAATGAGAAACAGATTTGACGAACAGCTTGCCAGGCTGAATACTGAAATGATAGAAATGGGCGCACTCTGCGAGGAGGCAATTGCCATTGCGTCAAAGGCACTTATAAATGGTGAAATTAGTCTGTGTGAAAAAGTCACATCAATTTCATCTGATATTGACCACAAGGAACGTGACATTGAATCACGCTGTTTGAAACTTCTTCTGCAGCAGCAGCCTGTGGCAAGGGATTTAAGACAGATCTCTGCCGCACTTAAAATGATAACTGATATGGAACGTATCGGAGATCAGGCAGAGGATATTGCGGAGATAATAACCTACCTCGGAGGAAAAACCGCAGGTGAGAGCATAAATGTCCGTGATATGGCGCAAGAAACAATCAGCATGGTTACAGACAGCGTTGACGCTTATGTAAAACAGGATGTGTCCCTTGCAGAAAAAGTAATACTCCACGATGACATTGTGGACGGCTATTTTGACAAAATAAAAAATAGTCTTATAAATATTATTGCGGATAATCCGTCAGACGGTGAATTTGCCCTTGATCTGCTTATGATAGCAAAATATTTCGAGCGTATCGGAGATCATGCAGTAAATATTGCAGAATGGGTTATATTTTCGGTTACAGGTGACCGCAGTCAAAATTCCTGAAGGAGCTGACAGATATGATATGGTGCGTTGAGGACGATGCAGGTATTCGTGACATAGAAGTATACGCCCTTGAATCCACAGGCTTTGAGGCAAAGGGATTTGAAGATGGGGAGAGCTTTTTTGCCGCACTTGAAAAAGACCAGCCTGACCTTGTGATACTTGATGTGATGCTGCCCGGAGAAGACGGCACGAAAATTCTTAAAGAGATGAAAGGTTCTGCTGAATACTGTGATATACCGGTTATAATGGCAACGGCTAAGGGTGCAGAATTTGACAAGGTGAAAAGTCTTGACATGGGTGCTGACGACTATCTTGTAAAGCCATTCGGAATGATGGAAATGGTTTCAAGGGTAAAGGCAGTTCTTCGCCGCTGCAAGCCAATTGAAAAAAGCGGTACAATCACTCTGGGTATGCTCACTATCAATACAGAAGAACGTGAGGCAGTAATAAACGGCGAAAAATTGCAGCTTACATACAAGGAGTTCGAACTTCTGAAACTTTTTATGCAGAACCCGAAAACCGTTTTCACAAGGGACAGGCTTTACAGTGAAATATGGGGTTATGATTATGTCGGCGAAACAAGAACCGTTGATGTGCATATACGTTCTTTGCGGCAGAAACTGGGAGAATATGCAGATATGATAGAAACAGTCCGCAGCGTAGGATATCGTATGTCAGACAGCGGAGGAAAAAACAATGACAGGTAAAATTTTTCGATCGATCCTCACAGCGTCAGCAGTTGTTCTTACGGCTGCGCTTATTGTGATAACAGGTTTTCTCAGCGATTATTTCACAAATATACAGGAAAAGCAGCTCAGAGATGAACTTTCCATTGCGGCAAAGGGTACTGAACAGTCCGGTGCTGATTATCTTGAAATGTTCAGTGAATCAGAAAATTTCCGCATCACATGGACAGACAGTGAGGGAAAGGTTCTCTTTGATTCAAAAGCAGATGAAACAGAAATGGAAAATCACCTTGACCGTGAGGAAATAAGAGAAGCCATGGAAAATGGTTCAGGCAGCAGTTCAAGATACTCAAAGACTTTTATGGAGAAAACTCTATACGAGGCTGTACTTCTGTCAGACGGAACAGTGCTGAGAATCTCTGTAAGCCGTGCAAGCGGAATGGCACTTATGTTGGGAATGATATACCCTATTATTATAGTGGGTATTGCAGCAATAATTATTTCAGCCATACTTGCAAAACAGATGTCAAAGAGGATAACAAATCCGCTGAATGAACTTGACCTTGACAATCCTCTTGAAAATGACACATATGAAGAGCTTGCTCCTCTTCTTGGCAGGATACACAGGCAGCATCAAAGTATTGAATTCAAGGCGTCACAGCTTAAACAAAAGCAGGAGGAATTTTCCTGCGTGATAAAAAATATGCATGAGGGATTAGTTCTACTGGACAGATACAGACAGGTGCTTAGCATAAATCCTGCGGCAATGAAAATATTTAATGCAGACAAAAGATGCTTAGGTGAAGACTTCCTTTTGGTTGACAGAAAGCAGGAAATGACCGAGGCTATTGACAGAGCATTCAGTAAG
>JAQXHO010000179.1 GCA_029007315.1 Oscillospiraceae bacterium
CTGAGCTTCGGGAATTCTGCAAGCTTTCTTCTTTCGCCTGCGGAATAGACCCCAGGCTCTTTTATTATGCAAAAAACAGATGTTCCGAACATAATCAGTGCCATAATGATAACCAGGACTCTGTTTTTGATTTTCTCACTCATTGCAGCTGCTCCTAAAATCTGAAATACATAAAGGGATTGAACGAACCGTCCACAAGATAGGCTGTGGATAAAAACAAAAGCAGCACAAGTACAATAGGTTCTGCTGTATTTACAGCCTTCCTGCACATTTCTGTCTGCTTTATTCTTCTGACTGCCAGTGACAGAAGCGGAGTTGAACCTATAGCCGCCATTGCAAGCACCGGTAAAAAGCTCCTGATATAGTAGCCATGCTCTTCTGTAACCCATGGTATACCGCCGAATCCTGCCATTCCCATAAGGCATCTGCCTGCGTCACTGAGTTCACTGAAGCTGAATATCACAAAGCTTACTGCCACAATAAGAAGAGTGTATACATGGGCGAAAATCCCGTGTTTTTTTATAAAATTCATAAGCAGGAATTTCTCAGCAGTAAGGAATACAGCAAAATAAAGACCCCACAGCACAAAATTCCATGAAGCCCCGTGCCATAAGCCAGTAAGAAGCCATACAACGAAAATATTTCTGAAATATTTCAGCCTTGTGGTACGGTTTCCGCCTAAAGGGATATACACATAATCTCTGAACCATGAACCGAGAGATATATGCCACCTTCGCCAGAATTCTGTTATGCTTCCGGATATGAATGGGTAATTAAAGTTTCTGCCTATATCAAAGCCGAATATTTTCCCAAGGCCTGTCGCCATATCGCTGTAACCGGAAAAATCAAAGTACACCTGCATGGAAAACGAAATGGCATATATCCATGAAAACAAAACAGAGGATTCAGAGGATTCCGTGTAAGCACTGCACAATTCACCCAGAGAATCTGCAATAAGAACCTTTTTGGAAAGTCCTGTAACCAGAAGCTTTATTCCTTCTGCCGCCTTGTCTATGGAATGCCGTCTTTCCCGAAGCTGACCTTCTATTTCGGTGTAGCGTACAATTGGTCCTGCCACAAGCTGAGGGAAAAGCGAAACATAGGCGGCGAAGTTTATGATATTTCTGTTGGCTTTCGTTTTTTTCATGTACACGTCTGCCGTATAGCTTATTATCTGGAAGGTATAAAAGCTTATTCCCACCGGCAGTGTGATTTTCAGAAGGGGCAGTGAAATACCTGTCACAGCGCTGAAATTCTCTATAAAAAAATTACAGTACTTGAAAAACAGCAGAAATGAAAGACTTACTGTTACAGAAGCGATCATAAATATTTTTGACAGGGGTCTGCCATGAAAGCGTTCTGTCAGAAGTCCGAAAACATATCCGCTTAGTATGCTTCCTGCCATAAGGAGAACATATGCCGGTTCGCCCCAGGCGTAAAACACAAGGCTTGAAAGAAGAATGGCTGCATTTTTCATGCCGGCAGGAACAGCAAAGTACAGCAGTACAGCCGCCGGCAGGAAGTAATAGAGAAATGTTATACCCGAAAACAGCATTTATTCTGATTCACCGGGACACATTACAAAGAATACAGTATTTCCCGCATTATCGGCAATTACCTCATCTGCTTCAGTACAGATATTCCACCTTGGGTCTGCATTGTCAAGCAATGTCTGCACAAAAGCCTGCGGATCGCTTCCTTCCTCCAAAACGAAGATATATCCCACAAAGGGAATGGAGCCTATCATAGGAGAAAACATGACGCCCTCCTTAAAGCCTGTGATTTCCGTATTTCCAAATCCTGCAAGAAGTCCCTGTTCAACAGGCATCTGGGCGCCCTGGAATTGTATCACACTGTTTGAAAGCAGTTTTTCGGCAAGCTTCTCAGGCGTTATGGAAGGGTCGTTCTCAATTTCCTCATGAAATGCACTGAGAAGTATCTGACCTGTGGTTTCAGCAGAATCACTGGTTTCTGCGGTGGTTTCCTCCGCTGTTTCACTCTCGGCGGCAGTTGTTTCTGTAACAGCTTCAGATACTGAACTCTCTTCATCTTTTCCGCATCCGGATAATGACAAAAGCGTCAGTGACGCAATTAGTAATGATATTGTTTTTTTCATTGCTTTAAGCTCCTTTTTCATTTTTGTTTTAGCATATGGAATTCAGAATAATCTATACACACTTTTTTAAATAAAATATAATGGCTGCGGGATCATTTCTCCTGCAGCCATAAATCAGTTTCTGCATCTGCGTTTGATTTCCTTTTCAGCATACATATTTTTATCGGCATTTTTAATGGCTTCTTCAAAATCCTCGCCGAATGCTTCAATTGTGTATGTACCGATCGAAATGCTAAGGGGCATACCATGTACGCTGAGAGATTCACCCACAGATCTCATTCTGGCAATGCTTTCCTTCGCCTTTTTTTCAGGTGTTTTTGTAAGGATAATCAGAAATTCATCTCCGCCCATTCTGAACATAACGGCATTTTCAAGAGAAGATATCTTGAAAAGAATAGCTGTGGTTCTTATCAGTTCATCACCTACAGCGTGTCCGTATACATCATTCATATACTTCAGACCGTCACAGTCGGCAGAGATAATGCTCAGCGGAAGCATATCCGGCCTTAAAACGCTTTTCCGCCAATAGTCCAGATATCTTCTGTTGTAAAGACCTGTCATTATATCGGTCTGTGCATATACTTCAAGCTGCTTCTGAAGCTTCATTCTGTCGGTGACGTCATTTATAAGTCCCACAATTCCTATTATTGTGCCGTCCTTATTTCTCACAGGATTCTTGATTATTTCAAGGTATTCAGTTTTTTCTTCAAGATTTATTTCTATTGTATACTGACAGCCCTTTCCTGTTGCCAGAATTTTCTTATCCTGTTCATATGCAAGCTGAGCATTTTCCTTGTCTTTTCTGATTTCAAGGTCAGTCTTTCCTTTAATCGACCATTCCTCTTCCTTGTCATGCTTTATATGACGCCAATAATGGGTCGCAAACAGATACCGGCACTCCGTGTCCTTAAAGAAAATATTTGAAGGCAATTCACGCAGAATCATCTCCATAAATTCCCAGTCCTGATTCATGAGCCTTCCTCCTTTGCTATGAAAGATATGCCAATAGTGCTGTAAAGATTTGTATACATTATAACATATTTTATATGAAATGTCAATACATCATCTATTTTTGACAATAAAATAAATTCAGAGAATAAAAAGATATGTTCAGGGACAAGATAACAATACACAAATTGCTACAGGAGGTAAAAGAATGAAGGAAATGTTTTGTTTTCAGTGTCAGCAGACTGCACATAATACAGGCTGTGACGGCAAGGTCGGCGTCTGCGGTAAAAAGGCTGATACTGCAAATTACCAGGACGAACTTGCAGGTGCGCTTATAACCCTTGCAAAAACCGGAAAAAAGTCGCCGGATACAGACCTTCTCATGATGAAAGGACTTTTCACAACAGTAACAAACGTCAGCTTCAATGACAGGACAATAAATGAACTTATAAGCAAGATACAGAAAGAAAGCGGCTCCTCTGAATCCTTCGATATGAAAAAAATCTGGAACGCAGATGAGGATATACGTTCTCTCAAATCCCTTATCCTCTTCGGCGTCAAGGGAATGGCGGCATATGCTTATCACGCCTATGTTCTTGGAAAAACTGACAGCGAAGTAACCGACTTTTTTTACACTGCACTCCGCAGCCTCAGTGAAGAGGAATCATCTGAGAAACTTCTGAAGCTTGTACTTAAAACAGGCAAGGTAAATCTCAGATGTATGGCAATGCTTGATGAAGCAAATACAGAAGCATACGGTGAGCCTGTTCCCACAGAGGTACCTCTCACCATAGAGAAGGGTCCGTTTATAGTTGTAAGCGGCCATGACCTTCATGATATGAAGCTGCTTCTTGAACAGACCGAAGGCAAAGGCATAAATATTTATACCCACAGTGAAATGCTGCCTGCCCACGGTTATCCGGAACTAAAGAAATATCCTCATCTGAAGGGCAATTTCGGCACAGGCTGGCAGAATCAGCAGTCAGAGTTTCACAACATTCCTGCACCGATACTTTTCACAACCAACTGTATTATGCCTGTCCGTCAGAGCTACTGTGACAGAGTTTTTACAACATCAGTTGTATCCTATCCGGAGCTTGTTCATATAGGTGATGACAAGGATTTCACGCCGGTTATAGAAAAGGCACTGGAATGCGGCGGCTACGATGAAGACAGGGAAATGACAGGCATGAACGGCGGCAAAACGGTTGTAACAGGATTCGCCCGCAATGCTGTCCTTGCAAACGCCGACAAAATAATTGATCTTGTGAAAAGGGGCAAGATCAGGCATTTCTTTCTGATCGGCGGCTGTGACGGAGCGTCGCCCAGCAGAAGCTACTTTACGGACTTTGCAAAGCTCACTCCGCCGGATACTGTTATTCTGACTCTTGCCTGCGGAAAATACAGACTCAACGATCTGGATCTTGGAGAAATAGAGGGCATTCCACGGATACTGGACTGCGGTCAGTGCAACGACGCATACAGTGCTGTTGTTATTGCCGCCGCACTTGCAAAGGCATTTGACTGCACGGTAAACGATCTTCCTCTTACTCTTGTGCTTTCATGGTTTGAACAGAAGGCTGTATGTATTCTCCTGACTCTTCTTTACCTTGGGATAAAGAATATTTACCTGGGTCCCACTCTGCCTGCGTTTATTTCGTCCAATGTGATGAAAATTCTCCAGGAAAAATTCAGTCTGACTCCCATAAGCAAACCAGAAAAAGACCTTGAAAAGATCCTTGGCAAATAGTGAAAAAACTGCCGCATTTAAAGAATGCGGCAGTCTGTTTTTGTTCGGTGTTGCCTTGATAGATTTACGCCTTCTGGCTTTCCACAAGCTGTGCCATGTCGTACATACCTGCAGGCTTGCCGCTTACGAATACGGCGGCATTTACTGCGCCCACGGCAAATACGCTCTTTGAAGCCGCACTGTGGGACAGTGTGATAACCTCGTCACGTCCTGCAAAGATAACGTCATGCTCACCCACGATAGTACCGCCTCTGACAGCGTGCATACCGATCTCGGACTTTTCACGCTTCATACGTCTTGCGTGGCGGTCGTATACATAGTGATACTGATTGTCACGGGTTTCGTTAATTGCATTGGCGATCATAATGGCAGTACCGCTTGGTGCGTCAATTTTCTGATTGTGGTGTTTTTCCAGAATTTCAATGTCGAACTGATCTCCCAGAACCGATACAGCAGTTTTAGCAAGCTGTACCAGAAGATTGATACCCAGTGACATATTGAATGTGAAAAACACCGGTATCTGTTCAGAAGCCGCCTTGATTTTAGCAATCTGTTCATCACTGTAGCCTGTTGTTGCAAGAACAAGGGCAACGTTATGGGTAAGACCGTATTCAAGCAGTGCGTCCAGCGATGAGGGATTTGAAAAATCAATGATAACATCAGGCTGTTCCGTCAGTTCGGAAGGAGTTTCAACAATGGGAAAATCACTGTAAACCTTTGTGTATGAATCTATACCCGCAGAAACCCTGCAATCCTCACGGGATTCAATGCAGGAAGCAACGGTATGACCCATTTTACCGTTTGCGCCGCAAATTACAATATTTGTCATATTCCTGTACCTTTAAATATCCTTTCCATGCAAGCCTGAGATCAGCCGATAAGACCCTTTTCAGTGAGAACAGCTCTCATAGCTTCAATATGCTCGTCTGTCATTTCGCAGAGAGGCATTCTGCAGGGACCTGAAGGCAGACCCATCATATTCATGGCAGCCTTTACCGGAATGGGATTAACTTCAATAAACAGAGTATTGATGAGCTTCAGATACTCAAGCTGGAGCTTTGCTGCCTCTGCAAAATTATTGTCAAGGCAATACTGACACATATCATGTGTTTCCTTCGGCAGAATATTGGAAAGTACGGAAATAACGCCCTTTCCGCCCAGTGACATAATTGGAACGATCATATCGTCATTGCCGCTGTAGATGTCCACCAGTTCGCCGCACTTTGCAGCCAGCTTTGCTGTATAGCTGATATTGCCGGAAGCTTCCTTTACAGCAACGATATTCTTGTGCTGTGCCAGTGCTTCAACTGTTGAAATATCAATGGCAACGCCTGTTCTGCTGGGAATATTGTACAGGATCATAGGAATATTCACATTGTCAGCGATCTGCATATAGTGCTGATACAGACCCTTCTGAGTACACTTGTTATAGTAAGGCGTAACCACCAGAAGTCCGTCTGCACCCAGGTCTTCAGCTTCCTTTGAAAGCTCAACAGCATACTTTGTGTCATTGCTGCCTGTACCTGCGATAACAGGTACACGGTTAGCGGTATGCTCAACTGCACAGCGTATAGCTGCACGGTGTTCCTCGTCATCAAGAGTTGAGGATTCGCCTGTTGTACCGCAGATAATGATTGCATCAGTGCCGCCATTTATCTGAAAATCAATGAGCTTTCTCAGACCGTCGAAATCAACAGCACCGTCTGCCAGCATAGGAGTTACAATAGCAACGCCTGCGCCTGTGAAAATAGTGTTTTTCATTAGGAATTCCTCCTTGTTATAATATAAATGTCAAAATTAGTCCTTGTCAAAATAGCCCTTTGCAGCTAAAAGCTCTGCCAGAAGAACAGCACCGCCTGCCGCACCTCTCAGTGTGTTGTGAGAAAGGCATACAAACTTGTAATCGAACATTGTATCCTCACGAAGACGGCCCACAGATACAGCCATTCCTCCTTCAAGATTACGGTCAAGCTTAGCCTGAGGACGATTGTCTTCTTCGAAGTAGTTAAGGAACTGCTTCGGCGCTGAAGGAAGCTCCAGTTCCTGTGGAACGCCTGCAAATTCTGCCCATATCTTCAGAATTTCTTCCTTTGAAGGCTTATTCTCGAAGCTTACGAATACAGCAGCTGTATGTCCGTCAGAAACCGGTACACGAAGGCACTGTGTTGTGATAAGAGGTGCTTCTGCCTTTACGATCTCGCCGTTTTCAATTGTACCCCAAACCTTCAGCGGCTCCTGTTCGGACTTCTCCTCTTCTCCGCCGATAAAGGGAATAACATTGTCGATCATTTCAGGCCATGTTTCAAAAGTCTTTCCTGCGCCGGAAATTGCCTGGTATGTGCAGGCAAGAATGTTCTTTATGCCGAACTTCCGCAGAGGTGAAAGTGCGGGAACATAGCTCTGGATAGAGCAGTTTGACTTGACTGCAATGAAGCCTCTCTTTGTGCCAAGGCGCTTTCTCTGGCTTTCAATAATTTCGATATGGTCGGGATTTACCTCCGGAATGACCATGGGAACGTCTGCTGTGAATCTGTGTGCGGAGTTGTTGGAAACAACAGGGCATTCAGCCTTTGCATAAGCCTCTTCCAGAGCCTTGATCTCGTCTTTCTTCATATCAACGGCACAGAAAACGAAGTCAACCATGCCTGCGATCTTCTCAATATCAGCCTGTGCGTCCATGATTATCATATTTTCCATAGATGCCGGCATTGGAACTGTCATTGCCCAGCGGTTTCCTACCGCTTCCTTATAGGTCTTGCCTGCGCTTCTGGGAGAAGCTGCCAGAACCTTTACATCAAACCAAGGGTGTTCAGCCAGGAGCGTTGCAAAACGCTGTCCCACCATGCCTGTTGCACCAATAATACCCACATGAAACTGTTTCATTTTTGTAATTCCTCCAAAAAACTAAAAAATATGAAAAAACCGGTTGAAAACCGGCTGCTCATACGATATAATAGAATAGTACCAAAACACAAACTGTGTATGGGACAGCACTCCATCATAACGATGACAGTCAAAGCCCTCTTCGGGTATCTGACCAGACGCAGCTTTACCGGAGCTGTATCTTCGGCACTTCAGCCTTTCCTGCCTGCATAGAACGGATTTGGTTATCCTGTCAGACAATACTGATCGGAAGTGCGCCTCTGCCTTAGAACCGTGATAGTTCTTATCTCTATAATATCATTTTTGCGGTTCCATGTCAATAGAATTTTAAAAAAAACAGGAGATTAAAATGAAAAAATCAGATTTTTACTATGAACTGCCGGAAAGTTACATTGCCCAGACCCCAGTGGAGCCGAGAGATCATTCACGTCTTATGGAAATCGACCGCAGCACAGGAAACATATCCCACGGGCATTTCTATAATTTATGCGATATTCTGAAAAAAGGTGATTTGCTGGTGCTGAATGATTCCCGTGTTCTGCCTGCCCGTCTTTACGGAGAAAAGGAAGGCACAGGTTCATTCATAGAGTTTCTTCTCCTTGAACAGAAGGGCGACAAGCTGTGGGAAATAATCTGCCGTCCCGGCAAAAAGGCAAAGCCCGGGGCAAGATTCACCTTCGGCGGAGGACGTCTTACAGCGGAGGTTGTGGAAGTGAAGGAAGACGGCAACCGTATCGTGCAGTTTTTCTGCGACGGAAATTTCTACACCGCCCTTGAAGAGGTGGGACAGATGCCATTGCCGCCCTACATTACAAAGAAGCTGGAGGACAAGGAACGTTATCAGACGGTTTATTCCCGTGAAACAGGTTCAGCCGCCGCACCTACAGCAGGACTTCACTTCACAAAGGAAATGCTTCAGAAGCTTCAGGACAAGGGCGTGGAGCTTGCATATGTTACCCTTCATGTGGGACTGGGAACATTCCGTCCGGTAAAGGAAGACGACGTTCTGAAACACAAAATGCACAGCGAGCATTATATGCTGCCGGAGGAAACCGCCGAAAAAATCAAACAAACAAAGAAAAACGGCGGACGTGTCATCGCTGTAGGCACTACCTCATGCAGAACGCTGGAAGCTGTTGCCACTGCCCACGGCGGAGAAGTTGTTGCAGATGAGGGATACACAGATATTTTCATTTATCCCGGATATGAATTCAAGGTGCTTGACGGACTTGTAACGAATTTCCACCTGCCGGAAAGTACGCTTATAATGCTTGTGTCCGCATTTCTGGGATACGAGGAAACCATGAAGGCTTACAAGGTTGCTGTTGAGGAGAAATACAGATTCTTCAGCTTCGGTGACGCTATGTGCATTTTATAATACGGAGGATATTTACACAATGTTTACCTTACTCAAAAAAGACGGACACGCCAGAAGAGGCACCTTTGAAACGATACACGGAACCATTCAGTCGCCATTTTTCATGAATGTGGGAACTGCCGGAGCTATCAAAGGCGGCATATCCTCTGTTGACCTTGCAGACCTTAAATGCCAGGTGGAGCTTTGCAACACATATCACCTTCACCTCAGACCCGGCGACAGGCTTGTCCGCACAATGGGCGGACTGCATAAGTTTATGAACTGGAAAAAGCCTATTCTTACGGACAGCGGCGGTTTTCAGGTATTCTCCCTGTCCAAGCTCAGACGCATAAAGGAAGAGGGCGTATATTTCCAATCCCATATTGACGGAGCAAAAATATTCATGGGTCCGGAGGAAAGTATGCAGATACAGTCGAATCTTGCCTCCACCATTGCAATGGCATTTGACGAATGCGTTGAGAATCCCTCTCCTTTTAAATATGTCAAGGATTCCTGTGCAAGAACTACACGCTGGCTTGAACGCTGTCAGAAGAAAATGGCAGAGCTGAATGCACAGGAAGGAACTATCAACCCGAAGCAAATGCTTTTCGGCATAAACCAGGGCGGTACATTTGACGAACTGAGAGTATCCCACATGAAGGAAATTGCACAGTTCGGTCTTGACGGCTATGCTATCGGCGGTCTTGCCGTGGGCGAACCTGCGGAAGTGATGTATCATATCATTGAAGAGGTAGAACCTTTCATGCCCACGGATAAGCCACGCTATCTCATGGGCGTTGGAACACCTCAGAACATCATCGAGGCGGTAT
>JAQXHO010000180.1 GCA_029007315.1 Oscillospiraceae bacterium
ACATTCAGACCAAGTTTTTTCAGAACGTAGAATGTTCCTCTGTGAGGACAGCCTGCACACATTACAGGAGGACGTACAGGAATCTGTTCGGTAAGCTCAGTAACTTCTCCAACCTCTTCGCCGAGGACTGCCTTTGCTATCATACGAGGAGTATATTCGCCTAAAAGTGTGAATGCATCCTTGCCGATAACCTCAATTCCCAGAGCCTTACAGTGATTTTCCAGAATCGGGTCAAGTTCTTCTATAACATATACCTTGTCATGCTTAGCTGCAAAATCTGTGATGAGTTTTTTAGGCAGAGGGTAAACCATGCCAAGTTTCAGATAATCTGCCTTGTCACCCAGAGCCTCTTTTGCATAGAGATAAGCTATGCCTGCGGAAATTATGCCTATGCTGCTGCCGTTTTCCTCTGTCTTATTAATGGAGGCTGTTTCAGCGTATTCTTCCATTCTGCGCAGACGTTCTTCTACAAATACATGACGCTTAATGGCATTGCCGGGCATCATAACGTACTTTGCAGCGTCTTTGTTATAATCCTTGAGTTCATCATTTTTTCTGTCTTCCAGTTCAACAATGCTCTGTGAATGGGAAACTCTTGTTGAAAGACGCAGGAACATAGGACAGTCGTATTCTTCGCTGAGTTCATAGCAAAGCTTTGTAAACTCCTTGCATTCTGCTGAATCAGATGGTTCCAGCATGGGGATTTTTGAAGCTGCTGCATAGTGACGTGAATCCTGTTCATTCTGTGAGGAGTGCATTCCCTGGTCATCTGCAACGCAGAATACAAGACCGCCGTTTACGCCTGTGTAGCTTGCAGTAAATACCGGGTCAGCCATAACGTTAAGGCCTACGTGCTTCATGCAGGACATTGCCCTTGCACCGCCGATAGACGCACCTATTGCAACCTCTGCGGCAACCTTTTCATTTGGCGCCCATTCAGCGTATATTTCTTCGTACTGTACGATATTTTCAGTAATTTCGGTGCTGGGAGTTCCCGGATATGAGGAAACAACTCTCACCCCTGCCTCATAAGCACCTCTGGCAACAGCTGCGTTGCCGAGCATTAACTTCTTCATTATAATAGTATACTTCCTTTCTTACTTTACTCCTGTTTCCTGTGCCACAAGCTTGTCTACGCTGTAAATTTTGCGCAGCTTGGGCTTTTCGATTTTGCCTGTGGGATTTCTCGGAATCTCCGCAAAAATAATCTTTCTGGGACGCTTATACCTTGGCAGTGACAGGCAGAAGTTATTTATCTCTTCTTCCGTTGCACTCATGCCTTCCTTGAATTCAATAACAGCGGCAGTAACTTCGCCGAGTCTTGTATCAGGTATGCCTATAACAGCAGCGTCTTTTATGGCAGAATGGGCACGAAGGAAATCTTCTATCTGCACGGGATAAATATTTTCACCGCCGGAAATGATAACGTCTTTCTTTCGGTCAACAAGATAGATGAAGCCGTCCTCGTCTTCCTGTGCCATGTCACCTGTGAACAGCCAGCCGTCTTCAAGAACTTCGGCAGTAGCCTTTTCGTCGTGGTAATAGCACTTCATAACGCCGGGACCCTTTACAGCCAGTTCACCTACTTCACCCTTGTTTACGGTGCTGTGGTCGGGATTTACTATCTTTACTTCCCAGCCGTAGCCTGCCTTGCCGATTGCCCCAACCTTATGTATATTGCCCATTCCGAGATGAACACAGCCCGGACCTATTGATTCGCTAAGACCATAGTTTGTGTCATAGTCATGGTTCGGGAAAACCTTCAGCCAGCGTTCAATAAGACTGGGCGGTACAGGCTGTGCGCCTATGTGCATAAGCCTCCACTGGTCAAGACGATAATCTTCCAGCTTTATGTCGCCTCTGTCGATAGCGTCAAGAATATCCTGCGCCCACGGAACCAGCAGCCATACAATGCTGCAGGCTTCTTCGGAAATAGTCTTCAGGATCCATTCAGGCTTTACACCCTTTAGAAGAACAGCCTTTCCACCCACAAGGAACGAACCGAACCAGTGCATTTTTGCTCCCGTATGGTAAAGAGGAGGAATGCACAGGAAAACATCGTCCTTAGTCTGTTTATGGTGATTCTGCTCAGTTTTTGCAGCGTGCATAAGACTCTGATGAGTGTGGAGAATAGCCTTCGGAAACCCTGTTGTACCGGAGGAGAAATAGATAACAGCGTCATCATCATCTGTCATCTTTATTCCCGGATTCTTTGAAGAGGCATACACCACTAAATTGTTATAGCTTTCAGCAAATGTGGGACAGTCTTTTCCTACATAAAGCAAAGTTTTTACATCAGGGATAATACCGCAGATTTCTTCGATTCTTCCCGTGAATTCCGGTCCGAAAACCAGAATTGAGGAATCAGAAAGTCCAAGACAGTATCTTATCTCCTCTGCTGTATAACGATAATTCAGAGGCACAGCAATAGCCCCTGCCTTGAGTACTCCGAAATATACAGGCAGCCATTCCAGACAGTTCATAAGCAGAACAGCAACCTTGTCGCCTCGCTTTACTCCTCGTGACAAAAGGAAATTGGCAAAACGGTTTGCCTGACGGTTGAAATCCTCCCATGTAATGGAACGCCGGAAATCATTTCCCGAACCGGATTCAATAAGTGAATACTCCTTCCACGTAAACCGGCTTTTCGTATCAGGCGGATTGATCTCAACAAGACTTACATCATTGCCGTATAAGCTCGCATTTTTTTCAAGAATTTCAGTAATTGGCATAATATGAAAATTCCCTTCTAAACATTCTTAACAGTCTTTGTATAAACTGCAATCTTAAATATTATACCACACTCATCCATAAAAGGCAATATGTTTTTTGCAACTATTTACAAAAAAATCAGCCAATAAAAAATTCATTTTATATTTTGTATATTATTACAAAGTATATCAAGAAAATTTGTATAGTATTTTTTGGAAGTCGGTGCTGTATTTTATTGACAATTTATAAGTATTATTATATAATTAAGATGGTAATATGCGACCGTTCCGTATGTTATACATTATGAAAAGATTTGGAGGATTTTTTTCATGCAAACAAAAAACAAGTTTGCCAAAAAAGCTGTGGCTTTCAGCATGTCATGTATGATGGCTGTAACAGCATTTGGCACACCATCCTTCGGATCTGTATCAGCAGCTGGACTGACCGCTGATCAGATTACAGAAGAGATGAAAATCGGCTGGAACATCGGTAACTCTCTGGACAGTGTCCCGAAGACTTCTGATGTTGCCACTCACGAAACCGCATGGGGCAACCCAAAGGTTACACAGGAGCTTATTGACGCCGTTAAGGCAAAGGGCTTCAACACTGTACGTGTTCCTACAACATGGTATCCGCACGTAACTGAATCAAACGGTACATACACAATTGACCCTGCATGGCTTGCACGTGTCAAGGAAGTAGTAGATTACTGCTACAATAATGATATGTACGTTATTCTGAATGTGCACCATGAAGAGTGGATAAACCGTGCAGAC
>JAQXHO010000181.1 GCA_029007315.1 Oscillospiraceae bacterium
TAACAATATTTATCTGTCAACAGATACAGGGATAGTTCACTTTAATCTTAATCTGTATGATATTCCTATGAGATCCTGCCGTATGATGCTTAAAGAACTTCAGGCAGACGGCGAGGATATTGTTATTGAAAAAGGTGTTGAAACTGTAATTCCCTCAAGAACAAATGCAATAGTATTCACTCCTCAAATCATAAACTTTTCGGTGAATGCACCTGACATCAGTGTCTTTATGGAAGGCTTGGACGAATCGCCTAAAATTATATCACAGAGCGAACTGACCGGAATTACTTACTCCAATATTCCCAATGGAAAATATGTGCTTCATCTGGCAATACTGGACAGCAAAACAGGAGATGTTCTTGCTGAAAATACATATAAGATCTTCAAGGAAGCTGAACTTTTTGAGCAAAAATGGTTTGTATTCTATGCAATAATTATTCCGGTAATAACTGTAGCATATCTTACATGGCTGGTTGCAAGAACAAAAATACAGAAAACTCTTTATAATCAGAAAAGAGAAATCGAATTTACTAAAAAACAAGTTAAAATGAGCAATGAAACAATTCTTACAATTGCAAGAACTGTTGATGCAAAAGATGAGAACACAAGTCAGCATTCAGTGAGAGTATCTGAATATTCTGTAATGATTGCAAAAAGACTGGGATACGGGACTAAAGAATGTGAAAATCTCCGCAAAACAGCTATGCTTCATGACATCGGTAAAATAGGAATACCGGACAGCATACTCAACAAACCTGCAAAGCTTACAGATGAAGAATACGCCGTTATGAAATCTCACGTTACACGAGGTGCAGAGATATTAAAAAACTTTACAATGATAGAAAATGTTGCAGACGGTGCGCTTTATCATCACGAGAGATATGACGGAAAGGGTTATGCAAGCGGTCTTAAAGGAGAAGAAATTCCTCTTAATGCACGAATAATCGGAATTGCAGATGCCTTTGACGCAATGACTGCAAATCGTGTTTACCGAAAACATCTTGACCTTGATTATGTTATTGGGGAATTGAAAAGATGCAGAGGAACACAGTTTGACCCGAAGCTTACTGATATTATGCTGGAGCTTATTGATGACGGAACAATAGATATCAAACAGATTTACGGAAAAAACCTGAACGAGGTGTACAAAGATGAAAAGTAATGCAACAATGAAATATGCTGTCACAGTTGTATGCTCTATTATAGCAATAGCTGCTTCGTTTTTTGTTCGCAAAATAATTTCAGATGAAGATGTCAACAGGACGATTAAAGTAGGATATGTATATGTAGGTGATTTATGCGACGCATATACAGGCAATTTTGCAAAGGCTCAGCGGGAAATTGAAAAAATTTACGATGAAAAAGCAATATCTTTTGCAAAATATAATGTTCCGGAAGAAGCTGTGGAACCTGTACTTATTGACCTTATAAATGAGGGCTGCGATATTATCTTCACCACAAGTTATGGTTATGGTGAAAAAACAAAGGAAATTGCCGCACAGTATCCGGAAGTACAATTTTGTCAGGCTACCTGTGATAATGCCAATACCGAACCTGTAATTAGCAACTATCATACATTTATGGGCAGTATTTATGAGGGCAGATATATTTGCGGCGTTGTAGCCGGAATGAAACTGGACGCTCTTATAAAGGAGGGTAAAATTACAGCAGAACAAGCTAAAATAGGATATATCGGAGCGTTTCCCTGTGCAGAAGTGATTTCAGGATATACTTCATTCTTTCTTGGAATCAGATCTGTTGTTCCAGAAGCAACAATGACTGTAAAGTATACAAATTCATGGAGTAATTATCATCTTGAAAAAACTTTTGCAGAGGAACTGATCGAAGAAAACTGCGTCATAATTTCACAGCATTCTGATACCTCCGGCCCTGCGGCAGCTTGCGAGGAAACTGATGTGTCAAAGTCTGTGTACTATGTAAGCTATAATGAAAGTATGAGAGATATTGCTCCTACAACTTATCTTACAGGTTCAAAAATAAACTGGACACCTTATATGACAAAAGCTGTTGAAGCTGTTTTAGCTGAAAAGAAAATAGAAAGCTGGATTTCCGGCAATATTAATGGTAACGACATAGGTTCAGGATTTGAAAATGACTGGGTTGAGATGCTTGAAATAAATGAATTTGTTGTTTCAGATGAAACACAGGAAAGAGTTGACTGTCTGATTGAGGATTTCAAAAATAATAGAATTCAGGTTTTCAAGGGAGATTACACAGGAACCGACCCTTATGACTCTGATGACACCATTGATCTTAGCGAAGGCTATAATGAAAATAAAAAAAGCTCTGCTCCGTCATTTCATTATGTTTTAGATGATGTTATAACAATTGAATAGGCAATATTAAGGCAACACCACACAATTGCCAAACGCGCCAAAATGTGATAATAGAGACATGGAAAGACAAATGGCACTGGCAGAAATCAACGATGAACCTGGTGCAGCCAGAACCAATAAAAAAGAATTTTTGAATAGGCTTGAAGCAATCATACCATGGGAAACATTTCTTGAACTGATACAGCCGAGTTATTACAAAGGAGAAGACCAGAAGCAATCAAGAAAAATATAAACGGTAAGAAAATCAAATACAGTATAAACAGACGTCCGTCATCAATCAAAAATTTATCGAAGAGCGGTCAGTATGCCGCTAAGAAAAAGGAACATCAGAAATCATCCGTCCGCTGTAAAGTCGAACATGTCTTTGATGTTGTAAAAAATATTTTTCGATATCGAAAGACCCGATACCGAGGTCTGCTAAAACAGACAGCTAAACTGAATATCATGTTCGCATTGGCGAATCTGTATCTTGCTGCCAGAAATTCTCCAGCCGTTACAGAGTTTTCGGGCTATTGTTAGTCTGATTCA
>JAQXHO010000182.1 GCA_029007315.1 Oscillospiraceae bacterium
ATTACAAGAGTAATTCTTGGTTCTGTTGCACAGAAAAATCATCAGATTGTACGCCGTGCTGTTGAGAAATTCGGCAGTGAAAAAATAGTTGTGGGAATTGACGCAATGAATGGCATGGTTGCTACTGAGGGCTGGCTTGAGGCGTCTGACGTCAACTACATTGACCTTGCAAAGAAAATGATTGAGGCTGGAGTGAAATATTTCATTTTCACCGACATTTCAAAGGACGGCACATTGTCCGGAGTTAATAAAGAACAGCTTTCCGCTTTGCATGAAAGTACAAAGGGTACCTGTAATATCATAGCAAGCGGCGGCGTACATACAATGGATGATATTATAGCCTGCAAGGAAATGGGTCTTTATGGCACAATATGCGGAAAATCCATTTATAAGGGAACGCTTGATCTTGCAGAGGCTATTTCCTATGCTGAAAAAGACTGAGAAAGGAGAATCCTATGCTTGCAAAAAGAATAATTCCCTGTCTTGACGTCCGTGACGGTAAGGTTGTAAAGGGAGTAAAGTTTGAGGGAGTACGTGACGTAGGCGATCCGGTGGAGCTTGCCGAGGTTTATAACCGTCAGGGTGCTGATGAGATCGTTTTCTATGATATTACTGCGTCATACGAAAAAAGAGGAGTGATCCTTGACGTAGTGCGTGAAACTGCTAAGCGTGTATTTGTACCTCTTACAGTAGGCGGCGGTATTAAAACTGCTGATGATATCAGAGAAATACTCCGTGCAGGTGCTGACAAGGTTTCTGTAAACTCTCAGGCAGTAAAGAATCCTCAGCTAATAAGAGATGGCGCTGATATTTTCGGCAGTCAGTGTATATGCGTGGGAATAGACGCTAAGAAGATCGCTGAAAACAAGTGGACAGTCTATATAAACGGCGGCAGAGTTGACATGAAGCTTGACCTTATCGACTGGGTAAAGCAGATAGAACAGCTTGGAGCAGGTGAGATATGTCTTAATTCCATTGACGCAGACGGCACAAAGGAGGGCTTTGACCTGCCAATGCTGAGAGCAGTATGCGATGCTGTAAATATTCCTGTAATTGCCAGCGGCGGTGCAGGAAAAATTGATGATTTCTCTGAGGTTTTCGAGGAAACAGGAGCAACTGCTGCACTTGCGGCATCTCTTTTCCATTTCGGAGAACTGACGGTAGGTGAAGTAAAGGAACACTGCCGCAGCAAAGGCATTCCTATGCGTGTAAAGTGAGGATATACTGATGATACAGATTGATATGAATAACCTTGACCGCTTTTTCAAAAAAAGCGAGCTTATACCGGCTATAGCATTTGACGTTGACACTAAAACCGTGCTTATGCTTGCCTATATGAATAAAGAAAGCCTGAAAAGAACCCTTGAAACAGGTTACACATGGTACTGGAGCCGATCAAGGCAGGAGTACTGGAATAAGGGGGCAACATCGGGTCATCTGCAAAAAGTTGTTTCCATTTACGGTGACTGTGATGATGACACATTGCTTTTAAATGTTAAGCAGACGGGAAATGCCTGCCATACAGGTTCCTACAGCTGCTTTTTCAATAAAATATACGGAGAGGAAGAATAAAAAATATGAGTAATCCAATGCAGGATCTGTACGAGGTTGTACTTGACAGAAAGCGTGTTTATGACAGCGGAGAGGTAAATATAGAAGATCAGAAGTCATATACCTGCTATCTTTTTGACAAGGGACTTGACAAAATTCTCAAGAAATGCGGCGAAGAATGCACTGAAACCATTATTGCAGCAAAGAACCATGACAATGAAGAACTGAAAAATGAGATAAATGACCTTCTTTATCATATTATGGTTCTCTGCGTTCAGAACGGTCTTTCATGGGCTGAGGTTGAAGAAGTTCTGGTGGAGAGAAGTGCGAAGATAGGCAATCTTAAAACATTCAAGAATGTAGACAAAAATTCCTGATTATAGTCACACTAAGACGACCTCCTGAATAAACTGTATGGAAGAAGTATCTGTATAGCTTATTCAGGAGGTTTTTTATGAGTAAATATAATTCCGTACCGGATAAATGTCCTGAAGCTGTGCCAATAAAGGTACGGCGTGTTTTTGACAGCTGCAGCGACAGAGATTGTCTTTCCAACATACAGCTTATTCTTGACTGCGGCAGTCTTCCTGCTGATATTTCCATAGTAAAAAGCCGATGTGTCAAGGTTAAAGACATTTCTATGACTGTGGAACCGGTGCCTTTTAATAAAGGATTTTATTCAATTGATCTGACATACACGTTCAGTATAGAGCTTATGGCATATGAGAAATCATGCGGAAGTCCCACGCTTATAACGGCTAAAGCTTACGCAGGAAAAAATGTAGTTCTTTACGGCGGAGAAGCCTCAAGCAAAATATTCTTCAGTGACGATGACAAACCGGATACTTACAGTAAATCAGACTGCTGTGAATTTATTAATCTTCCTTCTGCGTCAGTGCAGGTTGTTGAACCTATTGCTCTTGAAACAAAAATAGTTATGTCAGAACGTAATAAGGATAAAGATAGTACAGCATTGGGAAATAGAACAGTAGTAATGACAATTGGTGTTTTTTCAGTAATAGAGCTATACAGACCGGTTACAATAATGGTTCCCACATATGAATATACTATACCAACTAAGGAATGCCATATAGATTCCGAGTCGCCATGTGCAGTATTTGACAGAATACGATTTCCTTCAGAGCAGTTTATACCCGGCGGCATAACGGACAGCAGTTTTGGGATGCTGAATTCCTGTGACTATACAGGCAAAAATGATTATTATGAGAATTCAGAAAGCAATAATAATTCATAAAACCGGAGAGGCGGCATCTGCCGCCTTTTTAAATAAGGAGATTTGCTTTGAAACGTATTGCATATGAAGAAAAAAGAAAAAGTATAAAAATGCTGCTTATAATGACAGCTGTATTTATAACTGCAATAATACTATTGATTCAGGTAGACCGTCTCATAAGACCAACTATGAAAACAATATGCAAAGAAGAATGCAAGGCACTCACATCAAAAATATTAAGCAGCAGCATACAGAAAACTCTGTCTGAAACTCCATGTGATTATAATGATTTTGCCGAGCTTGTTCGTGACGAAAACGGCAATATAACAGCAGTTGAAACCCTTACCGGAAATGTAAATCGTTTACAGGCAAATCTTTTGAAAGATATAAATAACTCACTGGAGGAGAGCAAAGATACAGAAATTTCCGTATCCCTTGGGACAGCCAGCGGAGTATGGATTTTTGCAGGAAAAGGACCTTCTGTACCTATGAGATTTCTTCCCATAGGAAATGCTGAAGTAGAACTTGTCAGCTGTTTTGAATCAGCAGGAATCAATCAGACCTGTCATAAAATTTTTGTGGAAATCAATGTTCATGTAGCCGGTGCTGTTCCATTTTGCAAAACAGAAGCGGATATAAAATATGAGTATCTGCTTGCCGAAACAGTTTTAATAGGCAATGTACCTAATGGTTATGCAGTTTTCGGAAAATAAAGCGGCTTATCTGCAAAAAGTACTGGAAAAAATACTGATCATGTGGTATAATAAATGTAATTGAAAACAGGAGGATATAAATATGAATAAAGAACAGGCAGAAAAACGTATAGATGAACTTTCGAAGAACCTTATGAAGCACAATTATCACTATTATATACTGAACGAACCTTTAATTTCAGATTACGCTTATGATGAAATGATGCACGAGCTTATAAAACTTGAAAGTGAATTTCCGGAATTTCTAAGGCCCGATTCTCCTTCCCAGAGAGTTGGAGGCAATGCGTCAAGTTCTTTTGAAAAAGTTGAACATCGTGTTCAGATGGCAAGTCTTCAGGATGTTTTTTCTTTTGAGGAAGTTGAGTCTTTTGTGAAGAGATGTAAAGAACAGCTTAGTGAACCAAAGTTTATCGTAGAACCTAAAATAGATGGTCTTTCTGTATCCCTTGAATATGAAAACGGTATTTTTACAAGAGGATCTACCAGAGGTGACGGCTTTGTAGGCGAAGACGTTACTATGAATTTAAAAACGATCCATACTGTACCGCTTCAAATTGAAAATGCACCCTCTTATCTTGAAGTAAGAGGTGAGGTTTATATGTCAAGAAAAAGCTTTGAAAAGTTATCTTTGCAGCAGGAAGAAAATGAAGAAGTGCCTTTTAAAAACCCACGTAATGCTGCGTCAGGGTCATTAAGACAAAAGGACGCTTCCATTACAGCTAAACGCAGACTGGATATTCTTATTTTTAATATTCAGCAAATAGAAGGGACAGAGCTTTTATTCCACAAGTCTTCGATTGATTATTTAAAGACTCTCGGTTTCGAAACCGTATCGCAAAGTGAGCCGCTTGATGATATTGATCAGATTATTTCTGAGATAAAACGGATTGGAGAAGAGAGAAGCAGTTACGCTTATGATATAGACGGAGTTGTTGTAAAGGTTGATTCTTTTGCTCAGCGTGAAGAATTAGGTGCAACAACCAAAACTCCAAAATGGGCAGTTGCCTACAAATTTCCGCCTGAAGAAAAGGAAACAACGCTTAAAGACATTGAAGTCAGCGTAGGCAGGACGGGAGTAATAACACCGGTGGCTGTTTTTGATCCTGTGCATCTTGCTGGTACAGATGTGGAACGTGCATCACTCCATAATCAGGATTTTATAACAGAAAAGGAAATTTGTATTGGCGATACCATAATTGTACGTAAAGCCGGAGAAATAATTCCTGAGGTTGTACGTGCAGTACGTCATTGCGACGGAGCCGTGCCATATTTGCTTCCGGAGATATGTCCCGTATGCGGTACAAAGGCTGAGCGTGATGAACAGGAAGCTGCAATTCGATGTCCAAACCCGGATTGCCCTGCACAGGTTATGAAGCGCATGATACATTTTGCGTCAAAGGATGCGATGAATATTGAAGGTCTTGGACCTCAGAACCTTGCTGCACTTCATGAGGCAGGACTTGTAAACTCAGTGGCTGATCTGTACACATTAAAAAAACAGGATCTTCTGCAGCTTGAACGTTTTGGAGATAAATCGGCAGAAAATCTTATTGCATCAATTGAAAAATCAAAGTCAAATTCCCTGGACAGAATTATTTTCGGATTGGGAATAAGAAATATTGGCGGCAGGGCTGCTAAACTTTTATGTGAGGCATTTCCTTCAATTGAAAAATTAATGAATGCAGACCTGCATGATATTGAACAGATAGATGGTTTTGGAAGTATTATGGCAGAAAGTGTGGTCAGTGCTTTTAAAGAACATCACATGAGAGAGCTTGTTTCAAGGTTATGCGAATACGGACTTACACAGGAGTATGAAACTGTGTCAACTGTGGATAACAGATTTGAAGGAAAGACGTTTGTACTGACAGGTACGCTGTCATCATTGAAACGAAGTGAAGCCAAGGAACTGATCGAAAAATACGGTGGAAAGGTAAGTGGAAGTGTTTCCAAAAAAACATATTGTGTTATCGCCGGAGAAGATGCAGGAAGCAAGCTTGATAAGGCAATTGCAATAGGTGTGCCTGTTCTTTCAGAAAAAGAGTTTATCGAACAAATAAAATAGGTGATATAATGACAATAGATATTGAGAAAATAGCTGAGCTGTCACATCTTGAATTTAATGATGAAGAATTGTTATTGATAAGGAAGGATATGGAAGATATAGCCTCTATGGTAAAGGAATTACCTTCAGTTTGTACAGAATATTATGATGATTCTGTAGCGGAAATGGAACTGCGCTCTGATAATGTGAGTGAACAGATGATCGAACGTGATGAAATACTTGCCAATGCACCGGTTGTATATAATAATGCCGTTGCAGTTCCAAAGGCGGTGAAGAAATAATAAAATGAGCTTATATAAAAAAAGTGCTTCAGAGCTTTCGCAGATGCTCAGAAGCAGACAATGCAGTTCAGTTGAAATTTGCAGTTCAATAATTGAAAGAATCAATATCACGGAGGAAAAACTTGGAGCATATATTACTGTTTGCAATGATATAATGGAACAGGCTGCGGCTGCAGACAGAAAAATTTCAGCGGGTGGAAATATTCATGCACTTACAGGAATTCCCATTGGTATCAAGGATAATATTTCCACAAAAGGGATAAAAACCACCTGTGCTTCAAAGATGCTTGAAAATTATACACCTCCTTATGATGCCTATGTAATCAAGAAAATAAAAAAAGCCGGCATGATAATTACCGGTAAGCTGAATATGGACGAATTTGCGATAGGTTCTTCTACAGAAAACTCATATTACAAGAAAACCTGCAATCCTCATAACGGTATGTATGTTCCCGGAGGATCCTCCGGAGGCTGTGCAGCGGCAGTTATGTCCGGTGAAGCTGTTATGACGATAGGTTCAGATACAGGAGGCTCAGTAAGGCAGCCATCAGCATTCTGCGGAGCAGTCGGACTAAAACCAACTTATGGCAGCGTTTCACGCAATGGACTTATTGCTTTTGCATCTTCTCTTGACCAGATAGGACCGCTATGCAGAAATGTTAAGGATACTTCTATGCTGTATAGTCTTATCTGCGGACATGACTATAGTGATGCTACATCATCAAAGCGTGATTATGCTGACTTTTCTGAAAATCTTTGTACGGATGTAAGAAATATATGTATAGGTATTCCGGAAGAATATTTCGGAGATGAAGCAGATGACTGCGTGAAAGAGGGTGTTATGACAGCTGTAAAACTGCTGGAATCGAAAGGCGCTTCATTAAAAAGGATATCCCTGAAAAACACAAAATACGCAGTAAATGCTTATTATATAATTTCTTCGGCGGAGGCTTCATCAAATCTTGCAAGATATGATGGAGTAAGATACGGATACCGGGCAGAACATTTTGACGGACTTACGGATATGTATGTAAAGTCAAGGAGTCAGGGCTTTGGAAGTGAAGTAAAACGCCGTATTATGCTGGGAACATTTGTATTAAGCGCCGGATATTATGATGAATATTATAAAAAAGCAAATAATACAAGGCGTTTGATAAAGCAGGAATTTAATGAAGCATTTAAAGAATGCGATGTAATAATAACTCCCACATATCCCGGTACGGCGTTCAGATTAAATGAACGAAAAGATAATTTTCTGAAGCTGTATGCTGATGATATGTATACTGTACCCGCAAGCCTTGCCGGAATTCCGGCAATAAGTATTCCCTGCGGATATTCTGCTGATGGTCTGCCAATAGGTATGCAGATAATGGGAAGACCGTTTTCGGAACAAAAGCTTCTTGATATTGCGTATGCTTTTGAAACAATAAGCGGAGGAATTAATTATATGTCTGACAAATTCATGTCCGGAGGTGGACATAATGCAGGAATATGAAATTGTTATCGGACTTGAGGTTCATGCGGAACTGAATACAAAGACAAAGATTTTCTGCAGGTGTCCCAATTCATTTGGAAATGAACCAAATACCAATGTATGCCCTGTATGTATGGGATTTCCCGGAGCATTGCCGATTCTCAATAAAAGAGTTGTGGAGTATGCTGTAAAAGCCGGACTGGCAATGAACTGCAGAATAAATAAAATAAGTCATCATGACAGAAAGAACTATTTTTATCCGGATCTGCCAAAGGCATATCAGATATCCCAGTCTGAAATACCTGTATGTGAAAACGGATATATAGACATTATTGTAAACGGAGCAAAAAAACGTATACATATAAACAGAATCCATATTGAAGAAGATGCAGGAAAGCTTATTCATGATGATGAATTTGATGGAACGCTTATTGATTTTAACCGCTGTGGGGTACCTCTTATAGAAATCGTTTCTGAACCTGATATGAGAAGCAGTGATGAAGCCAGAGCATATCTTGAAACAATTAAAATGACACTTATGTATTTAGGTATATCTGACTGCAAGATGCAGGAAGGGTCAATACGCTGTGATGTAAATGTATCTGTACGCAGGACAGGTGATGCTGAATTTGGAACACGCTGTGAGATGAAGAATGTAAACAGCTTTAGTGCCGCAGTCAGAGCAATCGAATATGAAGCGACAAGGCAAATAAAAATACTGGAAGAAGGAGGAAACATCTATCAGGAAACACGCCGGTGGGATGACGTGAAAGGATTAAGTTATGTTATGCGCACAAAGGAAGATGCCTGTGATTACAGATATTTTCCAGAACCGGATCTTCTTTCTATAGTAATTGAAGAAAAGGATATACAAAAAATTAAATCAGGCATACCGGAACTTCCTGATGAAAAAATATGGCGTTATATGACAAGCTTTGGACTCTCACAAACAGAAGCGCAGCTAATTGCTGAAGATACAGAAAGGGCACTTATATTTGATGAGTCTGTTAAACTTAAAAAATGCAGACCTAAAAATATATGCAACTGGCTTCTTTCTGATATTGCTAAGATTCAAAATAAGAACGGCTGTAAAATAAGTGAAATATGTGTTACATCTCATTCACTTTGTGAAATAATAGAACGAGTTGAGAAGGGGATAATTTCAAATACAGCTGGAAAAAAGGTGCTGTCTATAATGTGTGAAACCGGAGATTCACCTGACAAAATAATCAGAGAGAATAAAATGGAGCAGAATTCTGACGTCAGAGAACTTGCATTGCTTGTTGAAGAAGTTATATCAGAAAACCAAAAATCAGTAAATGACTACAGAAATGGCAAAAAGAATGCTTTGGGATATATAATAGGGCAGTGTATGAAACGTTCGAATGGAAAAGCAAATCCAGCCATTGTTAAGGAAATTGCAGAAAAACTGCTTGATTGAAAAAAGAAAACACCGACACTGCGTAATATCATAATGCAGTCGGTGTTTATGTTTATAATTTGAAATCAGGAAAATATTTTTTTACAAATTCAGGTTCGCCGCTTGTAAATCGTTTGCCGTTTAAATAGGAAAGAGCAGAATCCCTTTCTGTTTCGAAAGTTATTTTATATGCGCAGAGCAGCTGATACTTTTCATTATATTGTTTATTGACATTATGATTTCCATATTTATCATCACCAAGAAGAGGCGCACCCACGAAAGACATATGCGCACGAATCTGATGTGTACGGCCTGTTATCAGATCAATTTTTACAAGAGATAAACGTCCGCATTGAGTCAGAGTATTGTATTTAGTAATGATCTTACGATAGCCGTCTAGTTTTCTGTGCGAAATTTTTACTGTTTTGCTGTTATTTGGTTTATAGTGAAAAGCATGGATAGTATCCTGTTTTTTTGGTGTAGGATTTATTGTAATACATAAGTATGATTTATGGATTTTATTATCTTTAATAAGTCTGTTAATTTCTCTCAGAGATCCTGCGTTTTTAGCAGCAATTACCAGACCGCAAGTATTTCTGTCAAGTCTGTTGCACAAAGCAGGTGTAAATGAATGCTCCTTATCGGGAGAATAAAAGCCTTTATTATACAAATAATGCAGCACACGTGCAATAAGCGTATCATTTGTATCGTGATCATCAGCGTGAACTACAAGTCCTGCCGGTTTGTATACAATTAATAAATTCTCATCTTCATAAATAATTTCAAGTTTATCGGGAGCATTGAGAAAAGAATATTTTTTCAGATCACCGGAATCATTCTGAAAAAAAATATCATTAATATAACATGAAACAGTATCTCCCGGTGAAAGCATAACAGAACCATCTGTTTTTTTGTTATTTAATTTTATTTTCTTTGTTCGGATATATTTATACAGTAATCCTTTGGGTATTTCCGGTATAGCTTTTAATAAAAATTTATCGAGTCTTTGACCGCTGTCATTATTTTCAATTTTAAACTCTCTCATTTTATATCCTGATTAATATATCAGTAACTCCTTGTTATAATTTTAAATGCTTTCTTTTTTTGTTGTGAATTATCAAAAAATATGATATAATTAAAATAGAATAAAATTTTTAGGAGGAATGTTTGTGGCAGAAAAAAAGAAAAATTTAAATGAAGGGCATCGTGAACGAGTAAGGCAAAGATACATTGCCAATGGACTTAATGGATTTCAGCCGCATGAAATATTGGAACTGCTTTTATTCTACGTAAAGCCAAGATGCGATACAAATAAAGTTGCACATGAACTTATAAATCGTTTTCATACTCTTGCAGGAGTAATGAATGCAGATATACAGGACCTTTGCCAGGTAAAAGGAGTCGGAATGCAGACAGCAATATTTCTCCATTTATTTCCTGATGTATTCAGAGCATATCAGATGAGCATAAATTCAGAAAAAATAAGTTTTGAACAAATGAAAGATCTTAAAGCTTTTGTTGCAAGTCTTTACGTAGGAGTAGTTAAGGAACAGACAAATATCATATGTTTTGATTCAGAAACCAATGTAATTTGTGTGGAGCCTATAGGAAGCGGAACGCCAACTTCATCAAATATTGATATCCGATCAATTGTAGAAACAGCAATCAGAAACAGGAGTGACTGCATAGCTCTTGCACATAATCATCCGGACGGAAATCCCAACCCTTCAAGTGCAGATGTATTTGCGACTGAAAGACTTATCAAATCACTTAACAGTCTTGACATAACGCTTATTGATCATTTTATAGTTGGCAAACGCGTCACTTCAATGACTGAATTGGGATATATAAACAATTAACTGCATTATTTTTTAGGAAGCATCTCTTTCAGTGCTTCTATGAGTTCAATGTCATCTTTTGTAACACGAATATTTGTACATATAGATTTACCCTCAGAATTTTGAATATTCAGTTCCATAATGCTTCCTTCTTCAATATAATCTGAAGCAGCGGCAAAAAACATAGGCATTTTAGGGTGATTGTCTTTGAATTTTTCCAAAAGGGGTTTAAAACGCATCATAGCTATAGGGTTCATGTTGATTCTCCATTCAATAAAATTATTTCTTTTATTATAGCATTTTTTTTTTAAGAATGCAAGTTCAGAAAATAACTTATAAAAATGATTGACAAAATGCTTAATATATGATACGATAAAGGAAAATAATTGTAAATCAGGAGGGAAAATATGAAATATTCATTTTTAAAGAAAGTAATTTTACCTGGAACAATCTGCGCCTCGCTCTTATTTAATATTATATCAGGAGTATGCAGCGTAGACGCTGATGCAGCACCGGACTCTTATCATGATGACTGGCTTCATGTAAACGAAAATGCCAAAATTGTTGATATGAATGGTAATCCGGTATGGCTTACCGGATGCAACTGGTTTGGGTTTAATGTAGGAAGTCAGGTTTTTGACGGTGTGTGGTCACAGAATATGCACGAAATGCTTACTCAGATAGCAGATCATGGATTTAATCTGTTAAGAGTACCAATGTCAACAGAAATTCTTTTACAGTGGAAAAACGGTGATCCTGATCCTGCGGTGCCAAAGGTCAATGAATATGTAAATCCTGAACTTACGATTGAAGGAGTTGAGGGCGGTACTGTAAAATACAGCTTTGATATATGGAATCAGGCTGTAGAATGGTGCAGAGAACTTGGCATAAAGATCATGATAGATATTCACTGTGCGGAAACGGCATCAGCCGGTCATCAGGTCAGTCTTTGGTATACCGATAAATTCAGCACAGAAGATTGGTGTACAGCACTTGAATGGTTCGCAGACTATTACAAAGATGACGATACAATACTTGCAATTGACCTTAAAAATGAGCCTCATGGCACCGCCGATACGCCAAATATCATGGCAAAATGGGATAATTCTACAGACCCCACTAACTGGAAATATGCTGCTGAAACCTGTGCAGCACGTGTTCTTGCAAAAAATCCTGAACTTCTTATAATGGTGGAAGGAACAGAGGTATATCCGAAATTTGAAGAAGGTGCAGACTGGAGCTCTCAGAATATTGATTATTCACGTTACCCATACAGCTATTATCATCACACATGGTGGGGCGGAAATTTCAGAGGTGCAAAGGATTATCCTATTGATCTTGGGGAGCATCAGAGTCAGCTTGTATATTCGCCGCATGATTACGGACCGCTTGTTTTTGAACAGGACTGGTTCTATGAAGGCTTTACACAAGAAACATTACTGAAGGACTGTTGGTATGATAACTGGTATTTTATTCAGGACACCGGAATGGCACCGCTTCTTATGGGCGAATGGGGCGGATTTATGGATGGTGACAGAAATGAAGCATGGATGATATATCTGCGTGATTTTATGATAGAAAACCGTATTCATCATACTTTCTGGTGCTTTAATGAGAATTCTGGAGATACAGGCGGACTTGTTTATGATAATTTTGGAAAGTGGGATGAAGAAAAATATGCACTCGTTAAGCCTTCATTGTGGCAGGATGAAAAGGGAAGATTTATCAGCCTTGATCACACAATAAAGCTTGGTGCAAACGGAATTACTGTGACTGAATATTACGGCGGAACTGTTCAGGATCCTGATAACGGCATAAAACCCGGTGATGTAAATAAGGACGGAAAAGTCAATATACTTGACCTTTCTGCCGCCAAATATAAGCTTTGTAATGAGGAGAGAACAACATCTCTTGTTTCTTCTCCTGAAGACACAAATGGTGATGGCACATTTAATATAAAAGATATTCTTCATCTTGCGAAATATATTGCCGGAATTAATGTAAAATTAAAACTATATAATTCATAATTGTTAAATATCCCGGATTGCAGGTTAATTGTAATGCTGTCCGGGATTCTTCTTATATAGTTGACATTTTATGCTTTCGTGATATAATTATAATTAAAGAATTCTGAAAGGGTTGACATTATGAAATATAAACTTGCAATTTTTGATATGGACGGAACGATTCTTAATACACTTGATGATTTGGCGGCAAGTGTTAATTATGCTTTGAGAATGACTGGATATCCTGAACACACAACAGAAGAAGTATCCAGTTTTGTAGGAAATGGCATAAGAAAACTAATAGAACGAAGTGTTCCACGTGGAACAAATGTACAAAATATAAACAAGGTTCATGAAGAATTTACCGCATACTATACTAAGCACTGTGCTGATAAGACTAAGCCTTATGATGGAATATGTGACTTGCTTAATAAATTACACGGGAATGGCTGTAAGACTGCAGTTGTTTCTAATAAGGCAGATTATGCAGTTCAGGCATTGTGTGAAAGATATTTCAAAGGTCAATTTGATATGGTTGCAGGAGAACAGCAGCCTCGGTATAATAAGAAGCCGGCACCGGATCTTGTTGAACTGGTAATGGAAAATCTGGAAGTTAAACATAATGAAACCGTATATATTGGTGATTCAGATGTTGATATCTTAACAGCCTTAAATGCAGGGATTGACTGTATTACAGTGGACTGGGGATTCCGAAGCCGTGATTTTCTGATTCAGAATGGTGCAGATATAATTGTATCTGATGCAGCGGAGCTGGAGAATATACTTTTAGATAATAATGACATTAAGTCTGACAGCGCATCAAAATAATGAAAAAGTCAGCTATAAATGCAGTGCAGCTTATATCACTTATACTTGTGTATGCAGCTTCATATTTTTTATTGTGTTACCTGGAAAATAAAAATTCAGGAATGCCAAAAAATGATTATCCCGATATAAGAGCATTACTTGACAGTGATATTGCGGATTCTGCCAATATTACAGTTGGCAAAATATATCTTGAGTATAGCAGCGATCTGGCGGTAGTCTGGTATATAATTGAAGATTCTGAGAATAAAAAGCAGTATCTGCCTGTTCTCAGTAAATATATAGACAGCGATGAATATCAGTTTATAGAAAAATGTAATTGCTGCGATACTGAAATTGAAGATGTGGTATATACTTATTGTCTTGATAAATACATAGTGTTTATTAATAATAAAGACTGTACAGGATATAAATTAATCGGTGATGATAATAATAATCATATCGTTAATATTGAAAATGATTCATATCCTTATATCACATACGTAGATGATATATCAGTTTTAAGACTTATAATAAATGATTACGAATAACAGTATAGCATAAATTTTTTTGTAAAGGTGGTATTTATGGCATTAAAAAAAGTGAGTGCAATTTTGTGCACAGCAGTATGTCTTTTCACTCAGTCTTCACTTATCTGTTCATTAGACAACATCGTTTCCGCAGAGGAATATTTCTCTGAAAATATAACTGAAGAAGCTGAATTATATGATACAGATTCATCAGATAATATAGAATATATCGGAGAATTAGCATATATTCGGGACAGCGATCACATTGTGATTACCGGCTTCAGTAATAAAACTGCATCTGTGACAATTCCTTCTGAAATTGATGGTATTCCTGTCACTGAAATAGGTGAGAATGCTTTTGCCGACTGTACACTTCTTGAAGAAATATATGTTCCGGACAGTGTTTCAGTTATCGGCGAATTTGCCTTCAGTAATTGTACTAATCTGTCATGCGTCAGACTTCCGGACAGTATCAAAGAGCTTGATTATAAAGTGTTCTATAATACATCATCACTTAACTCAATTGACGGTGCTGATGATCTTGAAATAATACTTACAAGCAGTACATTTACAGGTAATTTACTTGATACAGCTCAGGGAACAGTTCCTGATATTGTAACAAAAATGTATTCAGATTCCTACTGGTGGTATCGTTCGATTTCAATAGGAAAAAACTTAAAAGAATTTATCTTTGCTGATGCCAATGATCCTGATGTAGTATGGGCTCAGGGATATAAAAATATAGATATTGATGATGAAAATCCATATCTTTGCTCAGAAAACGGCTTGATTTTAAACAAAGATAAAACTGAATTATTTTACAAGGTGCCCTGTTATGATTCTGAAGGCAGAATTTCTGTGATTCCTGCTACGGTAAATAAAATATCCTGCGCATATATTGCTGATTCCATTAATATTGAAGACGGAAATACTTCTTTTAAAGTTGTTGACGGCGTATTGTTTGATTATGAAATGAAAACACTGTTAGCATACCCGCAGGGCAGTAAGGATTACAAATATACAATTCCATACGGAGTAGAAACTATTTCTGAGCTTGCTTTCTATGGTTCAGATTGTAAATACTTAATAATTCCAAGAAGCGTAAATAAAATTGAAAAGGGAGCTTTCTGGCTTGCATTTTTTGAGTTTATCGCATTTGATCATCTTCCCGGAGATGATATTAGTTTTCACAAACTATTTGCAGGATATTATACACAATCAATGTTCTTTTATGACGGAGCCAATACATATTATGCCTATGACGGAAGTGTACCTGCATTGCAGTTCCCGGATGACACTATTTCCCGAAATCATGAAACAAAGGGCGTCTGCGGTGAAAATCTGACATGGAAATATGATAATTTTAAACTGTATATTTCCGGTTCCGGAGAAATGACAAAATGTTCTGAGAATGGGTATCCATGGTCAGATGTTCCAGTAATAGACGTCAAATTTGAGGGCAAAGGAATCAAGATTGCTGAAAACGCTTTCCTCGAACATACCGATCTGCATACAGCTGATCTCAGCGGAGTAACAGAAATTGGCATATCAGCTTTTATGTCCTGTAAAAACCTTATTTCTGTAACAAACGCAGATAATGTTAACATGGTGTCACCATTCGCATTATACGGAACAAAATGGGAGCGTCAGAAAAACAACGATACCGGAATGAATATTCTGGGCAGTGTATTGGTAAGATATGTGGGTGATTCAGATGTTGTTGCGATTCCGGAAAATATTACATATGTTTCCGGAGAAGCTTTTTCAGAAGATAACTGTAAAACAATTTATGTTCCTGAAAAAGATATAGTATACAGTGAACTTGCCTTTTCAAATAATACGTCTATTGAACACGTAAGATTCATAGGATCTGACCAGGATATTACTGTTGAAGAAATGAAAAAAGCAGCCGAATCCTGTACCGAGGTTACTCTTAGTGATGAATACGGAAATGTCTATACAGGAATAGGATACAGAAGCGACAATACACTTATGAATCTTGTTAATTCAATCAGTAATACACCTTTTGCCAATAATTTATGTAATGAATACTGTGAAAATATTCTCAAAAGCAATAATTGTTCCTCAGATATGACAGATCTGCAGCTTATAAATGTTATATACGGCTTCATAAACAGAAATGTAGAATATGGTTATATTTATGAAGAAGATCCGTTTGGAACTCTTACCGATGAAAATAACAATAAATGGAGTCTGAGCGCAAATATGACCCATGATGCGTTTGGAATTGTAGTACTTGGAAAAGGCGTATGCTCTGCATATGCAGATGTAGTAAGTAATTATGTAGATCGTATTCAAAGAAACGGTTTTTCAAATACATTAAAATGTGAGATCAATACTGGGTTGAATCATGAATGGAATGTAATTGGTCTTGATACAGGAACAGAAAAGGAAAAATGGTACTATCTTGATTTGTCAAACAGTACATATCTTATTGGTTATGAAAATCCTATTCTAAGCTCAAATTCACAGATGTTTTCATATGATCCAGGCATAAGCCGGAATGATGATGGTACTTATACAATTAAAATTCACAATGGAACGGAAATCAGACTTCAGGGCAGTGATCTTTCATTCCAGATTATAAAGGGTGATATAAATCATGACGGAAAAGTTTCTATTGACGATGCCGCATCAATTTTAAGTATATATGCTGTGACTGTTTCAGGGTTACAAAATACTGTTTTTTCTCCGGAGCAATTTGCAGAAGCGGACGTAAATGAAGACGGAAAAGTTACGATTGCAGATGCAGCTGCTGTTTTGTCTTATTACGCACAGCAAAGTTCCGGTATTACGCCCAATTGGACTGACATAATCAAATAATAAAAATGCACAGACCTGTATAATAAAGGGTCTGTGCATTTTTTTGGAAATAATAGAAAAATACAGCTTACTGATATTTTGGCTCACAGGTTAAGTTTACGCCAAGACGCTTGAATATTCTTTCATCTACAGAAGAAAGGATAACTGTTGAGTGAACCTCACAGCCACGCAGTTTTGAAATCTGTTTCATAGCGCATTCTGCTTCTTGACTTGAATTAGCGCATATTGACAGAGCGAGTAATGTTTCGTCGGTATGAAGCCGTGGATTCTGATTTCCAAGATGCTGAGTTTTGAGATTCTGAATAGGTTCAATAACGTTAGGTGACATGAGCAATGTCTCTTCATCAATTCCACCGAAATATTTCAATGCGTTTAAAAGGAGTGCAGAAGCAGCGCCAAGAAGATTAGAGGTTCTTCCTGTAAGAATTGTTCCATCCGGCAGTTCCATTGCAGCAGCAGGCGAACCGGTTTCCTTTTCACGCTGAAGAGCAGCAGAAATCACTTTTCTATCAGCAGTTGTTACACCTGCCTGATTCATAAGAAGTTCAAGCTTGTATATTTCATCTTCCTTAACAGTTCCTGATTTGCTTCCGCATAAAGCAATATAATATCTGCGAATTATTTCCTGCTTCGATGCCTCACATACAGCTTCATCATCAATAATACAGTTGCCTGCCATATTAACACCCATATCAGTAGGTGACTTATAGGGAGATTCACCAAGGATCATCTCAAACATGGCATTCAGCACAGGAAATATTTCAACATCTCTGTTGTAGTTGACAGTGGTTTTTCCATAAGCTTCAAGATGAAAAGGATCAATCATATTGACATCATTAAGATCAGATGTTGCTGCTTCATATGCTATATTTACAGGATGTCTAAGAGGTATATTCCAGATAGGGAATGTTTCAAATTTCGCATATCCAGCGCTTATATTGCGCTTATGTTCATGATAAAGCTGTGAAAGACAGGTAGCCATTTTACCGCTGCCCGGACCCGGAGCAGTTATTACTACCAGCCGCCTTGTTGTTTCAATATAGTCATTTCTTCCGTATCCTTCATCACTCATGATAAGTTTAAGATTGGAAGGGTAACCATTAATATGATAGTGATGATAAACCTTAATTCCCTGTGATTCAAGTCTACTCTGAAATGCATCTGCTAACGGCTGACCTGAATACTGAGTAAGAACAACACTACTTACATATAAACCCTTTTGTGAAAAGACATTTATAAGGCGAATGACTTCGATATCATATGTAATACCAAGATCGCCTCTTATTTTGTTTTTTTCAATATCATTAGCATTGATAACGATAACTATTTCCGCTTCATCTTTCAGCTGCATAAGCATCTGAAGCTTGCTGTCAGGCTTAAAGCCGGGGAGAACTCTTGAGGCATGAAAATC
>JAQXHO010000183.1 GCA_029007315.1 Oscillospiraceae bacterium
CCTGAAGGATATGACATCAGACCAGAAGAAGCTGAAGCTTCTCAAGCGTCTTGACATTGTGGAAGCATTCCGCCTTTCCGGAAACCGTCCGGAATGGATGATTCTCACAGCAGTACCGGTAATTCCTCCGGATCTGCGTCCTATGGTAATGCTGGACGGCGGACGTTATGCAACATCTGACCTTAACGATCTGTACCGCCGTGTTATCAACAGAAACAACCGTCTTAAAAGAATGCTGGAACTGGAAGCTCCGGACATTATCGTAAGAAATGAAAAGAGAATGCTTCAGGAGGCTGTTGACGCACTTATCGACAACGGCAGACACGGCAGACCTGTTACAGGTCCCAACAACCGTGCACTGAAGTCCCTTTCCGATATGCTTAAAGGTAAGCAGGGACGATTCCGTCAGAACCTGCTGGGTAAGCGTGTTGACTACTCAGGACGTTCAGTTATCGTCGTAGGCCCTGAGTTGAAAATGTACCAGTGCGGTCTGCCTAAGGAAATGGCACTGGAACTTTTCAAGCCATTCGTTCTCAAAAGACTGGTGGATACAAAGGTTATCCAGAATATAAAGAGCGCCCGCAAGAAAGTAGATCATGCATCTCCTGAGGTATGGGACGCACTGGAAGACGTGATCAAGGATCACCCCGTTCTTCTGAACCGTGCCCCCACACTTCACCGTCTGGGTATTCAGGCATTTGAGCCTATCCTGGTTGAAGGCCGTGCCCTGAAACTTCACCCCCTGGTATGTTCCGCATTTAACGCTGACTTCGACGGCGACCAGATGGCTGTTCATCTGCCCCTTTCAGCAGAGGCACAGGCAGAGGCAAGATTCCTCATGCTGGCTGCAAACAACCTGCTTAAACCCTCCGACGGCCGTCCTGTTGCAGTTCCTACACAGGATATGGTACTTGGTTCATATTATCTGACCATGGAAAAAGAAGGCGAAAAGGGCGAGGGAAAGGTATTCCGTGACGTAGATGAAGCACTCATGGCTTACAATGAGGGCGATGTATCTATCCACGCTAAAATTAAAGTACGCATCACTAAGGATATCGGCGACAGACGAGTTTCCAAGCTGATTGACTGCACAGTGGGCAGACTTATATTCAACGCAAATATCCCGCAGAATCTCGGCTATGTAGACAGAACAAGCTCCGATCATCAGTTTGATCTGGAAATTGCATTCCTTGTAGGCAAGAAACAGCTGGGTCAGATCATTGACCGCTGCATCAAGATACACGGTACTGCCACCACATCTGAGGTTCTCGATAAGGTAAAGGCTACAGGCTTTAAATATTCCACAAGAGCAGCTATCACAGTTGCTGTATGCGACGCAGAGATCCCTAAGCAGAAGAAAGAGATCATTGAAGCTGCTGACGACATGATCTCCGAGATAAATACACAGTATGAGTACGGTTATATTTCAGCTGCTGAAAAGTCAGCAAGATTCGTACAGATCTGGAACCAGGCTACAGAAGATGTTACAACTGCTCTGAAAAATGGTCTTGACAAGTACAATCCTATCTTCATGATGGCTGACTCCGGTGCCCGTGGTAGTATGAGCCAGATCAGACAGCTTGCAGGTATGCGTGGACTTATCGCAAATACCTCCGGTGCTACCATCGAAATGCCTATCCGTTCCAATTACCGTGAAGGTCTTAACATTCTGGAATACTTCATCTCCTCCCGTGGTGCCCGTAAGGGTCTGGCTGATACGGCGCTCCGTACCGCTGACTCAGGTTACCTTACAAGACGTCTTGTTGACGTATCTCAGGAAGTTATTATCCGTGAGGACGACTGCGGTGCGACAGATGGTCTGACAGTATCCGAGATCAGAAACGGCAACGAGCTTATCGAAAAGCTGGCTGACCGTCTTGCAGGACGTTACCTTGTTGATGATGTAAAGGATCCTGCAACAGGCGAGGTTATTCTCTCAAAGAACAAGATGCTCACAGAGGCAGACGCACAGAAACTGGAAACAGCAGGAATCACATCTGTAAAGATCCGTTCCGTACTGACATGCTGTGCAAAACAGGGCGTATGTGCTAAGTGCTACGGCATGAACCTTGCAAACGGCAATCTTGTATCCGTAGGTGAAACTGTCGGCGTTATCGCAGCTCAGTCCATCGGTGAACCGGGTACACAGCTTACAATGCGTACCTTCCATACAGGCGGTATCGCATCTGCTGAAGATATCACACAGGGTCTTCCCCGTGTTGAAGAACTCTTTGAAAGCCGTCACCCCAAGAGTGCAGCTATCCTTGCACGAGAGGGCGGTACTGTTCACATTGAGGAAATCAAGACAGCACGCACTATTTACGTTACAAATAATGAAACGGGTGAATCCGAGGCATATCCGATCCACTACAGCCTGAAGATTCGTGTCCGTGAGGGTGACGAGATCAAGAAGGGTACACGTCTGACAGAGGGTAATATTTATCCCGGCGATATTCTCAGCATTCTGGGAGTAGACGCAGTACAGGATTATATTATCAAGGAAGTACAGAAGGTTTATCGTCTGCAGGGTGTTGACATCAATGACAAGCACATTGAGGTTATCGTCCGTCAGATGCTCAGAAAGGTTAAAATCGTTGACTCCGGCAGCAGCTATCTGCTCCCCGGCACACTCATTGACAAGAAGAAGGTTACAGACATCAATGCCGAGATCCAGCAGCGTATGGATAACGGCGAAACAGACCTCAGCTTTGTCACAGTGGGTCCTGTGCTTCAGGGTATCACAAAGGCAGCATCAAGCTCTGACAGCTTCCTGTCAGCTGCATCATTCCAGGAAACAACAAAGGCACTTTCCGACGCAGCTATCAGAGGCAAGAGTGACCACCTGTATGGCCTTAAAGAAAATGTTATCATCGGTAAACTGCTCCCTGCAGGTACCGGTATGGACGTTTATAATAATGTTCGTGTTGCCAAGACAGAAAGCTATCTTGAACAGCATGCCTCAGCAGCAGGCATGGGCTTTCAGGGTCTGAACTGAAATATTAATTTGTTTAAATAAAAAAACCCCTCCCGTACGGGAGGGGTTTTTCTGCATAAAAGGGTGATGGAATGAAACGTATACTAATTGTTTTTATCTGTGCATTTATGCTTTGCATACAGGGCGGGATCTGCGTGTCAGCAGAAGAAACCTCTGCCGCCGAAAGTTCCGTATCAGAACAGCAGACAGAGGAAAAGGAATCTTCAAGGGGCATGAAAATAGCAGGATTTCTTGTAATATTTACAGTGGCAATGGGAGTTACAGCTTACATTACAGCTGCCCCTAAACTTAAAATGCTGAAAAAGAATAAACAGGAAAAGGATCAGATGCAGTAATCTCCGCCGTCTGCGTCTGTACAGCGGTCAAGGATATCCTGCAAAGTGATGCCGTCCACATATTCATTTATGGCACTGTAAAGACCCTCCCACACAAAAAGGGTTGAACATTTGTCTGCTCTGGGACAGTCGTTTACATCATGCTCCAGACAGGGTATGGGTGCAAGGCTGCCCTCGGTTACACGCAGAATTTCTCCAACCGTGCAGTCGGCAGGATCCTTTGCAAGCATATATCCCCCCTGATAGCCACGGTTTGTTTTTAAAAGTCCCGCCCTGTTGAGAAGGGGCGCAATCTGTTCAAGGTATTTTTTTGAAATGCTCTGATTTTCCGCAATGTCTTTCAGTGCGATATAGCCGTTTTCTCTCTGCATTGCAAGTTCAACAAGCATTCTCAGGGCATATCGTCCCTTTGTGGAAATTTTCATTTGAAATTTCTCCTTTCACGATATATTATATACTATTATACCATAGGTTTACTATGTTTTCAATAGGCGGAATATATAAATTTATGGCAGTGAAAATGTAAATAATATATGTACTGCTTGACAAATGAGATAAAATATGTTATCATAGTAAAGCTGAATACCTTTACACCTGCAAGGAGGAATAACAATGGCAAAGGATCTGCAGTATGTGATGCTTTTCGATTGCTATGGTGAATTTCTCACAGAGCGGCAAAAGCAGGTAATGGAATTATATTACGGCGAGGATCTTTCACTTGGAGAAATATCCGAGCTTTCGGGCATAACAAGGCAGGCGGTAAGGGACAGTATAAAGCGCAGCGAGGAAATTCTGCTTGATATGGAAAGCAAGCTGAGGTTTGCAGAGAGGTTATCGGCTCTGCGTGAAAAATTTGCAGAAATCGACAGTGCGGCGGCAGGCATGGCGGAAAATATCACGTCAGCGGCTGAAAAATGCAGCATTATCAGAGAAAAGGTGCAGGAGGGCCTGCAGCTGCTTTAATTATAAAAACAACGTATGCCGGAAGGAGGCACAGACATGGCTTTTGAAGGTCTTTCCGATAAGCTGAATCGGGTATTCAGAAAACTTAAATCACACGGTAAACTCACAGAGGCGGACGTAAAGGAAGCCATGCGTGAAGTCCGTATGGCGCTTTTAGAGGCTGACGTAAGCTATAAGGTCGTAAAGGACTTTGTGGCAAAGGTTTCTGCAAGAGCCGTAGGGGAGGAAGTGCTGACAAGTCTTACACCCGGTCAGCAGGTTATCAAAATAGTAAACGAAGAACTCTGCGCACTCATGGGCAATGAGAATGCAAGAATAAAGTTCCCCTCAAAGCCCCCTTGTGTTATAATGATGTGCGGACTTCAGGGTTCAGGTAAGACGACCCATTCTGCAAAGCTCGCAAAGCTCCTTAAAAAAGAGGGACATTATCCGCTGCTTGTTGCATGCGATATATACCGTCCTGCCGCTATAAATCAGCTGCAGGTAGTAGGTGAACGTGCAGGGGTAAAGGTCTTTGAAATGGGACAGATATCCCCCATGATAATAGCAAAAGAGGCTATGAAATACGGCAGAGATCACGGCAATGATGTTATCATTCTGGATACAGCCGGAAGACTTCATATAGATGAAACTCTCATGGATGAGCTGAAAGAGCTGAAAAAGCTCACAAATCCCAATGAGATAATGCTGGTAGTAGACGCAATGACAGGTCAGGACGCAGTAAATGTTGCAAAGGCATTTGACGACGCACTGGGCATTGACAGTGTTCTCATGTCAAAGCTGGATTCAGATACAAGAGGCGGTGCGGCACTGTCCGTACTGGCTGTAACAGGCAAGCCTATAAAGTATGTCGGTATGGGCGAAAAGCTCGATGATTTCGAGCAGTTCCACCCTGAGAGAATGGCGTCACGCATTCTGGGAATGGGTGATGTTCTCACACTTATCGAAAAGGCTGAAAGCACTGTTGATATAAACGAGGCAGAACGCCTTGCAAAACGCATGGAGCAGAATCAGTTCGATATGAATGACCTCCTTGACCAGCTTCAGCAGATAAAGAAAATGGGTTCACTGCAGTCTATACTGGGAATGATTCCCGGCGTCAGCGGAAAGCTGAAAGATGTTGACATAGACGACAGGCAGTTTACAAGAATAGAGGCGATCATCACATCAATGACAGCTGCGGAGAGAAAGAAACCCTCCATTATAAATCCCTCACGAAAGAGGAGAATTGCTGCCGGCAGCGGCAACAAGGTCGAGGACGTTAACAGACTTCTCAAGCAGTTTGACCAGATGCAGAAGATGATGAAGAAAATGGGCGGAAACGTCAAGGGCAAAAACGGCAAGGTGTCACGCCGTGCAATGAAACGTCTTGCAGGAATGAATTTAGACGATATTCAGGGAATGCAGGGAGGCAATATTCCGGGACTTCCTCCGGGAATAATGCCGAAAAAGTAAGATTTATCATGCAGGAAACTGCTGATATATAGAATGCACACATGGAGGTGAAAAAGAAATGGCAGTAAAGATCAGACTGAGAAGAATGGGCGCAAAGAAGGCTCCCTTCTACCGTGTAGTAGTTGCTGATGAGAGATATCCCCGTGACGGCAGATTCATCGAAGAAATCGGCTACTATGATCCTACAAAGGAACCGTCTGTAGTAAAGATCGATGCTGAAAAGGCTAAGAAGTGGCTGGGTAACGGCGCACAGCCTACAGACACCGTTAAGGTTATTCTGAAGAAGGAGGGTATTCTTTAATCGGAATATTCTTCGGAAATGCAGGCAGGGAGCAATGCAGCCTTATGTGCTGCTGCTCGCACTCTTGCAGGCATTTTCTGAAAGGAGCAGACAGTATGCAGGATTTGCTTTATACAATTGTGGCAGGTCTGGTTGAGGACCCGTCTGCAATAAAGATCACAGAAGACGCTCCCAATGAGGAAGGCGTTATAGTATTCCACCTGAATGTTGCTCCGGACGACATGGGCAGAGTTATCGGCAAGCAGGGCAGAATTGCCAAGGCTATCCGTGTAATCATGCGTTCCGGCGCTGCTAAGACCAATCAGAAGATTGCGGTGGAAATAGACTAACAAGGTTATTGCAGGCGATTCTCCGGATTCGCCTGTTTTTACTATAAAGGAGAAAATCAGATGAAAAAGGAATATCTGGAAATCGGCAAAATCGTCAATATTCACGGACTTAGAGGCGATGTGAAGGTCATGCCCTGGTGTGATGAACCGGAGCTTCTGTGTGAATTTGACAGACTGTTTATTGACAGGGATAAAAAAGAAATTGCAGTGGAAGACGCAAGAGTGTTTAAAAATACGGTAATAATGCGCTTCGAAGGCTGCACATCTCCGGAGGAGGCAGAGAAGCTCAGAAATAAGGTGCTGTATATTCACCGTGACGATCTGGAGCTTGAAGAGGGCGTATATTTCATACAGGACCTCATTGGTCTGAAGGTTATTGACGCAGACAATGAAAAGGTTTACGGTACACTAAAGGACGTATCCCAGACCGGGGCAAACGACGTTTACGAGGTCTATGACGAGGAAAACAGGAAAACCTACTGGATCCCTGCAATTCCTGATGTTATAACTGAAACCGACGTTGACGGCGGCATTATGAAAATACGTCCGCTGGAGGGACTTCTTGATGCGAATTGACATTGCGACTCTGTTTCCGGATATGTGCGAGGCAGTGCTGTCGGAAAGCATTGTGGGACGTGCAAGGAAGGCAGGCTATATTACAGTAGAATGCCACAATATACGTGACTATACCCTCAATAAGCATAAGCGTGTGGACGATGTGCCATACGGCGGCGGAAGAGGTATGGTAATGCAGGCTGATCCCATTTACCGCTGCTGGGAAGCAGTCTGCGAAAAGCTGGAGGATAAGCCTCACGCCATTTATCTTTCGCCAAAGGGAAAAACTCTCACTCAGCAGAAGGCAGTGGAGCTTTCAGAAATGAACAGCCTTTTTCTGCTCTGCGGACATTATGAAGGTATTGATCAGCGAGTTCTGGATACAATAATAGATGAGGAGATATCTGTGGGCGACTATGTGCTTACAGGCGGAGAACTTCCTGCACTTGTTCTGACAGATGCCATTGCAAGAATGTGTCCCGGAGTTCTTCCGGAATCCGTCTGCTTTGAGGAGGAAAGCCATTTCAGCGGACTTCTTGAATATCCTCACTATACAAGGCCGGAAATATGGCATGATATGGCGGTGCCTCCGGTGCTGCTGTCAGGTCATCACAAGAACATTGCGGACTGGCGGTTTGCACAAAGCCTTGAAGTGACGAAGGAAAAGCGACCAGACTTGTATGAGAGCTATATTGACAAAATATAACAAAATTTTTGTGATGAGTGGCGAAAACCGGCTGTTGAATTTATGCACTCTTACCATGACGAAAAAACTGTGGTGATAATAAACAAACTTTCGGGCTGAAAAAATCCTCTGGTATGTCAACACGTAGAAATTTAGGTAAAAACACTCATTTATTGCAAAATGCACGTTGACGAGAAGAGAAAAAGCCTGTATAATAGTTAACATAGAGAGAAATCAAAGGCTTATCAGCAGGAAGACATAAGTTATCTTCCTAAAGAAATATTATGATAGGAGAGTAATTGCTATGTACGTAAAAGACGTTGAAGTGAAGAATCAGGTTGGTCTTCATGCAAGACCTGCAACATTTTTTATCCAGAAGGCTAACGAGTTCCGTGCCTCCATCTGGATCGAAAAGGAAGAGCGCCGAGTAAATGCCAAGAGCCTTCTGGGTATCCTTTCACTGGGTATCGTAGGCGGCACAAAGATCCGTATCATCGCAGACGGTCAGGATGAGCAGACAGCTGTAGATTCCCTGGTTGATCTTGTTGAAAGCGGTTTCAGCGACGATAACAGATAAGATTTTTCTATAAAGTCAGCGCCTTGCAGTTTAAGCAGCAAGGCGTTTTTTATTTCCCGTACTTGCAAATTACGGCATAATATAGTATAATGAGGATAATATTGCAAAGAGGTGTCATAATATGAAAAAAGGATTCGTTATTTTATCAGTGCTGCTGAGTATTAGCTTAATATGGGGCTGTTCCAAAAAGGAAGAGCAAAGCACGGAAAAGCAGCAGCTTGAAATTATTGAAACCACTGCACAGACAGAACCGGAAACAAAGGGCTCTTCTGAAACTGAAACAAATACTATTGCCGGTTCGGAAACAGCCGTGATCACTGATACAGCAAATGAAAATCCTTCCGTTAAGGTTACGGAGGAAAATAGTTCCGGTGCGTCAGCCGGAGAATCTGTACCGGCTCAGAATGAAAATGCAGCGGAAGAGAATATTCCGGCAGAAATACAGGAAACACAGCCTGGAGAGGGCGTTTTCGGAGCAGCAGGAAAAACAGAGGCACAGTGGCTTGCAGAAGCTCAGGAATTATATATGAAAGGCTGTGACCTTGCCTTCAGATATCTCTGCACAGGAAGCGAATTTCCCATTGACAGGGAAAATCTTGAGATAATAGACAAAACATATTTCCTTACTGCCTGCGGTTCCTTTGAGGAAGCCACTGCACCCTACTATGAACTTTTCAGCAAAAAGTATCACAGCAGCGACTTTGAGGGACTGCTTCTTGAACAGAACGGCAGACTTTACGCCGCAAGAGCCGTAAGAGGAATGGATATGACCTATCTCTCATCACAGGTGGATAAGCTTGTATCCGTTTCAGATGAGGAAGTAGTTTTCAGTGTGACTATAGAATATGAAGAGGGCGAAAGTACAGCGGAATTTTCTCTTGTACTGGAAGAGAATAAATGGAAGATCGGCAGATTCACCCTGCCGTACTAACCGCTGTAGGCAGAGCCGTATTTGTACATATTCTCACAGAATATGCCGTATCCTCTTGTGGGGTCGTCAACAAAAACATGGGTAACAGCGCCCACCAGTTTTCCGTTCTGAATCACAGGAGAACCGCTCATGCCCTGCACGATACCGCCGGTTGATTCAATGAGAGCCTTGTCGGTAACGTGAATTATCATATTTTTTGTATTATCACTGCCGGAAGGGTCGATTTCTTCTATCTCCACGCTGTAATATGCCGGCTCTGTGCCGTTTACAGTGCAGATGATCTCAGCCTTTCCCGGCTTTATTTCCTGCTTGAATGCCATGGGCAAAGGCTCTTTCTGAGGTGCGGAAGAGGAAAGCTTTCCGAATACGCCGCACCGGTTGTTGCAGAGAAGCGAACCCAGATCGTTTTCATTCTGAAAGGCTCCTTCCAGCATTCCGGGATCGCCCTTTTTGCCCTTTACAACATCTTTTATAGTAACAGGACAGGCGCTTCCTTCGCCTATAGGTATGCACACGCCTGTATCACTGTCGCATATGGGATGACCAAGACCGCCGAATGTCATGCCGGAAGCGTCGTAAAATGTCATAGTGCCGATGCCTGCAAGGCTGTCACGCACCCATATTCCGGCGGTATAGCAGCAATCCGAAAGGGAATAGGCAGGAGTCAGCAGACAGATCTTCTCTTCTCCGTCACGAGTGTATTCTATTTCCACGGTTCTGCCTTCCGCCGCACGTATGGCGTCCTTCAGTGAATCGTTTGAGGTTATGGAATATCCTCCTACAGTTTCGATAATGTCACCGGCACGGAGTCCTGCTTCCTTTGCAGGGCATACAGTACCGTTTTTTGTGTCGGCAGCACCAAGACGAACTATCATAACGCCGTCCATTTTAAGGCGTATTCCGAAGGGTTCTCCTCCGGGTATGAGCATTGGAGTTTCAATTTCCTGTATCTCTGCATTTTTAATGGGAATAATGCCGAAGAGCTTTAATGAAGCGGTGCTTGTCCTGTCTGAATCCTGGTAAAAGGCGGCAAGAGAATCCTCCTCTGTGATTTCCGCTGTGATCGGGAAAAATGAGGAAACCCTGAGATCACTGCCGGAGGCAATATAATAGCTGTCAGGCAGCTTCCAGGAATAGTAACCGGCAGCGGCAAATGTCTGAAGCATTAAAGCAGTCAGTGCAATGGCTGTCTGCCGCAGATGTTTAAACATAGATGACCTTCTTTCTTTTGCGTTTATATTTTGCATTTTTTCTTTTGCGTAATCATAATATGAGTCCGGATCAGCATTTTTATAAGCGAAAAAAGCAGGGAATAGAATTGCCCTTATGAAAGGAGTTTTCTTATGAAAAATAAGAGCAATTTTGCAGTAATAATAATACTGAGGATTCTCCTTGTAATATCAGTGATATTTTTTGTCATAATAAATATCGTGGGTGCAGCTTTCGGAATAATAAATTCCGCCGGAAAAGGCGAAAACTGGCCCTTATATTTTCAGAATTACGGTTATATGCTTATACTGGCGGCAGTTATTCTGACAGCCGGCGCAGTATTGTGTTTATTAAAGTTCAGCCGGATATCATCGGTTCTTGCAGTATCCGGAACGGTTGTTGTGCTTTTCATAATGGAAAAGATTTCAGCCTATGCAGATGAAGCCGGCTTCTACAGTGCGCTGAGAGATATGCCTGCCTCATCAGTTTACAGACAGGCTTTTATGCCTGTCATAGCAGTGTGCATTCTCATTCTGGCTCTGTCTTTGATTCAGTATTTTTTGTTCTCTGCAAAAGACAGAGGAGGAAAAAAGTCAGACTGATGTTCTGAGGGCAAAAAAAGTATTATCATTTTCGTCATGGAGCGTCAAAAAAATACAGCAGAAAAGAGATGAAAAATACACTGTTTTTTAAGATTTAAAAGGCGTAAAAAACAGTACATTAAAGGTCGGAAATTTCCTGTGCTTTATTAAGTTAACGAAATAAAGCATGAAAGTTCACGGAAATAACAAGGCATTAAAAAAACGGTAAAACCTTCGTAATTGCGTTGTTTTCGGGCACTGTATCTTTGACAGCTTACGACAAAGCTGATTATTGAGGGCTTTAAAACGCTATGTTAAAATAAGCTTGCAGGTGAGAGGGAGGATATATGAATCACAAGATAAAGGTACTGATCGGAGATGACAGCGTTGAATTCGGAATTTCCTGTGCGAACTGCTTCCGTTCCAAAGGTATTTACACGGTTACACGGAAGAAGGACGGTAAGGTACTTTTGGATTCGATAAAAAATGACTGTCCCGAGATTGTAATTATGGATGCAGTAATGGTGCATTATGATGCGGTTGAGGTAATGACAAAGCTGAGATCACTTGGAGGAAAGCTTCCGTATTTTATCATTACCTCAGCGTATGATAACGCATTTCTTGAAAGACAGGTGGTAGAGGCAGGAGCAACATATTTTGTGCAGAGGCCTTTTGACAATGATATGATGGTGGCACGGGCAAAGAAGCTTTTAAGCGGTGAACCTGTCCAGACGGTGCATGAAACCCACGATCTGGAGATAGTAGTAACCGAAATAATACATCAGCTTGGAGTGCCGGCGCATATAAAGGGTTACCAGTATCTCAGAACGGCTATACTTATGGCAATAGACGACAGTGAGCTGCTTGAAAGCATAACAAAGCTTCTTTATCCCACTGTTGCGAAAAAGTATGAAACCACCTCCTCAAGAGTGGAACGTGCAATACGCCACGCAATAGAGATCGCATGGGACAGAGGAAACATAGAAACGCTGAATTCATTTTTCGGCTACACGGTGAATACCTGCAAGGGTAAGCCTACCAATTCCGAGTTCATAGCTCTCATTACGGATAAGCTCAGACTTCAGTACAGAGGTAACGGAATCAAAAGACTTGCGTAAAAGCTATTGCACAGCATAATGCGATATGGTATAATACTAATGTAATATTGCATGAAAGGAGCAGTTGCAATGAGCTTTGTAAAGAAAAATCCGGAGGAGCTTTCCGGCAATGTCTTCAGAGAGATCGGAAAGGACTGGTTTCTCATAACAGCAGGCAATAGCGAATCCTATAACACCATGACAGCTTCATGGGGCTTTATGGGCGTAATGTGGGGCGCACCTTCCTTTGTGTGTGCAGTGCGTACAAACCGCCATACCTTTGGTTTTATGGAGGAAAATGACGTATACACCATAAGCTTTTTTGACGAGAGCTATCGCAGTGCGCTGAATTTCTGCGGCACAAAGTCCGGCAGAGATTACGACAAGGCAAAGGAAACGGGACTTACTCCTGTGGAGATTGAGGGAGCAGTGACATTTGCCGAGGCAAAGAGGGTGTTTGTCTGCCGCAAGCGTTATTCTGAAATGATGAAGCAGGAGGCATTCACATCAAAGGAAACCTACGACAGGTGGTACGGCACCGATCCTCTCCACAAGCAGTACATAGGCGAGATCCTGGCTGTTTATGAAAATGAAGACTAACTGAGAAAAGGCTGCTCCGGCGGTCTTTTTTCTTTATATGTTATTATAACCTGCCGTGAGGGAGAAATTTGCTGAAAAACGGTTGTGCATACTGTATAACTTTTTTTAAATTTCAAGCGAGTTTTATGTAAAATTGCTATTGAAATTCTGCACAGAATATTGTATAATAAAGTCAAGGCGGATAGTGGGAAAATCTGCCTGAAAACAAGTTAAAGGAGGAGATTTTATGAAGAAAATGAAAAGGATACTGGCTGTAATATCAGCCATTGCGGCGGCTGTCTGTGTTTCATCGGTTTCAGCTTCTGCATATACAAAAGATGATATTGTGTCAGTCAATGACCACAGCGTGACATTTAAGTATGAAGGTTCTGATTATGACATGATAACGATTGCAGATAACAAAGATGATTGCAGATATATCTGCACAAAGGCATCATCTTACACTGCTGTTGTTATGGAGAATTCCACTGCTGTATTAAGTGAAGAAGAACTTCACGAAATAAATGAAAATTATACAGCAGTTCCTGCGGAAAAATTTGAATATAACGGGCGTTACAGCGGAGAATACGGCGCCATGAATCTTAATGACCTTGACCTTGGCAGAACATATATCATAAACTGCGGCAGTACAGAGGACAGAAGCAGACTTTATGACCTGACAGGCGTTTCAGAGGTATATGAAATGACAGGAACAGCTTATACAAATGGCTGGGTGGATACAGACGGAAAAACCTATATAATGACAATAGGAGTACCTGCTGGAAAAGAGTTTACAGCTGAGGACTGCAAAACTTTGCCATGTGCAGTGGAAAGCATTGAATACAAACGCACATATAACGAAATGGACATTTATAATGTGACTGTACAGTATGATGATGATATGTATAAGAGCATATTTGATATGCAGCTTGCAGCACTTGAACTTATGGACGGCAATGTATCAGCTTCAATTCTGCTTACACATCTTATGACTGGCTCTGATTCTGAGGGACTTTATCTTATTTCACCGATTGAACGTGAACCGGCAATTGGCCCGATAACAGATAAACCGCTGGAAGCACCTTTGGGTTATACGCAGTTTGACGATAAAGGACTGCTTGAAACATATGGAAATGCACCTTACTTCGACGATTATGTTTACGCAGCCTACAGAAGAAACGGAGAAGAACAGACTGAT
>JAQXHO010000184.1 GCA_029007315.1 Oscillospiraceae bacterium
AAATTCGGTGCCATACGTTCCTTTCTGCCCACGTTTATATGAACACGAACTGTATTGCGAACTTCCTGTTTCCTGCCGTTTTTTCTTGTAATTGGACGTGGAACGTCAAACAGCGGAAGGGTTTTCATGGCGTCGGCAACCTGTTTGCTGAGAATTGCACTGAGCAGTTCTTCTGCGGAAACACCTGTTTCTATAAGGCTTTCTGCAAGATGTTTTGCGTCATCTGAAATACTGCCATTTACGCTTTCAAGTATTTCGGCTTTCATGGAACTGATAGCGTTTTCCTTTATTTCCGAAGAGGAGGGAACCGGAACCTCAGTAATATCTGCTTTTGTGTATCGTGAAATATCCCGCAGTTCAAGCTCCTGCTTTCTGCCGCTTACAATGCTGTACGCAGTGCCGGATTTTCCTGCACGTCCTGTTCTGCCTATACGGTGAATATAGTACTCATGATCCTGAGGCAGATCATAGTTGAATACCATGTCAATGCCCTTTACGTCTATTCCTCTTGCGGCAACGTCCGTTGCAATAAGAATGGTGCTTCTGCCGCTTTTAACGCTGTTCATCACCTGTGTACGCTGTGCCTGCTTCATGTCACCGTGCAGACCTATGGCAGGGAAACCACGGCTGATAAGTGCTTCTGTAAGCTCGTCAACCATTTTCTTTGTGTTGCAGAATATCATGGTGGACTGGGGTTTTTTGTCTGTCAGCAGCAGATGAAGTGCGTCGGTTTTTCTGCCCATGGGAACGGATACATAGAACTGTTCAATAAGGTCAACTGTCTTAGCGGCACTTTCAATTTTCACCATAACAGGGTCTTTCTGGTACTGCTTTGTGATCTGAAGAATTGCAGGCGGCATTGTGGCTGAGAACAGCACAGTCTGACGCTCCTCCGGAATTTCAGCCAGAACAGCCTCAATATCCTCACGGAAACCCATGTTGAGCATTTCGTCAGCTTCGTCAAGAACAATAGTGCTGAGATTTTTCAGCTTTAAAGTGCGTCTTCTCAGGTGGTCAAGAACTCTTCCCGGAGTGCCTATAACAATATTTGCGCCGTTTTTCAGGGCATATATCTGTCTGTCCATGCTGGCACCACCGTAAACGGCAACAGGCTTTACATATTTTTTGAATTTTGAGAATTTGCAAATCTCCTCGCAGGCCTGCATAGCAAGCTCTCTTGTGGGACAGAGTATGAGGGCGTTCACGTAATGGCGTGATTCCTCGGTGATTTTTTCAATAATAGGAAGGCTGAATGCGGCGGTTTTGCCCGTACCTGTATTTGACTTGCCTATAACATCTCTTCCCTCAAGCAGAGGAGGTATGGATTTTTCCTGGATCTCTGTCATTTCTGAAAATCCCATTCTCTCAACGGCTTCCAGCAGCTCCTTTGAGAGATCTGTTTCGTTAAACTGCATTATAATTCCTTTCTCTTTTTCTTTCTGCAAAGTTTTCATTGAAAAGGAGCTGTTGCAGAGAAAATGCAGCAGCTCGCTTGTTTACGGGTTATTCTTCCTCAGGCATATTCCAGTTGTGATAAACATTCTGAACGTCGTCATTGTCTTCCAGATGTTCAAGAAGAAGGTTCATCTTCTTTATCTGATCTTCATCTGTAAGAGTTGTATATGTTGCAGGGATCATGTCTGTTTCTGCTGAAATTATAGTGTATCCCTTTGCGGTCAGACCGTCACGGAGTCCTGAGAGTGCAGAAGGAGCGCATACTACCTCGATAACGTCCTCTTCAACAGAAAGGTCATCTGCCTCAAATTCAAAGCAGTCCTCCATAACAGTATCTTCGTCAAGACCTGTATTTTCAATTACCACAATGCCCTTTTCGGTGAACATGAATGATACACAGCCAGATGTACCCAGATTTCCGCCGAACTTGTCGAAGTAGTGGCGAATATCTCCGGCTGTACGGTTTTTGTTGTCTGTAAGACAGTCTACGATAACGGCAACTCCTCCGGGACCGTAGCCTTCATAGATGTTGTTTTCGTAGTTGTTCTTGTCGCCGTCGCCGGCAGCCTTTTTGATAACTCTGTCAATATTGTCATTTGGAACGTTATTCTGCTTAGCCTTTGCAATAAGGTCACGCAGTTTAGAGTTGCTTGCAGGGTCAGCGCCGCCTTCTTTGACGCATACAGTGATCTCTCTGCCTATTTTTGTGAAGATCTTAGCCTTGACAGCGTCAGTTGCTTCCTTACGTCTTTTAATATTGTTCCATTTTGAATGTCCTGACATTTTTCTAACACTCCTTACGTAATATATTTTCGTCTGACTGACATATAATGTCAAAGAGTTCACCGAGTCTTTCGTTTTCGCCTTTAAGGAAAAGGTATCCGAAAAGTGATTCCAGACCGGTAGCTTTATGATAATCCGCAGCGTTTCCGTTTTTAGGAACGGAATTTCCCGTAGCGTTGCGGCCTCGTTTATAAACGGAAATTTCCTCTTCGGTGAGAGATGGCATTATGATATCTGCGGCGGCAGCCTGGTATGCTGCACAAACACGCTTTATTTTAAGTGAATGAAGTTCAGATGCAGGCATATTTGCACTCAGCAGAATATGTTCACGCATCATTATTTCATAAACACTGTCGCCGAGAAATGCAAGGGCAAGAGGACTGTACTGTTTTGCTTCCAGAGCTGACAAAGGTTCTTTCATATTCAGGGCAGTCCTTTCCTTTATGATACAAAGTCAAACTCAAAGCCGAGAATATTAACGGTTGCACCTTCGGGAATGCCCATATTTTCAAGTGCGTCAATAATGCCGCTGCTTCTGAGAACTCTCTGGAAGTACTGGAGAGAGGAGTAATCCTCCATATTAACAGTACGCATGATAGGTTCAAGCCACTTTGCGTCCACATAGTAAATGCCGTCCTCCACCTCGATCTCAAACTTACCGTAGGTGTCGGCAATCAGCTCTTCCTCTGTAATAGGTTCCGGCTCATACTGGAGAATAGGCGGCAGTTCTGAAAGCATATTGCCGGTCGCCTGTACCAGTTCAGCTGTTCCCTGCGTGGTGGCTGCTGAAATTTCATAGAAGGGAAGACCCTTTTCCTCTATATATTCACGGAAACGTGCGATCTGTTCCGGGTCTGCCATATCGCATTTATTAGCGGCAACTATCTGAGGACGTTCAGCCAGTTCCTCACTGAAATTTAAAAGTTCCTTCTGGATCTTCTCGTAATCTTCAACAGGGTCACGTCCTTCAACGCCTGAAACATCCACCACATGGATAATAAGACGGCAGCGTTCCACATGGCGAAGGAACTCATGACCAAGGCCGAGTCCGTCGCTTGCACCTTCGATTAGTCCGGGAATATCCGCCATAACGAAGGAGTTTTCCTCACCCAGACGTACAACTCCCAGTACAGGAGTAAGGGTAGTGAAGTGGTAATTTGCAATTTTTGGTTTTGCCGCACTTACAACGGAAATAAGCGTGGATTTGCCTACGTTGGGATAACCCACAAGACCTACGTCAGCAAGAAGCTTCAGTTCCAGTGTGACCTCAAATTCTTCACCAGGGAAACCCGGCTTTGCAAAACGTGGGATCTGTCTTGTTGAAGAGGCAAAATGAATATTGCCCTTACCGCCTCTGCCTCCCTTTGCAAGAATCTGAGGCTCGTCCGTGGAAAGGTCAGCCATGATTCTGCCTGTAACAGCATTCCTTACAACAGTTCCTCTGGGTACCTTTATTACAAGATCGGGAGCGCTTTTACCTGTGCAGTTTTTAGCACCGCCGGGATCGCCATTTTTGGCGACGTACTTTCTCTTATAGCGGAAATCAATAAGAGTAGAGAAGTTGTCGTCTACCTGGAATACGATATCTCCGCCCTTGCCGCCGTCGCCGCCGTCTGGACCGCCGGCTGCCACATATTTCTCACGGTGAAAGGACACCGCACCGTCGCCGCCGTTTCCTGCTTTGATTTTAATTTTCGCCTTATCTACAAACATGAAAATATACCTCTCAAGTAATGTTCGGCTTTACGTATTAAAAGAAAATCCCGAAGCAATTGCTCGGGATTTCCGTCAGATTCATTGGAATCGCAATTATTCGGCAGCGTATACGCTTACCTTCTTGCGGTCACGGCCGAAACGCTCGAACTTAACTGTACCGTCAACCATTGCGAACAGTGTATCGTCAGAACCGATACCTACGCCGTTACCGGGATGAATGTGTGTACCTCTCTGGCGAACCAGAATATTGCCAGCCTTAACGAACTGACCGTCTGCTCTCTTTACACCCAGTCTTTTGGACTCAGAATCACGGCCGTTCTTTGTAGAACCGGAACCCTTCTTATGAGCGAAGAACTGCATACTAATCTTCAGCATGATATGTTACACCTCCGTGTGCGTTATTTGAATAAATTTCGGATAATCCTCTTTCAGCAGCTCTGCATGGAGCTTTAAGCCCTCCAGTATCTTTACGCCTTCATCAGAACAGTTGTCCGGAAGCTTTATTGATACGGAATTTGCATCAGCGCATACATCTGCGTCTGTATGAAATATCTCAGTCAGCATATTTGCGGTAAGCTGAACAGCGGAGGAAACGCTTGCACAAACAATGTCCTCGCCTCTGTCTGCATATCCTGCATGGCCGGAAAGCCTGCATCCGCAAAGTCTGTTATTCTGCTGAAAGAACAGGATACGGATCATTATGCGTTGATAGCTTCGATCTGAACCTGAGTATAGGGCTGTCTGTGACCCTGCTTCTTCTTTTCGCCCTTCTTCGGCTTGTAAGTCATAACAGTGATCTTCTTAGCCTTGCCGTTCTTCAGAACCTTAGCTGTTACAGTTGCACCTGCTACGTAAGGAGCACCTACGGACAGACCTGCATCTGTGCTTACTGCGACAACCTTGTCAAATGTTACTGTGCTTTCTTCCTCAGCACCGAGCTTTTCGATGAAGAGAGTATCGCCAGCCTTAACCTGATACTGCTTGCCGCCTGTTTCAATAACTGCGTACATTTCTGGCACCTGCCTTTTCTTTAAAAAACTCGCTGCATTGGGTAAGATTACTCTTTTTGCGACCCAATACACGCGGTTTTATTATTATATCACATATGTAATATCATGTCAAGAGCAAATTGTAAATTTTTTTCTTCTGTGTTTTGTTTGAATTCACTAAAATTGTAAGTAATCTCTATGAAAACTGGGTAAAATACAGAAGGATATATGCAGAATGACGGTAAATCTCAAAGTGCTTTACAAGGAATGCAGAATATGGTATAATAAATATGAATATTTGATCTTAATAATTCTTCTGATCTGAAAGGAAATCGTTATATGGAACAGCAAAATGAAAGAAACCGGCAGGCGAGAAGACCTGCTAAACGCCGCCGTGTCCGTTATGACCGAATATTTATTGCGCTGGCTTTACTGGTAGTGCTGCTGATACTTCTCTTCTCCTGTACCTGCAGCTGTGTGAAATGCGTTTGTTCTCCCTCTGAAGGCAGCGAAACATCAGAAAATGAATCCGCAACGGAAGCTTCCTCCGGTACCGGTGAAGCTGATGGCTCAGAGCCTTTGTCAGTTTCTCCTTCGCAGACAGCGGTGTCACTGTCACCCACAGCTGATGATATGCACAAGGGAACGCTTGCAGTTGTAAATGCAAATAATCAGTATACTTTTCCTGCGGGAGATGTAAACCTTGTAAGCGTTGATGAAAAGCGCAATTCAAGCTATACAGCTGACAGCTCTGATATCATGCTTGACGAAACGGTTGTTCTGCACCTCAATGAATTTCTTTCCGAATTCAGTACTATTTACGGTAAAAATGACATTAAGGTAACAGGCGGCTACCGCAGCAAAGAGGATCAGAATTACAGATATTCAAACGGTGCTTCTGTATTTGCCGGAGGCTGTTCTGACTATCATACAGGCAGATCCTTTGACCTTTCCGTAACTCCTGAAGGCGGTTTGCAGAATTACTATGTTTCCAACGGTGACTATTCATGGATAAATGACAATGCCTACAAGTACGGATTTGTGCTTCGCTACCCGGAAGGAAAGATCGATTCTACCGGTGTGAATCCCAGATCCTATACTTTCCATTATGTCGGAAAGCCTCATTCATATTACATGAATGAAAATAATCTCTGTCTTGAGGAATATGTTGAAGCTGTAAAGAGTTATCCTGCCACATCACCTCTGACTGTTGATACAGGAGATGTTGTGTGGACGGTGTTCTATACTGAACTTTCCGCAGCCGGCAGCACTGTAATAAACATTCCCAGCTGTCAGGAATACACGGTTTCAGGCGACAATATAAACGGCTTTATTGTTGCTTATCACTGATAGACTCAAAAAATAATCAGCGGCTTTTCGGAGCCGCTTTTCTTTTTGTATGAAATAAATAAAAACATTAGATGTAGCCGAAACAAATTCTTTTTCAAAATTACAAAAAAATCGGATAACTACTTGCAAAATGAAGTAAAATAGTGTAAAATATAATTGTATGGCGCTGTGCGCCAGAATACTGGTATTTTAACATGAAAGGATGTCAGAACAAATGGCAGGTTTAAACAAGGTTACAGTAGACGATATTAATGTAAAGGGCAAGCGTGTCCTGGTACGTGTTGACTTCAACGTTCCTATGAAGGACGGCGTTATCACAAACGACAACAGAATCCAGGCTGCTCTTCCTACGATCAATAAGCTGGTTGCAGACGGCGGCAAGGTTATCCTTTGCTCACATCTGGGCAAGCCGAAGAATGGTCCGGAGGCTAAGTTCTCTCTGAAGGCTGCTGCTGAAAGACTGGGCGAACTGGTTGATACTAAGGTTACATTCGTTCCCTCTGATGTTGTAGTTGACGACAGCGTAAAGGCTGCTGTTGACGCTATGAACGACGGCGAGATCATCGTTCTGGAGAACACAAGATTCCGTGGTGCAGATGAAACAAAGAACGGCGAAGAATTCAGCAAGGAACTGGCTTCTCTGGCAGATGTTTTCGTAATGGACGCATTCGGCAGCGCACACAGAGCACACGCTTCCACAGCAGGTGTTACAAAGTTTGTTGACACAACAGCTGTAGGCTATCTGATGCAGAAGGAAATCAAGTATCTCGGCAATGCTGTTGAAGTTCCGGAAAGACCTTTCGTTGCAATTCTCGGCGGTGCAAAGGTTGCAGACAAGCTGAATGTTATCTCCAACCTGCTTGAAAAGTGCGATACACTGATCATCGGCGGCGGTATGGCTTACACATTCATCAAGGCTAAAGGCGGTTCTATCGGCACATCTCTCGTTGATGATGAAAAGATCGATTACTGCAAGGAAATGCTTGCTAAGGCTGAAAAGCTGGGCAAGAAGATCCTGCTTCCTATTGATACAGCTATCACAGCTGAATTCCCGAATCCTATCGACGCTGAAATCGAGATCGAGATCTGCGATTCCGACAAGATCCCGGCTGATAAGATGGG
>JAQXHO010000185.1 GCA_029007315.1 Oscillospiraceae bacterium
CACAGCTGACCACGGCAATGCAGACAAGATGTATGAGCCGGACGGTTCGGCATTCACAGCACACACAACAAATCCTGTACCTTTCGTGGTAGTAGGTGAGGACTGTGAACTGCGTGAGGGCGGCGTTCTGGCTGACATTGCACCTACAATGCTTCAGCTTTTAGGACTTCCTCAGCCTGCTGAAATGACAGGCAAGAGCCTTATCAAGTAAAGAACCGGCATAATGAATGTTTCAGACTGCTGCTGTTTAAAACGGCGGCAGTCTTTTTGTTTACATATTTCTCAGATACGCATATAATACACAAGGAGGTGGCGCATATGGTCAGCGGCTGTGTGATTACGGCGGCAGTCTTGCTCTGCATACTTGTGATAACTGAGCTTGTGCATATTATCCTTGTGCCTGCGGGATATTATAAAGATGATATCAGAAGATTTAATGTAATTGTTTACGAAAAAGATGATGAAATGTTCGAAGAAAAGCTGAGGGATTATATAAGACAGCTGAAATGGAAGGATACGGCTTTTGCAGATAAAATATACATTGTTCACATGAATGTGCCTGAGGTTCAGTCTGCAGAAGTCCGTGAAATGTGCAGAGTGCGAAGTGACCTTGTTTATTTAAGCATAGATGAATTTATAAAGATTGTCTGTGATGATAAAAACTCTCCGGAAAGGGATTGCATTTTGTCGGAAAATGAAGTATAATTATATTGAGGTACTGCCGCACAAAGACTGTATGTTCTTTTTGCGGTGCTGCCTTTGAAACTGCATGAAAAAGGAGGTGTGGATGTGACTGAGCATACCCTGCATATAGAAGGAACAGTGGAAAATGTTCTCTTCCGGAATGAGCAGAACGGATATGCTGTTCTCGATCTGAATGCCGGCGGTGAACTTATTACTGTAGTCGGCGAGATCGGTGACGCAGATGAGGGCGAACAGCTTATTCTTGAGGGCAGTTATGTAAATCATCCACGCTTCGGAACTCAGTTTCAGGTGCAGTATTGTGAAAGAAAGCTTCCTGCGGACGCACTCAATATTCAGAAATATCTTTCTTCCGGTGCAATAAAGGGAATAGGTCCTTCACTTGCAAGAAAGATCGTGGACGTATTTGGTGCGAAAACTTTGGAGGTTATGGAAAATGAACCCACAAGGCTTCTTGAGATCCGTGGTATTTCACCTAAAAAATGTGAGAATATCGCCGCAGAGGTAAAGGAGATATTTGCGCTGAGAAGCATAATGACGTTTCTTTCCCAGTACGGAATACGCTCCAAATATGCAATGCGTGTCTATCAGAAATTCGGAAGCGGCGGTCGTGATATGATATGCGCCAATCCCTATCTGCTTTGCAAATCCGGTATCGATCTGGAATTCCGGCGTGTTGAAAAGCTTGCCCATGATATGAAAATAGCCCTTAATTCTCCGAATCGTGTAGCGGCAGGCATAGAATTCATTCTTGCTCATAATACTAAAAACGGCTACACCTGTCTTCCGCTGGAAAAACTTGAACCCAAAGCAGCGGAATATCTGGGCATTTCCCAGAAGGTTTTCTATGAGGTGTACCAGCAGGAGCTTCAGGAGGGCAATATTGTTGAATATTTAAAGGGCGAAAATGAATATGTCTATCTTCCGGAGTATTATCATGCAGAGAGATATATTGCTGACAGAATACGTGTTCTGCGTGATTTCAGCACGAGAGATGAGCTAACCAAATATGAAAAGATGATAGATGAGGAACAGCTGCGGCACAGGATAACCTACGAAAAGCTTCAGCGTGAGGCAATCGCCACGGCTCTTTCAAGAAGCATTATGATAATGACCGGTGGTCCCGGCACAGGCAAAACCACCACTCTGAATGCCATAATATCCCTTTATGAAAAGCAGGGCTGCAAGGTTATGATAGCTGCACCTACCGGACGTGCCGCCCAGAGAATATCTGATCTGACAGGCTATCATGCGAAAACTATTCACAGACTGCTTGAAGTGGAGTTTGATATGACGGGAGAACCAAGATTCAAGCATAATGAAAAAAATCCGCTTATTTGTGACGTGCTGGTGGTTGACGAAATGTCAATGGTGGACGTGCTTTTGTTTGAAGGGCTTCTCAGAGCGCTCCGTCTTGGCTGCAAGGTGATACTTGTAGGCGACAGTGACCAGCTTCCGTCTGTAGGCGCAGGAAATCTTCTGGGTGATCTTATTGACAGCGGAATCGTTCCTGTTATCGCACTTAAACAGATTTTTCGGCAGGCACAGGAAAGCTGCATTATCACAAATGCCCATAAAATCATTAACGGTGAATATCCGGACCTTGCAAGAAAAGACGCTGATTTTTTCTTTTTCCAGAGGCTTGAACCGAATAAAGCAAAGGAACTTGTGGTAGAGCTTGTGAAGGAAAGACTTCCGAATGCATACGGCTTTTCTCCCACAGAAAATATACAAGTCATAACGCCCTCAAGAAAAGGCATTCTTGGTGTGACGGAGCTTAACAAAATTCTTCAGCAAGTCCTTAATCCGCCGAAACATGGAGTTTCTGAAACAAAATCCATGCTCTATACATTTCGTGAGGGTGATAAGGTAATGCAGATGAAGAATAATTATGACATCGTCTGGCATAAGGATGGAGAAGAGGGAACGGGCATATTTAATGGTGATATAGGAAGAATTATCAGCATAAACAGGCACAGCGGAGAAGCCGTCATTGAATTTGATATGCGCCGTGTGGTGTATCCCTTTGATATGCTGGAACAGCTGGAGCTTGCCTATGCCATTACAGTGCATAAGAGTCAGGGCAGTGAGTTTGATGCAGTAATACTTCCCATATTAGGAGGATTTCCCAAGCTTTATTACAGAAATCTTCTCTATACCGCTGTAACGAGAGCTAAGAAAATGCTTATTGCAGTGGGTTCACGGAACAAGATCCATGATATGGTGGACAATAACCGCCGTACAAAGCGTTATACCTGCCTTAAACATATGCTGACTGCGAGAGATGAAAATGAACAGGATACAGAAAATCTGTCGCTTCTGCACTGATCTGGTTTACCCAAACCGCTGTCCCTGCTGCAATGATTTCATTGTATGGAATGAGTTTTTGTGCAGCAGCTGCAGGGAAAAGGTTCTTGTCAGTACAGAGGAAATTTGCGATAAATGCGGTAAAATGAAAGAGGAATGTATGTGTGCATCTCTTCCAAAATATGATGAGGCAGCTGTTGTATCATACTATGAAAACGAAGCAAAAAAGGCTCTTATTGAAATGAAGAGATCACAGAATAAGAACTTTGGCTGGTTTGCAGGACAGAAGCTGGGTGAACTGATAAAGACCTGTCCCGAATGGCTCAGTTGTGACGGAATAGTTCCTGTTCCCATGAGTAAACGAAAGAAAATTGCAAGAGGATACAACCAGGCAGAAATTATTGCTAAGGAGATATCCTCTGTGACAGGCATCCCAGTAATGAAAGACTGCATAATCAAACAGGGCGGTTACAGGGAACAGCATACCCTTAATGCGGCAGAGCGTGAGAAAAATACAGAAAGCTTTCTGCCGGCAGGACGTGACCTTGAGGGTATGAAACTTATATTATGTGATGATATACTCACCACAGGAAATACATTAAGCAGATGCGCCGAAATACTGAAAATGTGCGGTGCGAAGGCAGTTTATGCGGCGGCAGCAGCAACTGCACGAAGAAAGAGAGAGGAATAATATGGCAACAATCGATATCGGAATTGATCTTGGCACAGCAAATACTGTGATAACCCTGGGCAGAAAAGGCGTGGTTCTCAGCGAACCTTCTGCCGTTGCATATGATGAACGCACCCTTGAAATAATCGCAATCGGTGCTGAAGCATATGAAATGATCGGAAAGACTCCTGAGTATATAAAAGTCGTAAGACCTCTCAGCAGCGGAGTTATTTCAGATGACCGCATGACCCAGTACATGATAAAGGATATGATTGACAGGGTAACAGGACACCGCCTTATAAAGCCGAGAATCATTATTTGCGTACCCTCGTTCATAACCGACGTGGAAAAACGTGCGGTAGTTGAAGCCGCTATGAGCGCAGGTTCAAGAAAGGCATATCTCATTGACGAGCCTATCGCTGCTTTAATAGGTGCTGGGGTGAATATCAGCCTTGCCACAGGAAATATGATAGTGGATATAGGCGGCGGAACTACAGACGCAGCTATTGTATCCATGAACGGCGTGGTAACCTCCCATTCCATAAAGTCCGCAGGAAATACTATAGACGAAGCCATTATCAGATATATGCAGACAAAATACAAGCTGCTTATAGGCGAAAGAACAGCGGAAAGAATCAAGTGCGAACTTACAAACCTTTATGATCCCTGTGAAAATGTAACTATGTTTGCCAAAGGCAGAAACTTAGTCAGCGGTATGCCGGAACAGGTGGAAATAAGCGAACTGGATATATTCGAAGCAGTTGAGGACGAGGTTGCACAGATCATACAGGCAATCAAGAAGGTTCTGGAGGAAACGCCGCCTGAACTTGTAGGTGACGTTTATGAAAACGGAATACTCCTTGCCGGCGGAGGTGCCCTTTTAGGAGGACTCAGCAAGCTTGTTGAAAGAACGCTGAAGGTAAAATGCGTTGTAGCTCCGAATCCGCTGAATTGTGTGGCAAAAGGCACGGCAATCGCATTTAAGAAGGTGGATAAGCTGCTTGACGGCTTTGAACATATCGGTGTATATCAGTATCAGTAAGATTATATGCAAAAATAAGACTGCTGCAATGTTTGAAATGCGGCAGTCTTTTTTTGTTTCCGCAGGAATATGATAAATTTAAATTTATTTGAAATACTCTGTATCTATTGCATTTTTCTGTAAATTCGTGTATAATAATAAAATAGAATAAGGTAATAATGCTTATTGGAGGACAGGATAATGAAGAAGTGGCAGATCGGGCAGCCTGATAAGGATACAGCACAGCTTCTCAGCAGCCGTGGAGGAGTTTCCATGCTTTGCGGAGAGGTTCTTGCTGCACGTAATATTAAATCACTGGAGGAAGCTGCGGCACTTCTTAATTGTGACGAGCTGACTGATCCCTTTATGCTTCAGGATATGAAAATTGCTGCTGATGTAATAAACGAAGCTATAGATGACGGAACTCCCATATGTATTTACGGCGACTATGACTGTGACGGCGTAATGGCTACGGTTATTCTGTATTCCTATCTCATAGAGCTTGGAGTTGATGTGACATATTATATCCCGGAACGTGAAGAGGGCTACGGCATGAATGAAGCCGCTGTACGAAGACTGAAAGAGCAGGGTACAGGGCTTATTATAACTGTGGATAACGGCATTACAGCACTTAAAGAAGCAGAACTTATATATGAGCTTGGTATGCGCCTTGTTGTAACCGACCATCATCAGCCTCTTGATGTCCTTCCTCGTGCAGAAGCTGTGGTCGATCCTCACAGAAGCGACTGTCCGTCGCCCTACAAAAAATATTGCGGCGCCGCACTGGCACTTATGCTTGTTGCCGCACTTGACGGCGGCGATTATACAATAGCAATGGAAGCGTTTTCAGAGCTTGCAGCCATTGCTACTGTTGCAGATGTGGTGGAGCTTTCCGGCGAAAACCGTTTTCTTGTACAAAGAGGTCTTATGTACCTTAAAAATACAGAAAGACCGGGACTTCTGGCGCTTATGGAAAAAAGCGGGATACAGGGAAAAAAGCTTACATCAACATCTCTTGCCTTTTCAATAGCGCCGAGAATAAATGCAGCGGGACGTTTTGGTTCGCCTTCAAAGGCTGTATGTCTTCTGATGTCGGAACAGCAGGAGGAAGCGGAAAAACTGGCTGAGGAGCTGGAAATATGCAACCGTGCCAGAAAGGAAGAAGAGGAAAGAATACTTGCCCAGGTGCAGAAGCAGATTGAAATGCAGCCCTATCTTCTTTCTGAAAGAGTGCTTGTCTTTGCAGGCAGCGGCTGGCATCATGGTGTAATAGGAATTGCGGCTGCACGTTTGCAGGAACGTTTCGGAAAACCTGTCTTCATGATTACTATAGAGGAGAATGGTGCAAGAGGTTCTGCCCGTTCCTTCGGAGCATTTTCGGTGTTTGAATGCCTTAATGCCTGTAAGGATCATCTTACAAAATACGGCGGACATCCCGGTGCAGGAGGATTTTCGCTGGAAAAGGAGAGTATTCCGGATTTTACAAAGGCTGTTGCAAAATACGCCGCTGATAATTTCGAGAATATGCCTGTTATGACGGTAAATGCAGATAAATTGCTTCTGCCTGAGGATATTACAGCGGAAAATATCGGCGGTCTTTCTGTCCTTGAACCTTTGGGTGCCGGCAATCCTTCACCTGTTTTTGCAATATGCCATGCAGTTCTGAAGGAACTGGTGCCTTTGTCCGGAGGAATTCACACAAGGCTAAAGCTTATTTACGGAACAATGGCAATAGATGCGGTTCTGTTCAGAACATCGCCGGAAAATACAGGACTGAAGCCGGAGGATATGTGCGATCTTCTTGTAAATGCGGAACTCAATACTTATAACGGACGTACAGGCATAAGCCTGATTGTGAAGGACTACAGAAGAAGCGGAGTTAAGCAGGCAAAATATTTTGCTGCTGTGCAGGCTTATGAAAAATTTATAAGAGGAGAAGAGCTTTCAAAGGCTTATTATGCTGCAATATCACCTGAAAGAGATGAGCTTGCGGCGGTATATAAAAATTTACCGGAAAAGGAAACCGGTATTGACGCATTGTTTATGCGTATGCAGTCATATGATATGAATTACTGCAAGCTCCGTATTGCTCTGGATGTTTTCACAGAACTGGGACTTGCAAAGGTAAATGAATATAACGGCACTGTCAGAAGACTTCCTGTAAACGGGAAGGTTAATTTAGAGGATTCAGAACTGCTTAAAAAGGTACGGGAAAAAAGGGAGGTATAATCCATGAGTGAGGAAAAAGCTAAAGAAATCATTACAATAGAGGAGCTTACAAAGAAAATTGTTGAAACAGATAAAAAATATAATCTGAGTAAGATACTTTCCGCCTATGAATTTGCAGCGAAGGCTCATGGTGATCAGAAGCGTTCATCAGGTGAACCCTATATAATCCACCCTCTTTCCGTTGCGGAGATCCTTGTTGAACTTGGCATGGATACCGACACCATATGCGTGGGACTGCTTCACGATGTGGTGGAGGATACGGAGTATACTCTTGACGATATACGTGCGCTTTTCGGGCAGGACGTGGCAATGCTGGTGGACGGGGTAACAAAGCTCAGCCGTGTTCCTGTTTTTGACAAGGAAGAACAGCAGGCAGGCAATTTCATGAAGGTTCTCCTTGCCATGTCCCATGATATCCGTGTAATGATAATCAAGCTGGCAGACAGACTTCATAATACACGTACTCTGAAGTATCTGCCGCCTTACAAGCAGAGGAGAATTGCTCTGGAAACCATGAATATTTACGCACCTATCGCCCACAGACTGGGAATACGTGCCATTCATGAGGAACTGGAGGATCTGTCATTCAGATATCTTGATCCCTTTGCATATTCCGAGATAGAACACGTTATGCTCCTTAAAAAGGAAACACGTGAGGTGTTTATTCAGTCTATCATTGAAAGACTCAGCAGACGTCTTGCAGAGGAGCATTTTGAAAAGGAGCCGTCTATCTCCGGCAGAGTGAAAAGCGTATACGGCATTTACAAGAAAATATATATGGGACACAAGAATATTGACGAGATATTCGATAAATATGCCGTTCGTGTTATTGTAAGCAACGAGGCTGAATGTTATCTTGTACTGGGTATAGTTCACTCATTTTTCAGACCTATCCCGAACCGTTTCAAGGACTATATAGCAAGTCCCAAGGCTAATATGTATCAGTCGCTTCATACGACTGTGACTTCCGTAGAGGGAATACCATTTGAGATACAGATACGCACATGGGATATGCACATTTCCGCTGAATACGGTGTTGCCGCTCACTGGAAATACAAGGAAGGCATACAGAAGCGAGACCGCATGGAGGAACGTCTTGCATGGGTAAGAAAGGTCATCGAGGCACAGCAGACCTCTGATGATGTGGAGGAAATCGTAAATATCATAAAAAATGATATTGCTCCGGAGGAAATCGTTGTAATGACTCCGAGAGGCGATTCCATTACTCTGCCTCAGAATGCCACAGTGCTTGACTTTGCCTACAGGATCCATACTGAGATCGGACATAAAACTGTAGGCGCAAAGGTCGACGGCAAAATGGTTCCTCTTGACTACAGGCTAAAAACCGGCGTTATCTGTGAGATACTCACTACAAAGGATCCTAACAAAGGTCCCACAAGAGCATGGCAGCAGATAGTTCAGACAAATGAAGCCAAGGCTAAAATACGTTCATGGTTCAAGCGTGAAAAGCGTGAAGAGAATATCCAGCAGGGTATGGCAAGCCTTGAACAGGAATTCAAGAGAAACAGGATAGATATTCCGCCGGAGGAACTGGAAAGCTTCCTGGCAGACGACCTTAAACGTCACAGCTGCGAAACGCTGCAGGACTTCTATGCGTCTATAGGATACGGCGGTGTTTCCCTGTCGAAAATAATGCCAAGACTCAAGGATCAGTATATTAAAAAATATGGTCAGCCTGTGGAAACGGAACTGGAAGAGCTGCCTATTATTGAGCCGGATTCTTCAAACGGCGACGGTTGCATTGAAATAGATAAAATCGATGATATCGTGTATAAGCTGGCAAAGTGCTGCAGTCCCATGCCGGGAGATGATATCGTAGGCTTTATAACAAGAGGACACGGCATTTCCATTCATGCAAAAAGCTGTATAAATTATATTTCCGCTGTGAAGAGAAATAACCCGGAGGAAATGGAACGCTGGATGGCTGTAAGGTGGAAGGAAACTGCAAAGCCGCTGAAACTTGATATAGGTCTTGAAATCGTTGCAGTTGACAGAGTGGGACTTGTATTTGACGTATCAAAGGTTCTTATGGACAATCATATTCTGATAATCAATTCAAATTCCCGTACACTGAAAAACGGAAACGCCATTATTGAAGTTACCGTCCGTGTTGACGGAACGGATCAGCTTAAAAATGTTATGGAAAAGCTCAGAAAGATCAAAGGCGTGGTTTCCGTTGACCGTGCAAGAAAGTGAGGCATTTCATGAGAGAAGTAAAAACCTTCATGCTGGGAAGTCTTGGAACAAACTGCCATATTGTGTATACCGGTGAAAAAAGAGTCGTAGCTGCGGATATTGGCGGAGAACCTGAAAAGCTCCTTGAATTTCTGAAAGAAAACGATCTGACTCTTTCAAAGATACTCCTTACCCACGGCCATTACGACCATATAGGCGGAGTATTTGAAGTGCAGAAGGCGACAGGTGCGAAGGTTTATATCCATGAAGAGGACGTTCCCATGCTGTCGGATACTCAGAAAAATCTTGCGCTTTGGATAGAGCCTTATGCAGATTTCGAGCCTGTAACCGAATATACAGTTGTAAAAGACGGCGATGTTATAGAAGACGGCGATACGTCTTTCACCGTTCTCCATACGCCGGGACATACAAAGGGAAGCGTATGCTTTATATGTGAGGATATTATGCTGTCTGGTGATACTCTCTTCTGCCTTTCACGAGGAAGAACTGATTTTCCAGGCGGTAGCGATGAGCAGATGCTTAGTTCATTTAAAAGGCTGAAGGAGCTTCCGGGTGACTACAGAGTATTTCCCGGACATAATGAATCCACCACCCTTGAATTTGAAAGAAAAAACAATCCTGTTATGCGAGGAATAAAATGAAAGAAAAGATAAATACCCAGTCCTTTCCTGTGTTTCTTCTGGGACACGGGCTGAAATATGAAACAGAATGTATTTTAAAGGCATTTGTGCCGGCAGTACGTTTTCAGTTTTGCTATGATGATATTTCCCTGATGCCGGAAAGCAGCCGTTATGCGGCGGTACAGATTCGGCAGGGCAGGGTGCATACTTATTTTTATTGTGCCGTTTCTCTTGGAGAGAAGCGGCTCCGTATTATGCAGAGAACAGAAAGGCTTTATCCGGACAGTGACAAAAAGCAGTGCGAAATGATCATTTCAAAACTGCTGTTCACTCTTCTCCGGGAACTCACCGGCACAGATGTTCCCTGGGGTATTCTCACAGGAATCCGTCCCACAAGAAAGATCCTGCCTATGCTTGAAATAGGCATGAGCCGTGAGGAAATATTTGATTCTCTCAGAGAAGAATACTGGATATCCGATGAAAAGCTCAGTCTTGCATATAATACGGCAGTGGTTCAGTATCCTCTGCTGAAAAGTACGCCGAAAAATTCCGTGGGACTTTATGTGTCCATACCCTTCTGTCCTTCAAGATGCAGTTACTGTTCCTTTGTATCTCATTCAGTGGAGCAGGCAAAGAAACTCATGCCGGAATATATCCGTCTGCTGTGTGAGGAACTGAAAATATGGGGCGATATTGTACGCCGTCTTGGACTTATTGTGGATACTGTCTATTTTGGAGGAGGTACGCCCACTTCTGTAAGTGCAGAGCATCTGGAAATGCTTCTGAAGGCAGTGGCAGATAATTTTGACCTGTCACATCTCCGTGAATACTGCGTTGAAGCAGGCAGACCCGATACTATTACAGAGGAAAAGCTTATTGTTCTTAAACGAAACGGCGTGGGAAGAATTTCTATTAATCCACAGACAATGAATGAGGAAGTTCTTAAAAACATAGGCAGACGTCATACTCCCGGTGAAATTGTGGAAGCTTTCAGACTTGCACGAAGGATCGGATTTGACAATATAAATATGGATCTTATTGCAGGACTGCCGGGAGATACTCCGGAAAGCTTCAGAAATACCCTTAAACAGATAACAGAACTTGATCCGGACAGCATAACCGTTCATACCCTTACACTGAAAAGGGCGGCAAATCTTTTTTCAGAAGGAGAATCCCAGCTTGAAAATCCGGTGCGTGAAATGGTAAGGGACAGCATTGCCATGCTTCCTGAAAAGGGATATCAGCCTTATTATATGTACCGCCAGAAAAATACTATCGATAACCAGGAAAATGTGGGATACTCCAAACCCGGCAAGGAATCATTCTACAATATGCTCATAATGGACGAAACCCAGACTATATTCGGTGCAGGCTGCGGTGCATCTACAAAGCTTGTGGAACCCTGCGGAATGATCACACGCATATGCAATTACAAGTTCCCGTATGAGTATATAGGTCAGTTTGACCAGCTTATGGAAAAGAAAAAAGAAGTTTTTGAGGTGTACGAGCGCATTCATCAGCAGGAGGCAGTCAATGCAGAAAAATGAAATATATACTGTAGAAATAGAGGATCTTACAGCAGAGGGCAATGGCGTATGCCATATTGAAGGAATGGCGGTATTTGTACCGGAAACAGCTGTGGGTGATCAGCTGAAAATAAAGATAGTAAAGGTGCTGAAAAATTACGCATTCGGCATTACTGAGGAAATAATTGTTCCGTCGGCTGACCGCACAGAATCTGACTGTATTTACCACAGACAGTGCGGAGGGTGTACATTCCGTCACATAAGCTATGAAAAGGAACTTGAACTGAAAGAGAAAATTGTGAGAGACGCATTTGAAAGAATCGGAAAGCTAAGTCCGGATTTTCTTCCCATAATCGGTTGTGAAAGCCGTACAAGGTACAGAAACAAGGCGCAATATCCTGTTTCTGCTGACAAGGAAGGAAATCTTGTCTGCGGATTTTATGCCAAGAGAAGTCACCGCATTGTTCCGGTGGAGGACTGTCTTCTTCAGCCGGAAATATTTAAAAAGACTGTGAATATTATTCTTGATTATGCCCGTGAAAAGAAGATTTCAGCATACAGGGAAGAGAACAACACAGGAATTCTGAGGCATATTTATCTGAGAAAGGGCCATTACAGCGGTGAAATGATGGTGTGCATCGTTGTACGCAAACCTATAGAGAGGGAACTTAAAGGCCTTGTAAAAAGACTCACCGGAGAGATATCTTGCATAAAAAGCATAATTATGAATATAAATCCGAAGCAGACTAATGTTATACTCGGCAGAAAAAATGTAACACTCTGGGGCAGTGATACTATAACGGACATTATGTGCGGAAATGAAACAGAGATATCGCCGCTGTCATTTTATCAGGTGAATACTCCTCAGGCGGAAAAACTTTACGGTGCTGCAAAAGAATTTGCAGGTCTTTCGGGAAATGAGCGTATACTGGATCTTTACTGTGGTGCAGGAACCATCGGACTTTCAATGGCTGACAAAGCGAAATATGTGCTTGGGGTTGAAGTAATACCGGAGGCAGTGAAAAATGCAAAGCGAAATGCTGTTGGAAACGGAATAGAAAACGCAGAATTTATATGCGGAGATGCGGGAGAAACGGCTGAGAAGCTCTCTCATGAAAATATGCTGCCTGATGTGATAATAGCCGATCCGCCAAGAAAGGGCTGTGATACTCAGACAATTGATGCAATATGCAGAATGAATCCACAGCGTGTGGTAATGGTATCCTGCAATCCCGCCACCGCCGCAAGAGATTGTGCATTGTTAGGTGGACGTGGTTATTCTACGGAAAAAGTCCAGCCGGTGGATCTTTTTCCAGGAACGGGGCACGTTGAGTG
>JAQXHO010000186.1 GCA_029007315.1 Oscillospiraceae bacterium
TGCAGAATGTAGCTGTCAGCAATTCGCTAATAGCCGACTCTATCCTAAAATTTGTGTAAACCTCCGAAGCAGTGTATAATAGGAATAACACTACAGAGGAGGTTTTACTAATGGTGTAAAAAGTCAAGTAAAACATACAACAATTCGCCAGAAAATTTACAAGTCAACGGGTGATAGATTTTCTGTGAGAGAGGCGATAAGAATCGCCTGACATGGAAATAATTTCGCAGTGATGAATAAGCCTGTCAAGGATAGCAGTGGTGATTGTTGCATCACCAAGGAAATCCACCCATTCATCAAAGCCCTTGAAGATTTATATTTTAATTCTCTTTGCGAAAAAATCAGACACGCTTGTTAATTTTCGGCTGTTTAATTTTGCCTTTTTCTTGACATAGGAGCAGTTGGCTTTAGGCTTACTTCATACTCCACCTCACGATGAACGCACTTTCCCTCTGCTAACAGTTCCTACTGTCAAGCCTGTAGCGGACTTCCACCACCAAGTTACTGCCCGTTATGGGCAAACCGAAAAAGTCGCTGTCTGTAAATCTTCGCAGACATCGGCTTTTTATTGAATACAATAACATTTATTGTCGAATTTAAACGACGAAAAAATGTTGACATTCAGACTTTAATATGTTATACTGTAATTGCGGTGATAAACCGCAAATAAATTTTTAATTCCACCTGCAGCAGCGTCCATTATATGGACGCTGCTTTTTTAAAGAAAGATTTATGCAAAACAATATTGCTCTATTAGAGCATAATATTGCTGTATTTGATTTTTTTGAAAGAAAATTATATAATCAAGATTGACAATCAAATAGAAATTGTATAAAATAATAAGGGATATTATGCAAATTAGGAGGATGTTTTAATGAATATTGTTGTTGCACAGTCCGGCGGTCCTACCTGCGCTATAAATGCATCACTTGTAGGAGTATTCCGTGAAGCTATGAAGGTTCAGGAGATAGATGCAATTTTTGGTTCGGTAAATGGGATCGAAGGCGTTATAGATGACAGGCTTATTGACTTGAAAACCATGTTCAGAACCGATAATGACGTAGAACTTCTTAGGCAGACACCGTCAACAGTGCTTGGCTCATGCAGATTTAAACTTGCAGACAGCAGCAAAGATGATACTGATTACAAGAAAATCGTTAAGTGTTTTATCCGCAGACAGATAGGAGCTTTTTTCTATATAGGCGGTAATGATTCTATGGATACCGTAATGAAGCTTTCCCAGTATGTCAAGGAACAGGGACTTGATATTAAAATAATCGGAATACCTAAAACAATAGATAATGACCTTTGCATAACAGATCATACACCTGGTTTTGGCTCAGCTGCAAAGTATGTTGCCGTAACAATGCAGGAGATAATTCGTGACAGTGCGGTATACAGCATACCGTCTGTAACTATTGTTGAAATCATGGGAAGACACGCAGGCTGGCTTGCTGCATCAAGCGCTATTCTTCATGCAAATAATCAGGCAGCACCTCATCTTATTTATGTTCCGGAACGTCCTTTGACTCTTGAGCGTTTCTTTGATGATCTTCGCTGTGAAATGGCAAAGCATCAAGCTGTGGTTGTTGCAGTATCAGAGGGAGTGGAAGTACAGGAAGCCGGAAGTGAGGAATATCAGTCTGGTGTTACAGACAGCTTCGGACATAAATATCTTTCCGGGATAGGTAAATTTCTCGAAAATGCAGTCCGCAGCGAATTTGGCTGTAAAGTGCGTTCTGTTGAATTGAACGTTATGCAGAGATGCTCTTCACATATTGGTTCAGCAACTGATATACGTGAGGCAGAGGAAATTGGTGCGGCAGGCGTAAGATGTGCGCTAAGCGGTGAAACAGGAAAAGTAATGGTATTCCGCAGAGTAAGGACAGAACCATATACTGTTGTAATAGAGCCTGCTCCTGCTGAATCTATCGCAAACAGAGAAAAATATCTGCCTTCTTCTTATATAAACGAGGCAGGCAATAATATTACGGATAAGGCACTTTCATATTTTATGCCGCTGATACAGGGAGAGCCTAATATTATTATGAAGAATGGCATTCCTGAACATTTCCTTATACGTGATGATATACTAAGGTAAATATCAGATTATATCTTATAAACCCGGAGGTGTATTGCAATGCTTACATTCGAAAAAGTGCAGACAGATGAAGATATTATTGAATGTGCAAGGCTTGCTGCTGAAATTTGGAATCAGCATTTTATTTCTATTTTATCTCAGGAACAGATAGACTACATGGTTAGCCAGTTTCAGTCTGAAAAAGCTTTGCATGACCAGATAGATAAGGAAGGCTATACATATTATTTCTTTGCAGCAGATGGAAAACGTATAGGCTATTTTGGAATCTGTCCAAAGGATGACAATACCATGTTCCTTTCAAAAATATATATGAAAAAATCATACCGTGGCAATGGTTATGCGTCAAAGGGATTTGAATTTATTAAGGAACAGGCAAAAGCTCACGGCTGTTCAAAGGTATGGCTTACAGTAAACCGCCATAATGAAGACTCTATTGCAGTATATGAGCATTGGGGAATGAAATGTGATGGCGTAAAAACTACTGAGATAGGAAAAGGCTTCATAATGGATGATTATGTTTACAGCTATTCTGTTGAATGAAATGAATGAGAAAATGAAATACATAAGGCCGGCATTGGCAGAAGACGCTTCCCGTATTGCAGAGATCATAGTAACAAATTACCGTTTAAACTTCTATCATTTTTTCAATAATGATTTATACTATTATGGTGAACTGAATGTTGTAAAAATGGCTGCTGAATATTCAGGGAATTCCAGGGAGCTTGGAAACAGCTATGTTTACGACGACGGAGTGATAAAAGGTGTAATCCGGGTTTCAGAGCATGAGATAGAAAAGCTTTATGTTGAACCACAGTTTCAAAGTGAGGGTATTGGTACTGAGCTGCTGAAATTTGCTGTTAATGAACTTAATGCTTCTGAATTATGGGCACTTGAATATAATACCCGAGGCATTTCGTTCTATCAGAAAAATGGCTTTATAATGACTGGAGAAAAGAAAATGGAAGACGAATGGATTCCTTTGCTGAAGATGATTCGGTCAGAATGATCATGATTTGTATGTGAATAATAACAAAATGGGAAGGACCAGTGTGTTCTTCCTGTTTTTCTTTAAATAAAGTTTGTGAAAAAATTATCAATCATAGTAATTTACTTTTGATTTATATATTTAAATCTAAAAAAAATGTGAAAAGATATATTTTACTGAAAATTACTTGAAAGAATAAAGAATTTATGATACAATAGTATATAGCGTAATATAGGTGGAGTTATGCCCTTTTGCCGAAAGCAGCCTCCAGGTTCAGGCTCGCTGAAAGAGCAGACATTTATGTGAAAATTCGAAATTTACATGGATTCATATGATGCTTCCGGACAAGCAGTTCTGCGGACAAGCAGCTGCAGAGAATGTTTGGCGGCTATGATTCGCTTTAATTGCGCAACATCTTTTTGACGGCATACGTCAAGGAAAGAAAGTAGGTTTTAGAAAATGGAATATCGTATTGAACACGACTCCATGGGCGAGGTAAAGGTACCTGCCGACAAGTACTGGGCAGCTCAGACAGAACGCAGTCATGAGAATTTCCTTATCGGTGTAGGAATTGAAACAATGCCGAGAGAGATCACTCATGCATTCGGCATTCTTAAAAAGGCTGCTGCAATGGCTAACAACAAGCTGAAGCCTGAGAAAATGACCGATGAAAAACTGGCAGCAATTTCCGCAGCCTGTGATGAGGTTATTTCCGGTTCTCTCAATGACCATTTCCCGCTGGTAGTATGGCAGACAGGAAGCGGTACTCAGTCAAACATGAATGCAAATGAAGTAATTGCTAATAGAGGCAATGAGATAGCAGGCGCTAAGATTCTGCATCCTAATGACGATGTAAACATGAGCCAGTCTTCAAATGATACATTCCCCACAGCAATGCACATTTCTGCTGTAATTGCTATCGAAGACAAGGTTTTTCCGGCAATTGACACTCTGGTTGAAACACTGAAGCGTCTTGAAAAGGAAAACGAGGGTATCGTAAAGAGCGGACGCACACACCTGCAGGACGCTACACCTATCTCATTCACACAGGAGATAAGCGGCTGGAGAAGTTCTCTGGAACGTGACAAGGAAATGCTGGCATCTGCACTTCCTTATCTCAAGACACTTGCACTGGGAGGCACAGCCGTTGGCACAGGTCTTAACACTCCCAAGGGCTTCGATGTTGCAGTAGCAGAGGCTGTTTCTGAACTTACAGGCAAGACCTTTGTAACTGCAAGCAACAAATTCCACGCACTCACCAGCAAAGATGAGCTGGTTTATGCACACGGCGCACTTAAGGCACTGGCAGCTGATATGATGAAGATCGCAAATGATGTTCGCTGGCTGGCAAGCGGTCCGAGAGATGGTCTGGGCGAAATATTTATTCCGGAAAATGAGCCGGGTTCATCCATTATGCCGGGTAAGGTTAATCCTACCCAGTGCGAGGCTGTTACCATGGTAGCTGTTCAGGTAATGGGCAATGATGTTGCAGTAGGTATGGCTGCTTCTCAGGGCAACTTTGAACTGAACGTATTTATGCCGGTATGTATTTACAACTTCCTCCAGTCTGCAAGACTGCTGGCTGAGTCCATTCTGTCTTTCAACAAGAACTGCGCTGTAGGTATCCGTGCAAACAAGGAGAAGATGCACCATAATCTGCATAATTCTCTGATGCTTGTAACAGCACTGAATCCTTATATCGGCTATGAGAATGCCGCAAAGACAGCTAAGAAGGCATATAAGGACAATATTTCTCTCAAGGAAGCCTGCGTTGAGCTCGGATTCCTGACAGAAGAACGCTTCGATGAGGTTTTCCATCCGGAGCAGATGATATAAGTCATGTGCTGGCACAAATTTAATGAAAGGTAGTTTTGCTATGACATTCAGTTATTTTCCCGGCTGTACACTCAGAACAAAGGCCAAGGAACTTGACCGGTATGCCCGCATCAGTGCAGAAGCCCTGGGCTTTACACTGGAGGAAATTCCGGACTGGCAGTGCTGCGGCGGTGTTTATCCCATGGCAAAGAACGAAATAGCTACAAAGCTCTCATCCGTTCGTGCTCTTGCATCCGCAAAGGAAAAGGGACAGTCACTGGTAACACTCTGCTCTGCCTGCCATAATGTGATAAAGCAGGTCAACAACGATATGAAGACCGACAGCAATATTGTGCTGAAGGCTAACAATTATCTGAAACTTGATGAGCCTTATCAGGGTGAAACAGAAGTTCTTCATTATCTTGAGGTTCTTCGTGACAAGGTGGGCTTTGATAATCTTAAAGCAGCTGTCAAGAATCCTCTTACAGGCAAGAAGATCGCTGCATATTACGGCTGCCTGCTGCTTCGTCCGGGCAATGTAATGCAGATGGATAATCCTGAGAATCCAAAGATTCTGGAGGATTTCATCAGAGCGATCGGTGCGGAGCCTGTACTCTATCCCCAGAGAAACGAGTGCTGCGGCGGCTATATGACTCTTGAAGACAAGTCCGCTGCACAGAACCGCAGCAGAACAGTTATGGACAGTGCCGCTGAATACGGTGCAGAGATGGTTATCACTGCTTGTCCGCTGTGTCTGTACAACCTCACAAAGAACAGCGGCAGCGAGATTCCGGTAGTATATTTCACCGAGATTCTTGCACAGGCACTGGGTCTTGAATAAGGAGGAGCAAAAATGGCAGATTTAAAAGAACAGGTTCTGACCACAAGCGGCGTTAATCCGCTTAAATGTATGCGCTGTGGCAAGTGCTCAGGTACTTGTCCCTCATACGATTCAATGGAATATCATCCCCACCAGTTTGTATACATGGTTGAAAAGGGTGACATTGAAACACTGATGAAGTCAGAGTCCATTTATAAGTGTCTCTCCTGCTTTGCGTGTATTGAACGCTGCCCCCGCAGTGTTGAGCCGGCAAAGCTCGTGGAAGCAGTCAGACTGGCTGTTATCCGTCAGCAGGGACAGAATCACCTGAAACCGCAGCAGATTCCTGCTATGCTGGATGAAGAGCTTCCGCAGCAGGCTATTGTAAGCGCATTCAGAAAGTACAGCAAATAAGGAGGCATAAGCAATGCGTAGAATTGGTGTTTTCGTATGCCACTGCGGTACTAATATTGCGAGTACTGTTGACGTAAAGGCAGTTGCAGAGGCTCTTGGAAAAGAACCGGCAGTTGTATTCTCAACAGATTACCCCTACATGTGCTCAGAGGCAGGCCAAAACATAATCAAGGAAGCGATCAAGGAACATAAGCTGGAAGGCGTTGTTGTATGTTCATGTTCACCGAGAATGCATGAAGCTACATTCCGCAAGACAGTACAGGCAGCAGGTCTTAACCCCTATCTGCTTGAAGTTGCAAACATCCGTGAGCAGTGTTCCTGGATCCATAAGGATAAGACAGAGGGTACAGCAAAGGCTATTGTCCTTGGCCGTGCAGCTATTGCAAAGGTTCAGCTGAATACTCCTCTCATCGCAGGCGAAAGCCCTGTTGTTAAACGTGCTCTCGTAATCGGCGGCGGTATCGCAGGCATTCAGACTGCTCTTGATATTGCAGACGCAGGCTACGAAGTTGACATCGTTGAAAAGCAGCCCACTATCGGCGGTAAGATGACACAGATCGATAAGACATTCCCCACACTGGACTGTTCTTCCTGTATTCTTACTCCTAAAATGGTTGACTGCGCTCAGAACGAGAAAATTACAATTTACTCCTACAGTGAAGTTGAGGCTGTTACAGGCTTTGTAGGAAACTTCTCTGTAAAGATCCGCCGTAAGGCAAGATACGTTGACGAAACAAAATGTACAGGCTGCGGTATCTGTACCGAAAAGTGTCCTGTAAAGAATGTTCCCAATGAGTATAACCTTGGCATGAACAACCGTCACGCTGCATACATTCCTTTTGCTCAGGCTATCCCGAATGTTGCTGTTATTGACGCTGCTCACTGCAACAAGTTCAAGACAGGCAAGTGCGGTCTTTGCCAGAAACTCTGTTCCGCAGGTGCTCTTAACTATGAACAGGAAGATACAATCATTGAGGAAAAGTACGGCGCAATCGTAGCTGCAACAGGCTACAATCCTATCTCTGTTGACAAGTATGATGAATTTGCATACTCACAGAGCAAGGACGTTGTAACATCTCTTGAATTTGAGAGAATCCTGAAGGCAGACGGTCCTACAGAGGGTCATCTCCAGAGAATGTCCGACGGCAAGCAGCCTAAGACAATCGTATTCGTACAGTGCGTAGGCAGCCGTGATACTTCAGGCTGCGGCAAGGAGTACTGCTCCAAGATCTGCTGTATGTACACAGCAAAACATGCTATGTACTGCCGTGAAAAATATCCGGATACTGAGGTTTATGTATTCTACATTGACGTGCGTACTCCCGGCAAGAACTATGACGAGTTCTACCGCCGTGCTGTTGAACAGTATGGTGTACACTATATCAAGGGCATGGTAGGCAAGGTTTCTCCAAAGGCTGACGGCACACTTCACGTTCAGGCATCTGACCTTATTTCCAATGAACAGCTGCATATCAGCGCTGACATGGTTGTTCTGGCAGCTGCAATCGAACCTGACAAGAGCGCACGTCCGCTGGCAACAATGCTGACTGCAAGCATGGACACAAATGACTTCTTCACAGAGGCTCATGCAAAGTTGCGTCCTGTTGAATCTCCTACAGCCGGCGTATTCCTTTCAGGCGTATGTCAGGGTCCTAAGGATATTCCTGAAACTGTTGCACAGGCAGGTGCCGCTGCGTCCAAGGTTATTGGTCTTCTTGCCAAGGATAAGCTCTCCTGCAATCCGTGCGTATCCCAGTCCAATGAAGCTATGTGTAATGGCTGCTCATCTTGTGCAAATGTTTGCCCCTATGGCGCTATTACATATGAGGATAAGGATTTCAGCCGCAGAAAAGACGGTTCTCTTATACGTCGTGTGGCTGTGGTTAACGAAGCTGTATGTCAGGGCTGCGGTGCTTGTACTGTTGCCTGTCCGTCAGGTGCGATGGATCTCAAGGGCTTCTCAACCAGTCAGATTATGGCGGAGGTAGACGCAATATGCAAGTAAATAATGAATTCAGACCTAAGATCGTTGCATTTTGCTGCAACTGGTGTTCATATGCAGGTGCAGACCTTGCAGGTACAAACCGTGCAAATTATCCGGCTGATGTAAAAATTATCCGTGTACCCTGTTCCTGCCGTGTGAATCCGATGTTTATACTGCGTGCTTTCCAGAGAGGCGCTGACGGTGTTATACTCTGCGGATGTCACCCCGGCGACTGCCACTATACAACAGGCAACTACTATGCACGCAGAAGAATGACTATGCTGTTCTCCATGCTGAGCTATCTCGGTATTGAGAAAGAGCGTACCCGTGTTGAATGGGTATCCGCTGCGGAAGGTGCCAAGTTCGCTGCAACTATGAATGAGTTTGTGGAAACTATCACCAACCTTGGCGAGAACAAGAGATTGGAGGATCTGAGATGCAAGAAGTAATGGTAAAAAGAGCCTCCGAGCTTATGGCTGACGGTACTGTTGCAAGAGTTCTCGGCTGGAAAAACGGCGAGTTTGCTTATGATCCCACACCGGCAGTATTCAATTCCGCTGACGAGCTGAGCGCATTTGTATATAATGACTTCTGTGCAAGCAACCTTTCCAAGTACCTGATTGCACTTTCAAAGAACGAAGGCAAGACTTTGGTTTTCCTCAAGCCCTGCGATTCCTACAGCTTCAATCAGCTGCTCACAGAACACCGTATTGATCGTGAAAAGGTTTACATAATCGGTCTTGAGTGCAACGGAAAAATTGATGAGACTAAGCTCAGAGAAGCAGGCTGCGAGGGTATTCTGGGAGTAAAGACAGAGGGCGAAAATGTTACTGTTGAAACTCTCTACGGTGATGTCACACTTGCAAAGGCTGACTGCCTGGGTGAAAGATGCGTTACCTGCAAGAGCCGCAAGGTTGTTGCGTATGACGAAATGATAGGTGAAAACGGCGAGGTTAATTCCGAGTGCGGAAGATTTGATCAGGTAGCAGAACTGGAGGCTATGACTCCAGATGAACGCTATGAGTTCTGGAGAGGCGAGCTTTCACGCTGCATCAGATGCAATGCCTGCAGAAATATCTGTCCGGCATGCAGCTGTGAAAACTGCGTATTCGATAACCCCAAGTCCGGTATTTCCCAGAAGGCTGCTGCTGATTCATTTGAAGAAAATATGTTCCATATTATCCGTGCATTCCATGTTGCAGGCAGATGTACTGACTGCGGCGAATGTTCAAGAGTATGTCCTCAGCACATTCCGCTGCACCTCTTGAACAGAAAGTTCATCAAGGATATGAACGAGTGCTACGGTGAATATCAGGCAGGTGCAGAGGCAGGAAGCCGTGCTCCGCTTGTAAACTTTGATATGAATGACTGTGAGCCAAGTGTTGTATATGAAAGAGAGGCGAGCAAGTAATGAAAAAGATTTCTGTTGATAAAATGAATAAGCTTTTCGCTGCAATTGCCGCTTCAAAGACACTCTATATGCCTGTATGTGACGGTAAAAAGGGTGCAAAATTTGACAAGTGGTCTGAGGGTACAGAGTATTCAAAGGCTGCAAATACTTCACGCAGTGCAAAGGATTTCTTCTTTCCTCAGGTTGAGGACATGGCTTCCTTCAACGTAAACGGCAAGGAGATCGAAGTTATCGACACAAGAGAAGAATGCGAGGATTTCGTAGTATTCGGAGTTCGTGCATGTGATGCAAAAAGCTTTGAGATCCTTGACAGCGTTTATCTTGTTGATCCTGTTGACAGCTACTATGCAAACAGACGTGAACACGGCATCATTATGACAATGGCCTGCAATAAGCCTACAGATACCTGTTTCTGCAGCGCATTCGGCATTGATGCGTCAGAGCCTAAGGGTGACGTTTCCTGCTGGATGAGCGACAGCGAGCTTTTCCTTTCTGCAAACACAGAAAAGGGTCAGGCACTTCTCGATTCAATAAGCATTCTTGAAGACGCTGCTGACAATGCGGCTGATGATGTAAAGGCTGCTGTAAAGGCAGTTCTTGACAGATTGCCTCTGAAGGATCTCTCCACAGACGGCATGAAAGAAAAGAGCCTCATGGAAGTGTTC
>JAQXHO010000187.1 GCA_029007315.1 Oscillospiraceae bacterium
ATTTCCGCAATCAAAAAATAAACCGTATTAACACGATAAATTGCGCAAAAAACCTTGCAATTTAAAAAAAAACCTGTTATAATGTAAAATGGCGGCTGAAGCTGCAAAAAAATGAATGAAAAGAGGTACTATCATGCCTGCTAATGTAGTAGTCGGTTCTCAGTGGGGCGATGAGGGTAAAGGAAAAATCATTGATATTATGGCGTCCCGTGCGGATGTAGTAGTTCGTTCAACCGGCGGCAATAATGCCGGACATACTGTAGTAAACAATGGTGAGGTGTACAAGCTGCATCTGATACCCTCCGGTATTCTGTATCCGGATACACTCTGCCTTATCGGAGCCGGAGTTGTACTTGACCCGAAGGACTTTATCTCCGAGCTTGACAGCCTGGAAAGCCGTGGAATCTCCACAGCAAATCTGAAGATTGACCCACGTGCCCATGTGGTTATGCCCTGGCATATCGCACTGGACGGTCTTTCAGAGGAGTTCAGAGGAAATTCTGATATAGGTACAACAAAAAGAGGCATAGGTCCCACATATATGGATAAATATGAGAGATCAGGACTTCGTATCTGCGATCTCATAAATCCGGAAATTTTCGCTGCAAAGGCAAAGTCTGCCGGCGAACTTAAAAATGCCATTATCACAAAGGTTTACGGCGGAGAAGGCTTCGATCTGGACGCTGTTATCGCTGAATACATTGAATACGGCAAAAGACTTGCTCCTTATGTTGCTGACGTATCTGTTCTTACCTATGAGGCAAACAAGGCAGGAAAGAACATCATGCTTGAAGGCGCTCAGGCAACTCTGCTGGATATTGACTACGGCACATATCCTTACGTTACATCATCACACCCTGTTTCAAGCGGTATGTGTGCAGGCGTGGGCGTTGGCCCCAAGATGATAGAGAATATTATCGGCGTAGCAAAGGCTTACACCACAAGAGTAGGCAAGGGACCATTCCCAACAGAGCTTGACGATGAAACAGGCGACAATATCCGCAACAAGGGCGGCGAATTCGGCACCACCACAGGCAGACCCAGAAGAACAGGCTGGTTCGACGCTGTGATCGTTCGTCATTCCGTAAGAGTAAATGGTCTGGACGGTCTGGCTATCAATAAGCTTGATACACTGGCAGGCATTCCCGTGCTGAAAATGTGCGTAGGCTACGAAAAGCCGGACGGCACAATTCTGAAGGATTTCCCGGCATCTCTGGAAGAGCTTGCCGACTGCAAGCCGATATACGAGGAATTCGAGGGATTCTCTGAGGATATTTCTTCTCTCACTGAATATGACCAGCTTCCGGAAAATGCTAAAAAATATATTGCAAGACTGGAAGAGGTCTGCGAGTGCAAGGTTGTCATGGTAGGCAACGGCCCCGACAGAACACAGATCCTTGAAAGATAAAAAAGATAAGAAAACATAAAAACTCCGCAGAATGGTATCGTTCTGCGGAGTGCTTTTTTTACTTCATGGAAGACGCCTTTGCATTTGCAAGCATCAGCTTTATTCTGTTTTCCTGGTTTACTCTTGTGGCGCCGGGATCGTAGTCTATGGCGACGATGTTTGCATTTGGATAGGCATTTTTTATAGCTCTGGACATACCCTTTGCAACGATATGATTGGGCAGACAGCCAAAGGGCTGAGTACAGATAATATTTTCCGTTCCATGCTCTGCAAGGACAGCCATTTCAGCGGTAATCATCCAGCCTTCGCCCATGCATACGCCCTGATTTATGTACTTATCAGCTGCCTTTCTCAGTTCGTCGAAATCATGAGGAGGTATAAACTGACCGTTTTCCTCAATACAGCGGATCATTTCCAGCTGCTTTTTGTGCAGGTACTTGTAACCTATGCGGAAGGCAGCTGTTTTCATATTGCGGTACATATAGAGCCTGCCGCTGGTGTCCGTATTTGCGGCGCAGTAAAGGATAAAGTCAAGGAGCATAGGCACAACAGGCTCGCAGCCTTCGGAAAGGAGAAATTCCTCCAGATGATTGTTGGCAAGAGGAGAATATTTTACATAGATCTCGCCGATTATGCCTACTCTTATCTTTTTCTTCTGACTTTTCGGGATATCCGCAAAATCCTGTATCATTTCCCTGTATATCCGCTTTGTATTCCGGTAGCCGCCCTTTACAAAGAGCTGTTCTATGCGGCTTATCCACTTGTTTACAGTGCGTTCAGAATCGCCCTCATTCATTTCATAGGGACGGCACTGGTTGTGCAGAAGCATGAGCATATCGCCGTAGAGAACGCCGTACACAAGCTTCAGAGCGAGAGGTACAGTCAGCTTAAAGCCGCTTGATTTTTCCAGACCTGCAAAATTCAGTGAAATTACAGGCACCTGAGGGAAATTCTGCTCCACGCACTTTCTCAGGATATGTATATAATTTGAGGCACGGCATCCGCCGCCTGTCTGTGTGATAAGGAGGGCGGTTTTATCCGGGTCATATTTGCCGCTTTTGAGAGCCTCCATAAACTGTCCCACCACAAGAAGGGCAGGGTAGCAGGTGTCATTGTGGACGTTTTTCAGACCTTCCTCCACAACAGTACGTGAAGTGGATTCCAGAAGTTTCATATTATAGCCGAACTGCCCGAAAATCTTTATAAGCAGTTTGAAATGGATAGGCAGCATATTCGGCACAAGAATAGTATGGGTTTTCCGCATGGACGGAGTAAATTCAGCATAAGCCATATTAAGGGCGTCTCCTTTTTATATGTTTGCAGGGTCAGATATCCATGGCAGCCAGAAGACTGCGCAGACGGATCTTTGCCGCACCAAGGTTATTTATCTCATCAATTTTCAGCTGTGTGTAAAGCTTTCCCTTTTCCTCCAGAATACGTCGTACCTCGTCGGTGGTGATGGCGTCAATACCGCAGCCGAAGGATACCAGCTGTATCATCTGCATATCTGGCTGAGTTGTAACGTATTCAGCGGCACGGTACATTCTGGAATGGTAAACCCACTGGTTGAGGGATCTCAGCTTCGGGGTATGTGCAAGAGCTGCAACGCTGTCTTCAGTGATAACAGCCATACCCAGGCTTGCAATAAGCTTGTGAATGCCGTGGTTTATTTCCGGGTCAATGTGGTAGGGTCTGCCGGCAAGTACGATAATGGGTTTACCAGCACTGCGGGCTTTGGAAATGATATTCTGAGCTTCTGCAGCAATTTTTTCCCTGTGTTCCTCCAGAGCTTCGAATCCCTTGTCAAGGGCGGCAGCTATTGTCTTTTTAGAAGCATATGCGCCGAAATACTGGTGAAGCACATGGACAACGTGTTTTCTTCTGTTAAGGTCAAGGAAGGGATAGAGGAAATTCTTTACGCTGAGCTTTTCGTTATTTGCCATAAGCAGCTCCGGGTAATATGCCACAATAGGGCAGTTGAAGTGATTGTCCGATTCTCCCTCGTCGATAGTATAGCTCATACATGGGTAGAAGATGAAGTCAACATTCTTTTCCAGCAGGCTTTCTATATGACCGTGGGTAAGTTTAGCCGGATAGCAGACTGTATCCGAGGGAATTGTATTCTGACCCTTATAGTAGGTATCTCTTGTGCTTGTTTCGGAAAGCACCACTGCAAAGTCAAGCTCCCTGAAGAAGGTTGTCCACAGCGGCATCTGGTCGTAATAGTGAAGAGCCATAGGCAGACCCACTGTGGCAATGGGTGAAAAGGGCTGATGTTCGCCGCAGGATTTTATCATTTCATATTTGATATCATAGAGGTTCGGGAGAATATCCTTAGGGTTTGCACCGGCGCCTCTTTCGCAGCGGTTTCCGGAAATAAATCTTCCGCCGCCTGCAAAACGGATTATATTAAGACTGCAGTGGGCGGTACAGCCCTTGCACTGGGCAGAAGAAGATGTATATGAAAACTCCTTCAGAGCCTTCAGACCGATAATGCTGCTTTCGCCGGAGCTTTTTTCCTTGGCGTAGAGAGCCGCACCGAAGGCTCCCATAAGACCGGAAATAGCAGGACGAATGACCTCACGTTTCATTTCACGTTCAAAGCAGCGGAGAACAGCGTCATTGAGGAATGTTCCGCCCTGTACTACGATATGTTCGCCCAGTTCATCGGGAGATTTTGCACGGATAACCTTATAGACCGCATTTTTGATAATAGAGCCGGAAAGACCTGCTGAAATATCCGCCACGGTAGCGCCGTCCTTCTGAGCCTGTTTTACGCTGCTGTTCATGAAAACGGTGCAGCGTGAGCCAAGGTCAACGGGATGTTCCGCAAAAAGACCCAGCTCTGCAAATTCTGCAATATCGTAGCCGAGAGCCATTGCGAAGGTCTGGATAAATGAACCGCAGCCGGAGGAACAGGCTTCATTCAGCATAATGCTGTCGATTGCGCCGTTCTTTATTTTGAAGCACTTTATATCCTGTCCGCCGATATCCATAATGAAGTCAACCTCCGGGCAGAAGAATGAAGCTGCCTTGAAGTGAGCCACAGTTTCAACAATGCCCTGGTCGATTCCCAGACCAGCCTTTAAAAGTTCCTCGCCGTAGCCTGTAACGGCGCTGCCTGCTATAGTGAGAGAGGGGCTTTTTTTTCTGTAGAAGTCCATGAGAGCTTCTGTAATGCAGTCAAGAGGCTGACCCTTGTTTGAGGTGTAGAATTCATACAGCAGACGGTTATCCTCTGAAATAACTACCATTTTTGTAGTGGTGGAGCCTGCGTCTATGCCAAGATAGGCATTGCCTTCATATGTACTGAAATCTGCTCTTTCAACGTCATGAGATGCGTGACGGGTTTTGAAGCGTTCATATTCCTCCGGATATGAGAAAAGCGGAGGATCGGAGGTTACAGTATTCTCTGCGGAAGCCTTCATTATTTTCTCTGTAAGCTCTTCTATTGTATATGCTTCCCTTTGATTCATGGCAGACAATGCGCAGCCGTATGCCACGAAGGTACGTCCGTCCTCGGGAAAGACAGCGTTGCCTGCGTCAAGGTGAAGTGTTTCCACAAATGCAGTTCTCAGACCTTCAAGGAATGACAGGGGACCGCCAAGGAACAGAACCTTGCCTTCGATTTTGCGTCCCTGTGCAAGTCCGGAAACAGTCTGATCCACCACCGCCTGGAAAATGCTTGCGGCAATGTCCTCTTTACGTGCGCCCTGGTTAAGAAGGGGCTGTATATCCGATTTAGCAAAAACTCCGCATCTTGAGGCAATGGGGTATGTCTTTTCCGCACGGAGAGCCATTTCGTCCAGCTGATCGGCGGTAACATTGAGAAGAGTTGCCATCTGGTCTATAAATGCACCGGTACCGCCTGCACAGGTGCCGTTC
>JAQXHO010000188.1 GCA_029007315.1 Oscillospiraceae bacterium
CACGCCTGCATTCAGAAGTGTTCCCAGCTGACGGCAGAATTCTGTCAGCTCAGCCGACTTGATCTTGGAACCGAATTTTGAGCCGCCTCCGCCTTCAATTGCGGAATAATCAAGCATAAAGAGATCCTTTTCACGCAGTGCTGTGAGAAGTGCTTCGGGATCGCTTGCGGTCATTTTTCCTCTGATAGTTTTTCCTGCAAGATTTGTGGCACGGTATTTGTAGTTCGGCATTGTTTCACGCTCCTTTTGCGGTTTGACCTCTCCGGCATTATTTAGTTTTGATAGAAAATCTGTCGGTGAAGCAAACTGAAATTTTACTGCAATTATGCAAACAAAGCATTCAGCACCCAATCGTGCTGAATGCTTTATTTTAGTTTTTAGGTTAATGTGAATCTAATGATTTTAGCTGATTGTGTAAGTACCCTTACCGTCAGTTACTGTATATACAACATTTTGACTATTTCCAGCAGTATATTCCAATCCAGTAACAACACCACCTTCTACAGTAATCTTAGTAATTGTACCGCTTGATTTATCAACTTCACTAAGCTTTGTTGCAGCAGCGATAAAATCGCCTGATGTTATCAAACCGCCTGATGGGTCTGTATTACCATCAAAGTCTGTAAAGACAACATTAGCTACACCAGAAGTGTTGCTTACATAAGTTTTATCCGGAGAAGCATAAGCAGATGAAACAACTGTCTGAGCAGCAGATACAGCTGCAGCAGCTTCATTCTTAGCATTTGACTGTCTTGTCTGGTTGATATATCCAATCAAGGTAGGAACGAGAGCAGCAGCCAGGATAGCCATGATAACGAGTACAACGATAAGTTCAACGAGGGAGAAGCCCTTCTTGTTCTTATTCTTACGGTTTTTAAGGATTGTGTTGATTCTTGAGGATGTCATATAAACTCCACCTTTCGATTAAAATAATAATTTTTTGATCTCCGAAGCAACCGTGATCCATGTACAGCCGGCGTAATCGCTGCGTGCTTCGAAAGTCCCGTGGAAAGCTTTGCTTTGCTTCCCTTATCGTGATTTTATTATAGCACATCGGAAATTGTTTGTCAATGGATTTTATAACATTTTACACTTTACATAAAGTTTTATGGAATTATTTGTACATCTTGCCATAAGTTTCCAGTGCTAAAATGCAGTAAAATGTACGTCCTCCAAAAGGAAGACGTACTCTCAATGCCTTGTTTCAGAAATCAGTTATGCCCTTCTCTTGACACATATTGTCATATTATGTATAATAATAAAAGAGCATACCAGAAACGGTACGGCGGTCAAATCCTTACTCCCGGAAGGGAGTGAATACTATGAATTATGTTACATGGTCTGATTTAATCCAGTATAGCATTCTGCTTATAGCTGTAATATCACTTACATATGATATTTTTCATAATAAAAGGAAATAACCGCCCCTAAGCGACCAACTGGAGACGGTTATTTCATAACTTATCCACGGGAGCGACCGTCTTACCGGTATGCTCTCTTTATTTTTATTATACACTAACTCACTGCAAATGTCAAGATGTTTCGCAGTCTTAAAAAGTTTAAATCAAACTTTTAACCTGCTGTTTCAGAAGCATCTGGTCAAAAACATTCACCCTGCCGTCGCCGTTTATATCTGCTGAGCTGCGGCATTTCGCAAGACCGTTCAGTATTTTTTCCATTGTTACAACATCACGGAGATCAACAGCATTATCACCGTTTATATCATATTTGATAGTTTCAACATTCAGTACAGCCACGGAATTGCTGACCTGAATGGGCGTTGTATATCTGTCCGCAAGCCATGTTCCGTCATAATATACGGAAATATATTCCCCGCTGTCCAGATCGCTGACGCTCTCTATATCAAATCCGTCTGCAACCTCGCCCTCCGGTACATCAGCTTCCTTCGAATTAAATACACGTTCAGCAGAATAACTGCCGTCGCCATTCTTTTTAAGCCTGAAAATATGCACCGTATCCGTAGAGGAATTCGTCCTGTATACGGAAATATTTACCTTATCACCTGTACGTGCATCCTGAGGGATAATATCAATCGTGTCATAAAGAGCGCAGATATCGGTCTTTTCCACATATGGTATTACGATTTCATTCAGATATCCGTAAGGGTCGCTTAATCTTGAAGGCATCTGGGACAGGTCGCCGCTGTTTACAAAACGCTGATTTTCCATGTCAAGCTGCCATTCACCTTTTACAGGAACAGTAAATGTCTGCTTGTTGTCTGCCACTATTTCAATTTCCTCCGGGAGTATTGCCGCTATTTTTTTCAGATTATCCTCGGTCATCATTTCCGGAGCCACCATGTACTTGCGGCAGGTGTTTGCGGAGCTTACCTGGGTCTGCACATAATCCGTCATATCAAAAAAGTCTATTGTGTATGTAAATTGTGCAGCTGCGTCATTCATCTTGTCATGAATGCCGGTTATGTCAACACGATAGCTGTCGCTGTACTGCATATCCACCTGGTCATTAGGCTGTGCAAATGCAAGCAGTCCGAAGCTGTATATAAGAGTTTCATCATTATATCTTCTTACCCATTCCTGGCCGGTTCTTGTATTGGTAATAGTTACAGTTACACCTTCTATATCCTCAATTTCAAAATTTTCGTCATTGAGCTTTACAGACCATGAACAGTTCCGTGGATTTACGATATTCGAAGGCATATAACCCGGTGAAGGATAAGCTGTAAAGGGCAGGTCGTTGGTTTTATTGATTGTATTTCCCTTGCCTATTGCTATGCGTCCGCAGAAACCGTATGCCATTTCATCAAGCTTATAGTTCATTATTATGGCACGGTGTCCTACGGATTTCCAGGTTTCTATCTCATAGTCATAACCTTCGCTCATCCATGCAGTTACTGCTCCGAGAGGAGTATAGTCCTGGGCAAGTATGTTATGGTCACAGACTGCACCCTTCTGCCACATTTCATCATCCATATCCTCCGGCTTAAAGCTGTCTATTACAATATGCTGCCAGCAGAAATTTCGCACAAGAGCGCCCGTCTGAAGCGGAAGCCTGTCCTCGTCATAGCTTATGCCACGTATAGGGTCACAGCCTACCATCCAGCGGTAGAAGTTGGTCATTGCTATCATTGCCGAATGAGTATCCCATGATATTTTTCCGGGATTATAGGGATATGTTGTGGAGGGCAGTTCGGCGTACCATGTAAGATGATTGTCGTTATCATAGGAAGGTTCCGAATAGAGCGCCTCCGAATATCTGTCTGCTATCTCCTGCTTTGTTCTGCCTGAGAATATTTCCAGATCGTTTGCATTATAGTGGGCAACAAGCTCGCCCCAGCCGCTTTTTTCAGAAGAAGGCAGCCCCAGTGCTTCCGCACTGTATCCTCCAAGCATTCCCGCAATGCACATTACTGCGGAAATTATGTATATCTCTATCTTTTTGTAAATGTTCATTACGCATTCTCCTTTCCATCATTTTCCCTCTGTTCAATACCTTTTTCCTTTATCATATATCATTTTCCCATTCCATTTCAAGCAATATTTGTAAACATATGTGAATTATTCTAAAACTTTCCTCATATATGTTATTATTTTACACACTATGCTTAAATCTATCTTAAATCCGGCTTGCATATTTCCGTAAATATTCTGTAAAGGCTATTGCAAATTTTCTCATGTTATGGTATATTAAAAATACTGTTACAAATAATCTGCGGATACGTTAAGTATTCACAGAAATATGACAAAATCGAAAATTTAGGAGAGTGTACTATGACAAATGTAAGACCCGATTCCATGGCAAGAATCAACACTCCTGAGCTTGCACAGGAATTCATCAGAGAGCAGATCGAAGAGGTTCGCCGCCAGGTTGGCGACAAAAAGGTACTGCTGGCACTTTCAGGAGGCGTTGACAGCTCTGTTGTTGCCGCACTTCTTATCAAGGCTATCGGCAAGCAGCTGGTATGCGTTCACGTAAACCACGGACTTATGCGAAAGGGCGAAAGCGAACAGGTTATCGAAGTATTCAAAAACCAGATGGACGCCAACCTTATTTACATTGACGCAACTGACAGATTCCTTGATCTGCTGGAAGGTATTTCCGAGCCTGAGAAGAAGCGCAAGATCATAGGCGGTGAATTCATCAGAGTATTTGATGAAGAGGCAGGCAAGCTGGAGGGCATTTCATTCCTGGCACAGGGAACAATTTACCCGGATATCATTGAAAGCGACGGCGTTAAGGCTCATCACAATGTAGGCGGACTGCCGGAAGATATGCAGTTTGAGCTGGTGGAACCTGTAAAGCTGCTGTACAAGGACGAGGTTCGTGTAGTAGGCAGAGAACTGGGACTTCCGAAGTCCATGGTAGACCGTCAGCCGTTCCCGGGTCCTGGTCTTGGTGTACGCTGCCTTGGCGCTATTACCCGTGACAGACTGAACGCTCTTCGTGAGGCTGACGCAATTCTCCGTGAGGAATTTGACAATGCAGGTCTTACTGATAAGGTTTGGCAGTTCTTTACTGTTGTTCCGGATTTCCGTTCCACAGGCGTTCGTGACGGCAAACGTGCATACGACTGGCCGGTTATCATCCGTGCGGTAAATACTGTTGACGCTATGTCCGCTACTGTTCCCGAAATCGACTGGGCTGTTCTTAAAAAGATTACAAACCGTATCCTTGCAGAGGTTCCCGGAGTGTGCCGTGTTCTCTACGACCTCAGTCCCAAGCCAAGCGCTACTATTGAGTGGGAATAATAAACGCACTTTTTGAAACAGCGTAAATTCGTACTTTTTCACCCGTAAGCCACCCTATGATACTGTTTGTGATACTATTAGTTAGATGAATAAGTAATCAAAGGTTCGCAGGTAGTACAATATATTCAAACAAAACGAAAAATCGCCGCAGTACATTTAATTGCACTACGGCGATTTTTCTATATATATAAACAGGCTTTTCATTCCGTCCGCCTGATACAAATATTACAGCTCATCTTCCTCATAATCATAGCCGCTGTCTGTCGAGTAATAAGGTGTAACCTTGTCAAAGTTATCCATCCATATCAGAGAGCCGTTAAATTCACAAAAGAACTCCTTATACCTCATATTCTCTACAGAAGTAATTTCAAACCTGCGCATTTCAAATGCTTTCAGGTAATCACTGAAATTATCCTCGTTTACATAGCCACCTATGATAAAGTTCTTGTTATACCTGTCAAGCAGCTTGACATATGGTTCCAGAATATTTACACTCGGGAAGCCTATCACAACATCTGCCGCCTTTATCATCTTGATGTGAGCAAGCTGCTTGCTGTTGTCCTTGACCTTGAATTCTTCCTTATGCTTTGCAAGGAACTGTTCCACTGCAATTGAATAATTATCATCTTCTGCAAGCTTTGACGGAACCTTTTCAATGACGTACTTTTCGCCCTCAAGCAGCTCCGACCATTTCTCAGGCTCATCGGAAATCGGAAAGCTTGTAATAATAAGCTTTTTAATTCCTAAGTCCTTGAAATTCTTAATCAGATAAAGCGTCATGGAATCGGGAACTCCGTATCTCATGGTGGTATGTAAACACACCACCTTGCCATTCAGCTTATGGCTGACCTTATCAAGTCCTATGCATACTTCTTCTGGTTTTAGTTCTTCTGACCAATTCTTTTTGTCTTTCATTTGGGTATACCTCCTGTAATATAATATACTTTCTTTTATCGAAATGTCGAAATTAAGGCAATTCCGCATTGTCCTTGAAGCCTTCTATAAGCGTTACTATCAATTGCAATGTTTCTCGCTGTTCGTCAGTGAAGCTACCGTTTTCATTTAGCTCTCTAATCAAGCTGCAAAGCGTATTTTTCAGTGCTTTGTAGGTTCTCGGACTTCCTCGCACTACAATTTCCTTTTCCAGTATACACGAAATTATGTAGTCTTGTTTTGTTAGCCCTGACAGATAAACCTTGGTATTCAGCATTGTGCTTTCCTCAGGTGACATTCTGAATCCTACCGTTACGCACCTCCATCTTCCTTTTCCATCAAGCAATTTTTCACTCATTGTTTTCAGTCCTCTCTTTATCAAGATTATTTGCAATTTCCTTTTGCGTTGTCGGGAACATATGGGCATATCTGAATGTAATGTCAATGCTTTCGTGTCCCACTCTGTTTGCAATATCCACCGCAGAAAAGCCCTGATTAATCAGCATAGATACGTGAGAATGTCTCAAATCGTGTATGCGGATACGCTTAACTCCT
>JAQXHO010000189.1 GCA_029007315.1 Oscillospiraceae bacterium
TTACAAAAGAAAAAAACGCAGAAAAAATCGGTGTATTGCATAGTTAAGCCGTAACAACGCCTTATTTTATATTGTATATAAACAAAAGATATCATTTATACTTGCACTCAGAAGCGATATATGCTATAATAAATGCGAACCGTATTTATTATATGCCCTTGCAGATACGTATATCGGGGGATCATATCACAATACGGAGAGTTGTCCGAGTGGTCGAAGGTGCAGCACTCGAAATGCTGTGTCCCGAAAGGGACCCAGGGTTCAAATCCCTGACTCTCCGCCAAAAATAAGCAGTCAGCAAACGTTTTTCGTATGCCGGCTGCTTTTTTTCATTATTACCTTTACTTTACTGCAACAGCTTCTACTTCAACAAGAACTCCCTTGGGCAATTCCGCAACGCCAACGCAGCTCCGTGCAGGCTTGCATCCGCCCAGTGCTTCAGAATATACAGCATTGAATGCGGCAAAATCCTTTGCAACGTCCTTCAGAAAGCAGGTGGTTTTTACAACGTTTTCCCATGTGCAGCCTGCTTCCTCCAGAACAGCTGCAAGATTCTTCATTACCTGTTTGCTCTGACCCTCAATATCCTGTGCTTCAACATTTCCTGTTGCAGGATTGATTGCAATCTGTCCTGATGTGAAAACAAGATTGCCTGCCTTTATTGCCTGTGAATAGGGTCCGATTGCCTCCGGTGCATTTTTTGTGTAAATGGTTTCCATGTGAGTTCCTCCTTATACTATTTTAAAGCCGTAATCCGTAAGAGCCTTACGGATAGCTTCAATATGATCGTAATCCTTTGTTTCCATGGTTATTCTGAGGTAACAGCCGTTCACATCACTGCCCTCGTTTGCTCTTTCATGGTGAATTGATATTACATTGCCGCCCTGTTCTGCGATTATTCTTGAAACGTTGAGCAGCTGTCCAGGCTTGTCCAGAAGTTCAATAGTCATGGTGCAGGTTCTGCCGGACATGAGAAGTCCACGCTTGATTACCCTTGAAAGTATGGTAACATCGATATTTCCTCCAGATACAAGGCATACAACCTTTTTGCCTTTGACAGGGATTTTACCGAACATTACAGCGGCAACAGATGTTGCTCCTGCACCCTCTGCAATGAGTTTCTGACGCTCGATAAGTGCAAGTATAGCCGCAGAAATCTCATCATCTGTAACTGTAACAATATCGTCCACATACTGCTTGCAGTATTCAAATGTATGTTCTCCCGGTTCCTTTACTGCAATACCGTCTGCAATGGTGGAAACAGAATCAAGTCTTTCTATTTTGTCATCGTGAATGGAATTAGCCATGCTTGGTGCGCCGCTTGCCTGTACGCCGTATACCTTTACACTGGGATTCAGATTCTTTATTGCAAAGGCAACGCCTGAGATAAGTCCGCCACCGCCTACCGGTACGACCACAGCGTCAACATCAGCAAGCTGATCAAGGATTTCAAGACCGATAGTGCCTTGTCCTGCAATTACATTTTCATCGTCAAAGGGATGTACGAATGTATAATTATGCTCTTTTTGCAGTTTAAGCGCCATGTTATATGCGTCATCATAAACGCCCTCTACCATGCATACCTCTGCGCCGTAGCTTTTTGTAGCCTGCACTTTCGAAATAGGCGCACCGTCCGGCAGACAGATAAGGGATTTTATCCCCAGACTTGCTGCGGCAAGAGCAACGCCCTGTGCATGATTCCCCGCAGAACAAGCTATAACGCCGTGTGCCTTTTCTTCATCTGAAAGCTGTGACATCATAAAGGACGCACCACGCACCTTGAATGAGCCTGTTACCTGTAAGTTCTCTGTTTTGAGATAAACCTCGCAGTCATTGCTTAGCTTTGGTGCGTAGATTAGGTCTGTTTTTCTGATCACTTTTTTCAGAACATGGCTTGCCTTATAAATTTTATCAAGTGTAAGCATGATTTATTCAGACTCCTTTTTTAAATTCTGTTCAATGATAAGCTGGTCTATAAGCTGACGTGCGGCTCTTGCACTTCTGCCGCTTTTTTTCAGCGCAAACTGTTCAGCCTTCATATCAAGCTCATTTTCATCCATAACAAGACCAGCCTGCTTAGCCAGAGAATGCACTATTTCAAGGTAGAGCTGCTTCTGAGGCTTGGAATATGTTATGGTTATGCCGAAACGCTCTGAAAGGGATATCCTCTCCTGGACAGTATCATTTTCATGCTTGTCACTGCCGTCACCGAATGTTTCCTTGACGATATGTCTGCGGTTGCTTGTAGCGTAGATAACAGTATTTTTCATTCTTGCAGATATACTGCCTTCTAAAGTTGCCTTGAGAGTGCCGAAATTCGGGTCATCCTCGGAGAATGTAAGGTCATCTATAAAGAGAATGAATTTCAGAGGATTTTTGCAAAGCCTGTCCAGTATCTGAGGAATGAAACACAGCTGATCTTTTGTAAGCTCAATAAGTCTGAGTCCCTTGTCACAATATGTATTGGCAAGAGCCTTGACAGTGGCAGATTTTCCCGTGCCTGCATCACCTGACAGCAGAACATTCATGGCATAGCTGCCCCTTAAAAGTGCAAGTATATTGTCCTCAGCCTCTTT
>JAQXHO010000190.1 GCA_029007315.1 Oscillospiraceae bacterium
CTCATCTGACGAATTCGGAGTATTTAGAGATGCCCTAAAATGAAACGGACCAAAAACAGACACTGCAATATACAGTGTTTTACATATATTCAAAGCCGACAGTATCTCTCCTTCTGCCGGCTTTTTTAATGGAGGTAAATATGCACCCTGTTTACGGAAATCAGCGCTATTATGCGCTTCATAATTACTATAAAAAGATATTTGGTGAACGTGTTGTAAAAGCCGTTATTGACTGCGGCTTTTCATGTCCGAATAAAGATGGTACACTTAGTACAAAAGGCTGTCTTTTCTGCAGCGAAGGCAGCGGTTATTTTACAGGGAAAGGCACTGTAACAGAGCAGCTTTCCGCAGAGAAAAAGCGAATCTGTTTAAAATATCCCAATTCACGGATGATAGCGTATTTCCAGGCAAACACTAATACATATGCACCAGTTGAAATACTCAGAAAAGTCTATGAAGAAGCTCTTGAATTTCCGGATGTTTCCGGAATTTCAATTGCAACACGTGCTGACTGCATATCATATGATATATTATCATATCTTAAAGAACTGTCAGAAAAAACTCATCTCACAGTCGAGCTTGGTCTTCAGACAATACATGAGGAAACAGCTGAAAAAATGAACCTTTGCTGTGAAAGACATATGCTACGGGAATGTACTGCCAGGCTAAAAAACCATGGCATAAGAGTATGTCTTCATATTATCAACGGTCTTCCCGGAGAAACACGGGAACAAATGCTTGAAACAGTAAGTACAATAGGCAAATGGAAACCTGACGGCGTAAAAATACAGCTTCTTCATGTTATCAGAAATACTCCTCTTGCGGATATTTATGAGAAAGAACATTTTCATATACTGACTGAAGATGAATATGCAGATATTGTATCAGAACAGCTGCGTTATCTTCCTCCTCAAACTGTTTGTGAAAGGCTTACCGGTGACGGTGACGCTGAAAAACTCATCGCACCAATGTGGAGTAAAAACAAACGTCATGTTCTGAACAGTATTGCACATAGATTAAAGGAAAAGGACGTCTGGCAGGGTGATCTTTTCACAGAATAACAAATTTATTCCTGTGTATCATATTCCGCTATATAAGGCAGATTCCTGTAATACTCTCCGCAGTCAAGACCATAACCAATAACAAAAATATCCGGTATTGTAAAAAGGGAAATATCCGCATTGAATTCCACCTGACGTCTTGAAGGCTTGTCAAGAAGTGTTACTATACGGATTGATAACGGATTTCTTTTTTTAAGCAATTCATATATATCTTTCAGAGTCCTTCCGGTATCAATAATATCTTCCACTATCACAATATGATACTGACTGATATCTTGGACAAGATCAAGGGTGATTTTAACATTTCCGCTCGAAACAGTTCCGCTGTAATAGCTGCTTGCTGCCATAAATCCTATTTCGCAGGGAACTGTCACTGCTCTGCAAAGATCTGCCATAAATACAAATGCACCATTTAAAATGCTTACAAGAAGCAGCGGCTTTCCTTCATACAGTTCATTAATTTTTTTTGCACAATCCGCAGTCTTTGCTTTTATTTCCTCCTCTGTAATGATTACTTTTTTTATTCTTTTTTCATATTCATTTCTGGATTTCATTTTGATTTTTTCCTTTCAGTCACATTATAGTTTTATTTCAATTATTATAACATAAATTTATGAATTTTCTGTATTTATATCTTATAAACTGGTGGGTCAAAGGCACTTGAATTTTCATAAAAAATATGGTATAATTTACAAAAAACAAAGGAGGCGTCTTATGAAAAAAATGTTATGCAGATCCGTTTTACTTTCTGCTGCGCTGTCTTTATTTTTAACCACAATTCCGGAATTGCCGGTAATGGCAGAATCAGTACTTAAAGATTCGGGCTTAGATTATACGGAATCTGTTTCATATGATCCCTGTTCGTTTGACTGCGGCTATTCAGCCGGAAAATGGATAAATGCAGCTCCAGGAAAGGAATGGTCTGCTGATATAACAAGCTATTCTCTGCTGCTTATATGTATAGGTGAGTATTCCTCAGGAATGAACAGCAGTGGAACAGATTACGATCTTGATTCAGCTTTCTTTAAAAGTCTTGAAAACACTCTAA
>JAQXHO010000191.1 GCA_029007315.1 Oscillospiraceae bacterium
CACCGAATGGCACCGGTGTAATTCTGCCTTTAATCCACACAAAATGGTCAGGCGTTGCTGTAAGTCCGTCATAAGTAATAACACTCCGTTCCCCTTTATAAATAACGCCTTCGTGCCTTATCCACCCCATGCCGTCCCATACTCTGTCAGAAACTGAAACCTTTTCAATCGGAATAAGTCCATGATCCGTAAGAACAAGCTGTCCCTCTGCAATGCAGGCAAGTTCCGCAACCTTTCCTTTCTGCCGGAGATGTCCGTTTTCGCCGTGCTTGACAACAGTAACGCCGAACATTTTTGATGCTGATGCACAGTAAATGTCCTCACCCTTTGCGAAAGCCTCCATTCTCCAGTCCTCACCTGCAAGCCATGCGATGACCCTTGCTTCAATTGCACTGTAATCACTGACAATGAATTTATACCCCTCTCTCGGTACAAATGCTGTACGGATAAGCTGAGAGAGTGTATCGGGAATATCATCATATAAAAGAGATATCATTTCTGCATCACCGCTTTTCACAAGCGCTCTTGCCTCGGATAGGTCAGGCAGATGATTCTGAGGCAGATTTTGCAATTGAATGATTTTTGAACAATGCCGGCCGGTTCTTGATGCACCATAAAAGCTGAACATTCCACGCACTCTGCTGTCCCTGCATACAGCCTGTTCCATTGCCAGATACTTTCTAACTGATGATTTTGAAAGCTGTAATCTCATAGCAAGTACAGAACGCACAGGCTCATCGGCTGTTTTTATAAGCTCCTGCACTTCTTTTTTGCCGAGAGAATCAGACTTGTAACCCTGCTTTTCAAGCCAGTCAAGGAGCTGATATACAGAATTTGGATTTTCAACGCCCGTCAGCCTGCGCATTTCCCTTGACAGCTTTTCTGATACATTTTCATCAATTCTTATTGCCGACATAGCCAGCTTCATATCAACTGCAATTCCACGGTCGTTTATCTTTTGGTCGATGTAGAATTCCTCCCATACAAAATCAGGTACTGGAAATTTTTCAAGTTTCCGGTCAATTTCCATTTCAGCTTCAACATCACGTTTGTTATAGGTTTTGAAGAGTTTCCATTTTGCAGGTGATTCCATCGGCTGATGAAACTGCGGAATACCATCTTTTTCTGCGTAAGGCACACAAAAGTAACGTATAAGTGCCTTACCCTCAGCCATCTTTTCATCCTTGATTTTCAGAACTTCACCTACCTGTGCCAGTGATGACGGCAATCCCAGATATCGGCTGTGAATCATTGTACACTGCCAGTTTCTCGGATTCAGATAATCTCCGACTGTGTCATCAGCATTACCATAACCTTTGAAGTATTCAGGATAATGCTTTCGTATGTATGCGGATAAGCAGATACGCTCGAAATTTACGTTGAATGCCTGCTTGATGATGTTTTCATCAGTCAGTGCTGTAAGAATATCAGCTGGAATCTTCTCGCCACAGGCTGTATCAATGACTATGACATCGCCATCATCAATGGAATATGCAAAAAGCAGTATATCGAAATACTCTGATTCAGCGTAGGCATACACTCCGCATTTTGTGAGGTCCTTATCTGATTTTGTTTCAATATCCAATGTTATACTTTTCATGTTCTCACTTCCTTACCCACCCAAGCATAATGCTTAACTGCCCACCCAGCTATCTATATATTATCAGTTGAGGAAATCGTCATCGTCCTCATCATCAAGGTCAGCAAAGTCAGCTTCTGCAGTAGAACGGCCTCCGAGAGGTTCACCGTCTGCAATTTTCTGGAGATTGCCAAGTCCACAGGCAATACCTCTGTTTCCGTTGCTGTTGAATGCATAGAAGTTGATGGAAACACGTCCGTAAACGCCACTGTATACTTCGCTGTGGTCAAGAATCGGCTGACGGTCAGCATCCACAATCTGCGGTGCAGTTGTACTGTTTGCATTTACGAAGTAGCTGTTTGCATAAGCCTCATCATCCGGGCGTTCTTCATCTCCATCTCTCAAAGGCAGCTTAATGTTATTGATGGAGGGAACAGACTTGCCGTTACCCTTGAGCTTTGCCTGTCCTTCATCGTATGCCGCCTTGATAGCAGCCTTAATCTTCTTTACAGTCTCAATATCACTCTTCGGGATAATGATGGATACACTGTACTTGAGCTTGCCGTCCTGTGTTGCCTTAGGCTCCCATACGTTTGCATAGCTCCAGCGTGTCTTCTTGCCTGTGACTACCTTTGTCGGATTTACCATATTTGCCATAATTACATTTCTCCTTTTATTTACTTAAAATCATCTGCTGCACTTGCAAGTGCAGGTCTGTCATCGGTTTCGGGTGCGAGTGTCGGTGCTCCGGGAGGTTTGTATACCAATTTACCCAAAATTTCCTCGAATTTCTTCTTTCCAAGCATTTTGGTCATTGCTGTAATGCCGAGCAGCTTCTGTTCAAAAGGATCATATCCTGCATCACTGACTGCGGCGGCTACTTCGGCTTCATCGGAATAACAGCGGTTACTTCTGCCTTCAACCACCTTATATCCGGGAACGGGTGATCCTTCCATAATCTGTTTTAAAGCATAGTCCTTGATGTCACTTACCCAGTTTTTCAGATTTTCAGCCATACTGATGATGATAGCGATTTCTTCGTTATTCAGTTCAGCAGGCGGTGCGAAATCATACTGTGCAAGCATCAGGTTATGTTCGGCTCTCTTTCGGCATACAGCCTTTGCTTTACAGAAACGGCAGTGTTCACCTGCAGCGTATTCACCCTGACCTTCATAAGCAAGCTGTGCGATTGGTTTCAGAGTTTCTTCCGCCCATTTCAGCAGTTCTGATTTCGGAAGTTCCCATTTGCTGACATTGTCACGCCTTGGCTGGAAGATTACCAGTCTGACATTCTGTATATCATACAGGAAATCAAACTGCTCCAATGCTCCGAGTGCGTATGTTTTCAGCTGTGGATTATCAGTGACATCAACCAGCACTCCGGCTCCGTTTTTGTAATCAATGATGGTCATAGTTCCGTCTGCAATTAAAATACAGTCGGCAGTACCGAAACATTCAGGGATGTATTCTGATACATCCACTCTCTGTTCCACCATAAGAACGGGATCGTTGCAGGACTGCTTTGCAGTTTCATACTGCTCCATGACAAAGTCAGCGTAGTTTTCTGCATTCTGCTGCATTTCCTCTGACCAGAACTTGAATTTTTTCTTCGGGTTACGGACCTTCTCACCCATCGCTTTTCTTACAAGATACTCACAAAGTTCATGTGCCTCTGTTCCTTCCTGTGCATAGTCGCTCTCAGTATCAGGAAACTGTGCTGAGAATCTTGCAGACGGCGGACAAGCGAGGACTCTTCCAATGGAAGATGGCCCGCACCATGCGTGTTTCTGTGGCGGCATTACATCGCCTCCAGTTCTGCCATGAATTCAGGGAACTTATCCTCCGGCAGTACGGAAAGTGATGCAACGCCGTATTTCATAACGAGTGCTTTTACTTCCTTACGAAGTCCCGACTGTGCCTTTGATGCGGCAAGTCCTCTGATTTCTTCAAGGGTAATTGTTTTCTGATGTGTTTCTTCTTGAGCTTCATCCGTTGCTGGATCATAGATTTCCTCGAAACCGTTCAGAGCATCTGTTTCAGCAGTACTGAACATCTTACGGAGGTCGATTGCAATTTCAGCAAGGGTTCTTCCGCATTTTTCGAGTTCAGTAAATACAGCATCGAGTTCACTTGTTTTTGACATAGTTTTTCCTCCTTTTCATTTTTGGCAGTTAGTCATTATCGATTATGGGCATCACCTCCTTGAGGAGCTTTGCAAGTTCTTCTGCCTTTGTTTTGGGTATGCTGACCTTGTTTCTGTGTTTACTGTCAACAGCCTTAAGCAGGAGTGACATTGCCTTGGTGGTATCCTTGAGCTTAGATGCTCCTGCAAGCACTGCAAACTTTACGGCTCTCATAATGGAAGCTGTGAACGTGTCTGTGGAAGGCTCGGCAAGAGCAATTTCCAGGAGAACTGCACAGCCTGCCATGTTGTGAGCAAGCTCCATGTTTTCAGCGAGATTGATTGTTTTCTTTTCCATTGGTAATCATTCCTTTCTGTGATTTGAAGGTTGTAATTTCCCTTCTACCTATAAAGGCAAAAGAAAATACCGAAATTCGAACCCCTATTCAAAAAAATTTTTCAAAAACTGATCATTTTGAATTTTTTCTATGATTTTTTTTCGTAAGGCTCGAACTCTTGCCTCAGATATATTGAGCATCCGTGCTGTTTCAGTGTTGGT
>JAQXHO010000192.1 GCA_029007315.1 Oscillospiraceae bacterium
ACGCAATCTGCTTGCAGCTTTTCCGTCATATTTCACAAAAAGCCTCGCTGATACACAAAGTATCAGCTGCGTTTTTTGTTTCATCTGACAAAAAATCTGACTGCGCATCTTACGCACAGTCTTTGTGCGGTATTGCCTAAAAGATTTTTCTATGCTTACTTTTTGCAATCAGATATCACGGGAATAAAAAAATGCAGAATAAAACCATAGGAGGGATTTTGAATGGATTCAAGAAAACTTAGCGGCAGTCTGAAACTGTGCGCCGCTGCCTTATCATGTGCAATGATAGCATCACTGGGGTCAGGCTTTCAGTACAGTAAAATTAATGCCGGCGCCGCCGAACAGACAGTGACTGCTGTAGGAGATGTGAATTCTGACGGCACAATTAATGTTTACGACCTGTGCAGTATGAAAAGCGCATATAATGACAATGCTGTCAGCGGCAGTATGCATCTTACATATGATGTTACAGGCGACAATTTCTTTGGCTTGTCCGATATGAAGATGATGCAGGATTATCTTCACGGACTGATTGACGGTTTTCCGGAAAATTCAAACCGCTACCTTGCAATTATTGCATCAACAGACAGCGGCATTAATGAAACCACAAATGCGGGTTCTTCCACAGGTACTTATATAAATCTAAATAATGAAGTGGGCAGCAATATTACATGGACAATAAATGTTCCGGAAGACGGCAATTACAAGCTTACATTCCGCAATGCAAACGGCGGCGCTGACGATCGTCCCATGACAATGAATATCAGCGGAAGCGAGGATACATGGAAAGTATCATTCCCAAGTACAGGAGTATGGACTGAATGGAGTGAATCAAGTGTTGTTGTGCCGTTTGCAAAGGGTGTTCAGACTGTAACCATGACTTCCATTACATCAAACGGCGGTCCGAATTTTGACTACCTGCAGCTTGAAAAGACAGATGAAGAAATTACACCTCCTCAGGCAGTAATTCCTGAGGGTGCAAAGCAGGTTGAGGCTCTGAACAGAGGACTTGTTGCGGCTAATACCAGAAGCGGTATGTTTATCAGCTGGAGAAGTCTTGGAACGGATAAAGCAGGTACTACATTTAAATTATATAAAAATGGCACACTGCTGAGTGAATTTGATTCCGAGGCTGCCACAAATTACACAGACGCAGGCGGCAAATCTACAGACACCTATACAATTGAATCCTATGTAAATGGAGTCAAGGCAGGAGAATCCGAAGCAGCAACAGTTCTTGCCAATAAAAATGGCGGTCAGAGCGGAGCATATTTTGATATTCCTCTTGATGTGCCGAAGGATCTCACCATGCCTGACGGCAGTACCTGTTCCTACAGAGCGAATGACGCATCTGTTGGTGATGTGGACGGTGACGGAGAATATGAGATAATTCTGAAATGGGATCCTACAAATTCACAGGATAATTCAAAGGACGGATATACAGGAAACGTATATTTTGACTGTTATAAATTAAACGGCAAAAAGCTATGGCGTATTGACCTTGGTATAAATATCCGTGCAGGCGCACACTATACACAGTTCATGGTTTACGACTATGACGGCGACGGCAAGGCTGAAATTGTCTGCAAAACTGCTGACGGCACTGTGGACGGACAGGGTAATGTAATCGGAGATAAAAGCAAGGATTACCGTTCTTCAGCAGGAAGAATTCTCTCCGGTCCTGAGTATCTGTCACTCTTTGACGGCGAAACAGGAAAGATGCTTGACACAATTGACTACAAACCCGGACGAGGAACAGTTGCTGACTGGGGTGACGGCTACGGCAACCGTGTAGACAGATTTTTAGCTGCAACTGCATATCTGAACGGCAGTACTCCAAGCGTAGTAATGGGCAGAGGCTACTATACAAGAATGGCAGTTACAGCTTATGATGTAGTTAATAACAAACTGGTTGAGCGATGGGCGTTTGATACAGGACATAATTCTTCTGTTCCGGGATATGGTGACGGAAATCATAACTGTATGCCTGCTGATGTGGACGGTGACGGCAGGGACGAAATCGTTATGGGTTCAGCTGTAATAGATGACAACGGAACTCTCCTGTATACATCAGGACTTAAACATGGCGACGCAATGCACGTAGGTGATTTTGATCCGGCTAATCCCGGTCTTGAGATATTCATGTGCCATGAGGAGGCAAGCTCCGGTCAGGGCGTTTCACTGCGTGACGGCAAAACAGGCAAGATGCTGTTCAGAGAAACAGCAGGCGGTGACACAGGCAGATGTCTTGCTGATAACCTGATTGCAGGAAACAACACTGCTGAAATCGTGGGAAGTCATAATGCTGTTGTATATGATACCTCCGGCAATATTGTCTGCAACTGGTCTGATATCACAAAATGGGGTCAGAATTCCGTTGTATACTGGACGGGTGATCTGGAAAGATGTGTAATGGACAGAACAATGATAGATAAACACGGCAAGGGACGTGTATTTACCGGTGACGGAGTAACTTATAATAACAGTTCAAAGTCTAACGCTTCTATTTCATGTGATCTTTTCGGTGATTGGAGAGAGGAAGTTATCTTCCCGACAAGTGACGGAACTGCACTGAGAGTATTTAGTACAACCTTTGCAACAGACTATAAGATATATACGCTGATGCACAATACCCAGTACCGTGCCCAGGTTGCAGGGCAGAATGTTGCGTATAATCAGCCGCCTCACACTGATTATTTCTTGGGTACAGGATTTGAACTGCCTGAAATTCCGAATGTTTACAGTGCTTCTGTAAACTGATATGTATTTATAATTGTGAATGAAGATAAAATTACAGCATAGTAAAAATACCATAAAAAACCGGGGTTTACCGAATATAATTTCAGATTAAGGAAACACCGCACAAAGCACGCCTGACGGCTTTGCACGTCATATGCTTGCATCTTTTCCGTTATATTTCACAAAAATGCTCGTGAATACACAAAGTATTCACGAGCATTTTTGTTTCATCTGACAAATAATCTGACGGTGCATCCTGCACACAGTCTTTGTGTGGTATTGCCCTTGATTTTATTAATTTCACATTCATCATCTGACTACCACGAATCTGACTGAAATTAATTCAAAATCACATTCAAATCATGTGACGTCACTCACCAGTTTTTTTACATCTTCAATTGTATTCAGTTTGATTTCTACTTCACACATTTTCTTCATCTACCATCAAATCAGATATTTCCTGCATATCCGGCATAACCTTCAGTGCGCCTTTTCTTGTAGTGATAAGGGAAGCTCCTGCATTTGCAAAACGCAAAAGTTCGGTCAGCCGGGTTTCATCAAGGAAATCAATATCATGTTCAAGGATAAAGTTTAAAGCACAGCCAAAAAAGGTATCTCCTGCACCTGTTTTTTCAACAGTTTTTACACTGTAAACAGGTGCTTTTGCCTTTGCAGTTCTGGTGTAGGCACAGCTTCCGTTACTTCCGAGAGTTATAAATATCAGTCTGATGTTCTTATACTTTTCCATAAGCTGCATTGCTGCTTTGTCATAGTCGGAGTGACCAAGAAGAAATTCAATCTCATTATCTGATATTTTCAGAATATTGCATTTCGACAGACCGTATTCTATCTCTTTTTT
>JAQXHO010000193.1 GCA_029007315.1 Oscillospiraceae bacterium
AAATCCGCTGGCTATTATCTCCTCCGGCGTAAGATCCGACGTAAGCTGATGAATTATGGCTGATACCATTTCAAGGTGGGCGAGTTCTTCCGTGGCAATGTCCGTTAGAATTCCCTTTATCTTACCCTGTTTCATGGCATAACGCTGGTGCATATACCGCATAGAGGCTGAAAGTTCGCCGTCGGGTCCGCCTATTTGCGATATTATAAATTTCGCAAGCTTAGGGTTTGGCTTTTTGATATTTACCGGGTACTGGAGTTTTTTCTCATAAATCCACATAAATCAGTTTCCCTCCTTTTCCCATGGCCAGGGATTCTGAATCCAGTTCCATTCATTTTCCGTATCGGACTGTTCGGCAGAAACAGGGCCGTAAAGCCGGACAAATTTATCCAGAGCCGCCTGTTTCAGCGCCTTGTATTTTTTATACTTTTGCATTGCTTCTCTGCAATCCGGGTGGGAATCAAGGTACAGCTGCAGGTCATACAAAGCGAAATCATACTGCTGTATACTGCAAAGCAGTTCACGCCGTTCATTCATAGGTGCAGTCACCTCCGGCAAATGGCAAATCAAGCTCCGGGAATATTGTTCCTCTGGAAAAGCCTTCTTTTGCATCATAGGTCTGCTCCCACTGCTGATAAGGCACATAAGCCATTCCTATGGGCGTTTCCCTGGGAAACGGACTCATTCCGCAATTATCCCACTGTTTCATATCCGGTTCTGCTGATTCATTTATAAAAGAATGCCTGAATTCCCAGGGCATTCTCATGAATTCATAGGTTTCTTTCAATATTGTCAGCTCCTTTCGTATTTCTGAGAGCCTCTGCCCTCTTTTCATTATATTCAAAAGAAGCTTAATTGGGTTACAGTACAGGCTGCGCAAAAAACCGCCGGGATATTATTCCACGGCGATTTTTTCTTATTAATTCACTTTTTCCGGAACCTTTTCGTCCTTTTCAGTCTGAACATCAGCGTCTTCACCCGGCTCATAAACCTTCATTGCACGTATTGTCGCCATACGCATTGCCAGAAGAGTTACAGTAAGTATAATGATTCCTCCGCCGATCATCCATCCAAGAACCGCATAGCTTGCGCCGAATATGTCCTCATACGGAACAAAGGCAGCAATTATATAGTTCTCATACTTATGATAGCGCACCATTACCCTTTCACCGGAAATAGTTTCATCAAATTTGCTCTTGTTTCTGTGAAATTTCTCCGGATCCACCGAACACTTTTCACCGATTTTTCTTGAATCAGTATGGCTTACGTATTCAAAGCTCTCACTGTCAATGATAACAGTTTTTCCCTTTGAATACAGCGGGAAATTTTTAGCAACTGAGCTTATTGAGGAATCCTCCGCAAGCTTTATGAGAGAATCCGCATTGTAGGTTATCTGGAGCATATATCCCTTCTCTGCAAGCTGGGCAGCAGAGGCAACATAAGGTGTACTGCCTTCATCATGAAGCACAGCATTATTGTAATTCGGCTCGTTTATATGCTCTGAAAACTCAGTTTCAACAGAAACCTTCTTTCCGTATGAAGCAGTAGTTGCTACAACTTCACCCTTATGGGTAAATACGCTTACCTCCTCAGCGTCCACAGCCACACGTATCTCTTCAAGTATTGACTCGTTATCCCAGAGTTCCTCCGGGTCATGGATCATTACGGAAATAACACGGGTCTTTGTACGGTATTCATCAAGGAATTCCTCTTTTGCAGTTTCACCAGTCTGATATCCATGCTCAAGATAGGCTGTTATGGATTTCACATTCTTGTCTATCTGACGTACAACGTTGTTTCTGTCAAGAACGCTTACAGCATATACCGACAGAATACTTATGACAATATATGCAATAACCATTGTTATGAATAAAAAACGGTAAGCCTTTTTCAGAACTGCCCTGTCATGTTCTTTTCCTAAATTCTCATTCAGCATCGGCAAAATCCTTCATCATGGTAAAGCCTTCATCAATATACAGCCCGGATTCCTTTGCTGTTTTCTCGTTAAAGCAGGGAACGCCCTTTTCCGGCTTTGTGCTGTCATAAATAAAGAAGGGTATGGGGTCGTTTGTATGAGTTTTAAGGCAAAGCGGAGTTGCATGGTCCGGTGTTACCATAACCTTGAAGTCACCCATTTTTCTGAGAGCTTCTGTTACAGGTCCGAGGATCTTCTCGTCGATAAGCTCAATTGCACGAACCTTGTTCTGAATTTCCGCACGGTGACCGCATTCATCGGGAGCTTCAACGTGGATATAGACAAAATCCTGTCCCTCTTCAAATTCCTTTATGGCAGCCTGAGCCTTGCCTTCAAAATTGGTGTCAATGTAGCCTGTAGCACCTTCAACCTCCACAACTCTCATGCCGGAGAATTTGCCGATTCCCTTCAGAAGGTCAACAGCAGAGATCATTGAAGCCTTCAGACCGTATTTTTCCTTGAAATTATCAAGCTCTGCACGAACTCCCTCGCCCCACAGCCAGATGCTGTTTGCAGGACGCAGACCCTTTGCTTCTCTTTCCTTGTTGAGAGGATGATCCTTCAGAAGCTCGTATGACTTTTCCATAAGCTCCTGGAGCTTGGCAGCGTTTCCGCTCATCTTATTCGGAAGATATTCTGCCACAGGCTTACCTGTAATATCATGAGGAGGAGTCAGTCCTCCCAGGTCTGTAGTGCCGTTATTCCAGATAAGGCAGTGTCTGTATGCCACGCCGGTATAGAATCTGAATTCCTCACAGCCAAGCTTTTCTTCGATATACTCAATAAGCACCCTTGCGTCCTCTGTTGAAATATCATCAGCGCAGTAGTCAAGCAGGGTCTTGTCTTCATATGCAGGCTCATCGCTTACAGTAACAAGATTGCATCTCAGAGCAACGTCTGTTTTCTTCATGTCAATGCCTATGCTTCCTGCTTCCAGCGGAGAACGTCCTGTATAATAGATCATAGGGTCATAACCCAGTACTGAGAGATTTGCAACATCACTTCCCGGCTTCATTCCGTCCTGGACTGTTTTTACAAGGCCTACCTTAGCGGTCTTTGCCAGTGCGTCCATATTGGGAACATTCGCAGCTTCAAGAGGCGTTTTTCCTCCCAGCTCTTCCATGGGGTAATCTGCCATTCCGTCACATAATACAACAAGATATTTCATCTGTCATTCCTCCTCAAATATTAAAGCTTTACACATTATACCACATTTCAGAATTTTTGTCCAGTGCTTTACAGATTTTTGAGAAGGAACAGGCTCCGTTACTTCTTTCTTATCACAATTTTTATGAAATTAAGGTACTTTCCGCCGCCTGCTTCCATTGCCTTTCTGTCGCCTCTTGCATATTCATTTTCCTGTATGAGCCAGTCCTGCCACACCTCTTCATTGGATTCCATTTCACAGACTGAAATCACCTCTCCTGTTTTACAGCTGTCAAGAATATCCTTCCAGTATGTCACATCATGGAGATAATCAAGCTGTTCCGGCGTCCATGACAGCAGAAGCTCCTCCGGAATATTATCGTGGATATCCTTTTTCATTCCCGGAACTGTAATGTACACATAACCGCCCTTTTTAACAAATGGAAGCAGTTTCTTATCCAGATACTCCTTATCCCTGCCGAAATAATTGTATGAATCCGTGCTTACAACAGCGTCAAAGAAGCTCTTTTCAAAGGGCAGTTCGCAGGCGTCAGCCTTAACAGGGATTATCTCGCTGCCCGAAAGTCCCATTTCATAGAAGAACTTCACGTTCTCCTCAGGATTGCTCCACAGGTCGCAGGCACAGACCCTATATCCATACTCCTTTGCCATAAACACAGATGTAAGTCCCTGTCCGCTTCCAAGGTCGCACACAAATGCACCCTTTTCAATCTTGCTGTCCATGAGAAGCTCTTCGCAAAGCTTTACAGGATTCGGTCCCATTATTTTTGCCATAAGCTCAGGTCTATTGTACTTTTCACTTTTTTCGTATTTCATTTTCTCATACCTCTTTCCTGAAATTATATATATGTTCCTTAACCTGACTGCATATTTTCCTTTTATCCTCTGCTCTGTCGTACAGGATCATCATGAAAAACACCGGTGCATAAAATTCCAGCGCCTTCCTTTCCAGCTCCTTTACGCCCATTCCACGGAAAATATCCTCTGTATACTTCAATGGTCCTGCTGACAGATACTGCTCATAAAGCTCCGACATTTCCCTGCTTCTGTACTGTTCCAGGGTAAGCATTTTTCTGAAATCCGCCGCAAATTTATTCTGTGTCCAGTAGCTGAACATACTAAGGGTGAAGCTTCTGAGATTCTCATATTCAGCGGATTCATAGGAACCAGGGTCTTCCTCGCTGCTCTTCACAGGAAGACTGCTTTCCATTGCCTTTTCGCCGTCCCGCTTTTCCATTTCCCTCAGAATACTGTCGAATATATCCCTCTTGTTCTTATAATGCTTATAAAGTGCGCCCTGGCTGATACACAGCTTTCCTGCTATGTCACGGACTGAAACTGCGTCATATCCTCTTTCGGAAAACAGCTCCAGTGCAGTATAGAGAATCTTTTCCTTTGTGTTTGTGTATCCTGCCTTCTTTATAACCGCTGATGCAAAATGTATATGCTCAAAGGCTGATATTTCCGATTCAGAAAAAAATCTGTCCTCAATATCATCGGGAGAAAGCTCTTCATATAAAAGAAAGCCGTACTCTTCAAGCATTTTTGTGAGATAATATTCGTCACAGCAGAATTTCATAGGTTCTCCGCCTGCATGAGCCATGGCAAGCATATTTTTCACCCTCTGAACATCGGTACTGAAAAGTCCCTCGTCAGCGTAATCAAAAACTATCATGCTTCCTTCCGCCGCAAATGAGGCTATGCTTTCAAGGGTTCTGCGGATATCCCTGTCTTCAAGGTAATAGCTCACACCCGGCAGACTGAAAAAAGTCTTCTTTCCGGGGTCAAAGCCATTTTCAGCAAGTGCTGACTTCAGATTCTCACAAGAAAGGTCAATGGGTACAAAATGAAGATTACCGGGAATTTCAAGTCCTGCACGGCGTATCCTTTCCAGCTTGTCCCTCTGCACCTCCGGCTGGTCCGCTTCGAAAACCTGAAGTTTTTCAAGCAGCTCAGTTTCCCTCCAGGCAAAGCTGTCATATCCTGCACCGAGAATAACATACTGCTGTGTGCCGGTGATTACAGCAGTTTTCAGACAATCTTCGGTGTACCTTCCTCTGGCAAGCACCGTCGGGGCAAGCTGGGTATTCACGATAAGCTCAAGAACTTCCTCACGGCTTTGCATATTTTCACTCTGCCCGGGAAAAAAGAATTCCCTTCCGCTTACAATGTATTCTCCCGTTTCCCTGCATTCGCTTTTAGAAAGCAGTTTCCCTGCAATTTCATCTCTGAATACAGGCTCTTCTGCCACGGCATTGTGAAATGCCCTTACAAACAGGGACATCACCGCCGTAAGACTCTTCTTCTCTTCCATAGCTCCTCCTTTCATGGTAAACATTCGTTCACCTGCTCTTACATTATAGTAAACATTCGTTCACTTGTCAAGAGGTTTTAAGAATTTTTCTGAAAATTTTTTCTCTCTGAAGAAAAAACTGAATCTGTTTTGTGCGGTATAGCCGTAAAATCTGTACATTCGCACAAACCCTGCCGGCAGTATAGACAAGCCATGTAACCTTTTTAAAGCAGAATGTGTTAGTCAGATGAATTTGTGGTTTTTGCTCTTGATATGGAAGAATTTATCTGCTATAATAGTACTAATATGAAAAACAGGAGGAAAAGTATATGCTGGAATTAATTGGCATTAAAAAGGATTATCTTGCCGGCGAAAATACGGTACACGCCCTCAAAGGAATAGACCTTAAATTCAGAAAAAGCGAATTTGTGTCTATTTTGGGTCCCTCTGGCTGCGGCAAGACAACTATGCTGAACATCATAGGAGGTCTTGACGGATATACAAGCGGCGATCTTGTTATCGGCGGTAAATCCACCAAATCCTTCAAGGCACGTGACTGGGATACATACAGAAACCATTCTATCGGATTCGTTTTCCAGAGCTATAATCTTATCCCTCATCAGACAGTTCTCCAGAATGTTGAGCTTGCACTTACCCTCTCCGGCGTTTCCAAATCCGAACGCAGACAGCGGGCAAAGGAAGCACTTAAACAGGTGGGACTTGAAAATCAGCTCCGGAAAAAACCCTGCGAAATGTCCGGCGGTCAGATGCAGCGTGTTGCAATTGCACGTGCTCTTGTAAATAACCCGGATATTATCCTTGCTGATGAACCTACAGGCGCACTTGATACGGAAACAAGCATTCAGGTAATGGAAATTCTGAAAAGCATTTCAAAAGACCGCCTTGTTATTATGGTAACCCATAACCCGGAGCTTGCTGAAAAATATTCCACCAGAATTATAAAAATGCTGGACGGCGTTATCACAAACGACAGCCTTCCTCTCAGCGAAGAGGAGATTGCCGCTGAAAAGGAACTGGAAAAATCTGCTTCTGAGGGTAAGAAGAAGCTGAAAAAGCCTTCCATGTCATTTGCCACCTCCTTTTCCCTTTCTCTCAAAAATCTCTTCACCAAAAAGGGACGTACAATGCTTACCTCCTTTGCAGGAAGCATTGGCATAATCGGAATTGCACTGGTGCTTGCCATTTCCCAGGGATTTTCAACCTATATAAACGACGTTCAGGAGGAAACCCTTTCCTCCTATCCGCTGACTATCCAGAAAACAAACGTTGACCTCAGCACACTTATGCAGACATTTATGGGTACTGCAAACAGTGAAAGCAATCACCCTGATGACGCTGTATACGAAAAACCTGCTGTTTACAATATTGTTGACGCATTCACCAATGTTGAAACCTCTGAAAACGACCTGCGTTCCTTCAAAAAGTACATTGAGGAGGAATACAGCAAAACTGACAGCGAGTCCGGTCTTCATGAGGCAATAAACGGCATACAGTACGGCTACGACCTTGACCTTCTCATTTATACAAAGAATGTGGACGGCACCATTATACGTTCTGATTCCGAGGCACTTCTGCAGGACCTCATTAAGGAATTCATGAACATGGACATGACCGCCATGAACAAAATGTATGAAAGCGTAGGTCTTACAAATGATTCGCCTATGATGACAATGATGCAGGGCGGTATATCCACCCAGGCATGGCAGCAGCTTCTTCCCGGTGATGAGGGCGAACCTGTAAATGACCTTCTGAAAAAGCAGTATGACGTTGTATATGGTGACTGGCCTGCAAATTACAACGAGATAGTTCTGGTACTGGACGAAAACAATGAAATCGACGATGTTACTCTCTATGCCCTGGGTCTTCAGCCCAAGGAAAATATGGACGAGCTTGTAAGCGCTGCGGTAAATCAGGAAAAGCTTACTGAAAAGGAAGCGAAAAGCTGGAGCTATGAAGAGTTATGCGAAATGGATTTCAGTACCGTCCTCAACTCAGATTGCTACAGCTATGATGAAAAATCCGGTACATACACCGATCTCCGGGAAAGCGACGCAGGCGTTAAGTACATCTACGACAACGGTCTGCCTCTTAAAATAACAGGCATTATAAAACCCAATGAGAATTCAACAGCAACCATGCTTTCCGGTGCTATCGGTTACACATACGGTCTTACTGAATATGTTATTGAGCATACAAACGATTCAAAGCCCATAAAAGCTCAGCTTGACGATCCTTCAACAGATATCTTCACAGGACTGCCTTTCAGAGAATCCACAGGCGAGCTTACAGATGAGGAAAAGGCAGCTGAATTCAAAGCATATGCAAATTCCCTCAGTGATAAGGAAAAAGCTGAGATATATGTTAAAATGAAGTCAATTCCCGATGAGAGTGAACTTCAGAAGATGACAGAGGACAGCATGAAGGGCATGACCCGGGCTGATATGGAAGAAACAATGATAACGGCTCTTTCTGAACAGATGGGCATGAGCGAAAGCGAAATATCATCATATACTGAGTCCATGAGTGATGAGGAGCTTACAGAATCCTTCACTGCCATGATGCAGGAACAGGTAAAGGCACAGTATGCAGCAAGCGTCCGTGAACAGATGACTGCCATGAGTCCGCAGGAGATACTTGGCGGATTTGATGCGGAAATGGATACCTTACCAACAGAAAAATGCGCTGTTTACTATGATGAGCTTCTGGAATTTTCAGATTCCACCTATGAAGACAATCTGAAAAAGCTGGGCTGTCTTGACCTGGAGGATCCTTCCACTATCAATCTCTATGCTTCATCCTTCGAAAACAAAGATATCATCGAGGACGCAATTTCCGCATACAACGAAAATGCTGACGAGCTTTCTGAAATAAAATACACCGACTATGTGGGAATAATGATGTCTTCCGTTACAACTATCATTGATACAATTGCATATGTTCTTATCGCATTTGTTGCAATTTCGCTTATTGTATCCTCTATCATGATCGCAGTTATCACCCTCATTTCCGTCCAGGAACGCACCAAGGAAATCGGTATTCTCCGTGCTATCGGTGCCTCAAAGAAAAACGTTTCAAGTATGTTCAATGCGGAAACCCTTATTATCGGCTTCAGTGCAGGTATGCTTGGCGTAATCGTTACATATCTTCTGTGCATACCCATTAACTCCATTGTACACAGTCTTACAGGCATAATGAATCTCAATGCTTTCCTGCCTGCAGGAGCTGCTGTAATACTTGTACTCATAAGCATGGGTCTTAACCTTCTCTCCGGTCTTATCCCTTCAAGAAGCGCTGCCAAGAAAGACCCGGTAGTTGCTCTTCGCACTGAATAACTTTCCTGCACAGAAACACGGCTGTACCTTAATGATACAGCCGTGTTCTTTTATATTCATTTATTCAAGAGAGGCATTTTCTAAACCTATTACATTATATACCCATATTTTTTCAAAGTCAATGATATTATCAATACTGTTTATTGCATTTTCGGTCATATTTTACTGCAAAAGCAAACCCGATCCGACGAAAGGTCAGACCGGGTATTATTTCAGTCTTCAAGAGGCTGATTTGAAAGCTTTTTAAGTAAGGGAATCAGCATTCCGCCAGCCGCATTGCCTGTAATTGCCAGGGCAAAATAAACAAGTGCGTCTGATACATCAGGACAGCCGCAGAAGAAGTAATAGAACATATCTGCAACGCAGTGGTTAAATCCGCATATGATGAATACAACTACCGGAAATACCACTCCGAAAAGCGCCCCTGCAAAGTTGCCCTTTGCACGGCACTGACGATTCGCTTCAACTGCAATAAACATGAGCATTCCGCAGAATACTGCAAGAATAAATATACTCAGCGGCGTATCGTGGATCTTTCCCTGGACGGTGGCGGAAACACGTTCCTCTATGGTAACGTCCATTCCGGAAACTGCAGATGAAAAAAATCTTGTCTGCCTTAAAAGAACCGCCGCCAGAAGAGTTCCCACTGCATTTGCAAAGAGGGTAACAAGAACTTCAAGGATGTACACAGGCTTTTTGTTTACGATATATCCCACCTTGCCGGTATACAGTCCGTATCTGAACTGCACAATTGTAAAAAGTCCCAGGGCAAAGAGAAAGGCGCCCATATATCTGTTATCACTGGAAAGGCTCACCATTCCGCCTACGCCGAGAGTAAATCCCGACAATATTCCGTCAATCAGAAAGGAAAGCCATGGATTGACCTTTGCTTTTTCACTGCTCATTATGTCACTCCCTTATTCCACAAATGCACTGAAGGCACGGTATGTCATATATACATCAAGCTTTGATACGATCTCAAAAGGAGCGTGCATACAGAGAACAGGTACGCCTACGTCAATTGTGTCAACGTCCAGATTTGCAATATACGCCGCAACAGTTCCGCCGCCGCCTGCGTCAACCTTGCCAAGTTCTCCTGTCTGCCATACCACATTTTTGGAATCAAGAAGTCTTCTGACTGTTCCCACGAATTCAGCGGAAGCGTCAGATGTGCCGGACTTTCCTCTTGAACCTGTAAACTTTGTAACACACACGCCCTTATTCAGATATGCGCAGTTTTTCTGCTCCATAACATCAGGGAATGTGGGGTCAAATGCGGCATTTACATCAGCGGAAAGACACTGTGAAGCGCTGAGAACGTGTCTGCCCTTAGCACCGAAGCAGTCAGCCAGGTCGTCAATGAAATAGGGCAGATATGATGAGCAAAGACCCGTATTGCCGTCGCTGCCGGTTTCTTCCTTATCGGTAAGGATCGCTACAGCTGTATGAACAGGTGCCTTGCAGTCAACAACTGCACGAAGGGCAGGATATGCACATACTCTGTCATCATGACCGTAACCGCCTATCATACTGCGGTCAAGTCCCACGTCGCAGGCAGGGAATGCAGGCACAGCTTCCAGCTCTGCCGAAAGGAAATCATCTTCTGTAACGCCGTATTTTTCATTGAGAATATTCATGATATTGAGCTTAACGGCTTCGCTTTCCTCGTCATTGTTAAAGGGCAGTGAACCAACAAGAATATTAAGTTCCTCACCCTTAATAAGAGAAACTGCAGGACGCTTCATCTGCTCTGTTGCAAGATGAGGAAGAAGGTCTGTAACGCAGAAAACAGGGTCGCCCTTATCTTCGCCGATATTAACGGTAACGCTGGTTCCGTCTGCCTTAACTATTACGCCGTGAAGGGACAGCGGAATTGCGCCCCACTGGTACTTCTTTATGCCGCCGTAGTAATGGGTCTTGAACAGTGCCAGTTCATGGTCTTCATAGAGAGGATTCTGCTTCAGGTCAAGCCTTGGTGAATCAATATGAGCCGCACATATGCGGACGCCTTCTGTAATTGGTGCAGTGCCTATTACAGCGGCAATGATCGCCTTGCCTCGGTTGTTTCTGTAGATCTTATCGCCTGCCTTCAGCTCCATGCCTGCTTTGAAAGGCACAAAGCCATGGCTTTTAAGAATCTCCTCTGCATTTATGCAAGCCTCTCTCTCAGTTTTTGAAGCATTCAGAAAGGCTGTATACTCCTTTGCAAACATATCGCTTGCTGACTTTTCCTCAGCAGTTATACGGTATGACGTATGTTTGTTCTTTGAAAAGAGCTTTTCTTTAAGCTCCTTTGAAGCTGAACTTTTTTCCATTTTACACTACCTCCTAAAACTTGTCCCGATAATAATCAATAACCTTTTCTGCAACTTCCTTTGCAACGGCGTCAAGATTATCTCTGTCCTTATTGTTTTTTATTATAAAATCAGAATGACCTATAAAAAATGATTCCGGCAGCTGGGAATCTATCCTTGCCTGTGCCTGTTCACTGGTAAGGTTATCACGCTTCATTATTCTGGAATGACGAAGCGGTTCCTTTGCCACTACAGATATGATAAGCTCACAGAAATCGTCTGCACGGCTTTCAAAAAGAGTTGGAGCGTCCAGAAGGATCATTTTCTGCCCGTTGTCCGCATATCTGTGGATCTCCTGGAGAATATACCCAACAATATAGGGATACATTATTGAGTTTAAAAGCTCTCTTTTTTTATTGTCGCAGAAAATAATTCCCGCAAGCTCTTTCCGGTCAAGATTTCCGTCCTCTGTTATTACATTGCCCGGAAAGCATTCGCCTATCTCACGAAGACAGCTGCTGCCCTTTTTTACCACTTCTCTGGAAATATGGTCTGCGTCTATAACACAGAAGCCGCACTGACTGAATACCTTTGATACGGTACTCTTGCCTGCTCCGGTCTGACCCGTCAGTCCTACTACCATCACACCTTCCAAACTGTTCATACCTGTATCACCTCAAATCCTGCAGCTCTTATTAGTCTGTTATAAACAGCAAGTCCCACTCCCTCTGCCTTAGGAGCCATTACATAAACCTTTTCAGCACCGAGAGAGTCCATTTCCCTCAGACGTGAAAAAATCATATGCGCCTGTTCCCTGTCATCGCAGCCATAGCTTACAGAGGGAACACGAAGCATACCCTTATTGTCATCTTCAAACACAATGGCATATACACCCTCATGTGAATTTTCGTTTACATACCGGCAAAACGACTCATATCCGCCCTCGACCATTATTACACGAGCCTTGGGAGAATAATGCTGATACTTCATTCCCGGTGAACGTACAGTCTGTCCCTCTGAAATTTCATGAAGAATAGCCGGGTCGATTATAACATTCTCCGCTTCCTCCAGCAGGTCATCTCTTGTAACGCCGCCGGGACGGAGAATTCTTACAGTGTTGTCATTTTCGAAGGAAATTACCGTAGATTCAACGCCTACGCTGCATTCTCCTCCGTCTATCACAGCGGATATCCTGCCCTTCATATCACGCATCATATGCTCTGCCTTTGTAGGACTGGGATAGCCGGAAATGTTGCCGGAAGGTGCCGCCAGAGGCAGACCGGATTTTTCTATAAGCATAAGTGCAGCCGGATGTGAAGGCATACGTATACCCACAGTATCCAGACCGCCGGAGGTTATGTCCGGCACAGAGCTTTTCTTTTTCAGAATCATAGTAAGAGGTCCCGGCCAGAATTTTCCTGCAAGTCTGTATGCAAGCTCCGGAATATCATCACAAAGATTTTGAAGCTCCGATATATCTGCAATATGCACTATAAGCGGATTGTCAGCAGGTCTTCCCTTGGCTGCAAAAATCTTTGCCACTGCCTGCTGATTACAGGCGTCAGCAGCAAGACCATATACAGTTTCCGTAGGCATACCCACCAGTTCACCTTTTTTTATAAGCTCTGCCGCCTTTTCAATGCCGGCAATATCCGCAGAAAGCAGTTCTGTTTCCATCTTCTCACGCCTCGTTATGTTCGCCTGCAAGCTTTGCCAGCTCATCAGCTGTGGCAAGTGCGTCGAACACCTCTTCCAGATTTCCGTTTAGCAGATCCTCCAGGCGGTAAAGGGTAAGTCCGATTCTGTGGTCAGTCATTCTGCCCTGAGGATAATTGTATGTTCTGATTCTCTCTGAACGGTCGCCGCTTCCTACCTGCATACGGCGTTCAGAGGCAATTTTGTCATTCTGTTCCTGGAGCATTGACTCATAGAGCCTTGACCTCAGAATGAGCATTGCACGTTCCTTATTTTTAAACTGGCTGCGTTCGTCCTGGCATTCAACCACAACACCGGTAGGAATGTGGGTTATTCTTACAGCAGATTCAGTCTTGTTTATATGCTGACCGCCTGCACCGCTGGCACGGAACACATCTATTCTCAGATCAGTCGGGTTTATTTCCAGCTGAACCTCGTCTGCTTCCACCAGCACGGCAACCGTTACTGTGGAGGTATGGATTCTGCCCTGGGACTCAGTTTCCGGAACACGCTGTACACGGTGTACGCCGCTTTCATATTTGAATCTGGAATATGCTCCTTCGCCCTCTATGGAAAAGCTTATTTCCTTGAAGCCGCCCAGACCTGTTGAATTTGCATTCAGAATTTCCTGTTTCCAGCCCTTTGATTCAGCATACATACTGTACATACGGTAAAGGGCACCTGCAAAAAGAGCCGCTTCTTCGCCGCCTGCACCGCCTCTTATTTCAATGATAACGTTTTTGTCGTCATTCGGGTCCTTAGGCAGGAGCATTCTTTTGAGAGTCAGTTTCAGCTCTTCGCATTTTTTCTTTGAATCTTCCAGCTCCGTCTGAGCCATTTCCAGAAGCTCAGGGTCCGTTTCTCCGGATTCCAGAAGCTCTCTTGCTTCCTTTAAATTATTGTCCGCATTTCTGTAGGCATGATACTGCTCCACAATGGGCGTCATGTGCTTGTATTCACGCATAAGCTCAACATATTTCTGCTGGTCGGATATAACCTCCGGATCCGTCAGTTTTTCATTAAGTATATTATAATTTTCTTCCATCTGTCTGAGCTTTTCCAGCATGACACCTGACACCTTTCATTTATATATTATTCGTTTGATTCACTGCGCACAATACGGCGGATACGCTTCTCTATCTTGTTTCTCGGCACCATAAATTCCCTGCCGCATTTTACACACCGCAGTTTAAAGTCCATACCCGAACGAATGACATACATTTCATTGCCGCCGCAGGGATGATTTTTCTTCATTACAAGAATATCAGACGGACGCACGTCCATTGCAATGCACCTCTTCATTAATTTACGCATATATGCCAATATTATACTCTGTTTTTTCCAAATATGGCAATATTTTTTTATGCTTGTCTTAAAACAGCCGATTATTAACAGTATAGCATTTTATTCCATAAAAATCAAGTATTGATTCATCATTTTCTGCAATATTATTGATTTTTTAGGTTCAGTACAGTTCATGGTTCATTTTTTTATACTCTTCAAAAAGCCGAAGGCACATTTCACGTCCGTATTCTTCGGAAATCTCATGCTCAAAACCTTCCCAGTTATCATAGAATTCCAGATCTCTGAAGCCGATACCCTCTGTATCTCTTACAGTACAGCCATAGTACACCTTTTTTATATTCGCCCAGAGAACGGCTCCTCTGCACATGGGACAGGGTTCTGCTGTAGTATACATAACACAGCCGCTAAGGTCATGGGTTCCCGTCCTGCGGCAGGCGTCACGGACGGCCTCAATTTCTCCATGGCAGGTAGGGTCATTATTCAGAAGCACACGGTTATGCCCTCTGCCTACAATTTTCCCGTCCTTTACAACAACCGCACCAAAGGGACCGCCGTGTCCGCATCTGATACCATTCAGTGCTTCATTAACCGCTTCCTGCATAAAATCCGGCATTCCAGTTACCTCCCGACCATAAAAAAGCAATCGAATATAAGTATATCACATTTAAACAATAAAATCAACCATTTCTGAAACATATTCCGCCGGAAAATATGACTTTTTTTCAAAACAGCAAAAAAGCCTGCATCATTGCCGGACTCTGCCGGGTTCTGACACAGGCTCAATGCCTTTGTGCGGTATAGCCTTTATTTGCCGAATTTGCCAAAGATTCCGCCGATTTTATCCTTCATATCATCAACGGAAACCTTTGCTTTTACAGCGTCAATAACGCCTTCGATCATGTCATCCGGCAGATCCACGCCGATAACCTTTTCCACAGCCTTGACAGGGCTTTCGCTGAATTCCTTTGCAAAATCCTTGTCGGACTTTACCTTTTCAACGATTTCTTCTATTTTGCCTTTGATATCCATATATTTCAGCCTTTCCTTTTATATTATAAGACATCTGCTGATATATATGATACCACATTAGAGAGAATAAATCAATAGGCCTCCATATATTTTTCTGTCAGGGTCGGTGAAAATTATCCGCTATGATGTCAGGTGAAAATCTTGCCGTTTGTTTTTATGCTGTCGGGAGCGATTCTGATTTTTTCGCCGTTATTGCTCACACCGTTAAATCTGGTGTCACTTCCAAATTCAGCAGCCTTTCCTTCCGGTGCTATCCTGCATACTGAATCGGTGCCGGAAAATACTTTGTTTTCATCAGGAACAATCTTTATCTTTTCTTCAGAATGAACCTTTATATCATCGGGAATGCAGCCTGTAACGTCTTCCGGGTCACTGCTTGCAATCATTTTATCAGTATCTTTCATATCATTACTCTCCTTTCAGTTTAAATGGATTCAAGGTATATTTCCCGTACATCTTCTTCTGAAAATTCAAGAGGGGCATTTCTGAGATTGCCTATGGATATCTTCATGCAGTTTTC
>JAQXHO010000194.1 GCA_029007315.1 Oscillospiraceae bacterium
GGGATTTAACCTCCTGTGCTGACATATATGTTACTGTGCCGTAATGCGGATCGTACAATGCGTCATACTCGCAGGGTACGCTTATCAGATACGGATAATCTGTGCGGAATACATCATAAGCACTTGCAGTGTATCCTCCGCTGGAGGCACTGAATACTGTCATAGCATAGCTTCCGTTATAATACAATGCCTGCCCTAAGACCGATCTTACTGCCTCTCTGACTTTTTCAGGCGGATTTGGCTTGCATATCAGAGAACTGGAGGTGCCTTTGGGATTCATGATTATTGTATATGCTGCAACAGCCTGTGCTTTCATAGCTTCTGTGTGCATTGAGTCAGACATTTCGTTATATACAACCATTGATACTATATCAAGAACGCTGCCGGTCTTTCCTCCTGCTGTTACAGATTCCGGAATTTGAGTCTGAACAAGGGTGGTTCCCGGATAGTAATGAAAAAGTATCTGCCTGTAATCATAACCGCCGTAAATGGCATAGGCATTAGCACCATTCTGGCTCAGTCCTACGCCATGTCCGAATCCATACGTTGTAAATGCAAACTGACCTGCGCTTACTGACGCAGCCATAGATATTGCAGCATCGGGACCGGAGGCTGCTCCAAGCTCAGATGAGGCAATCTCACCAGGTTTCAGAGTTTGTTTTAGAACCGCTTCTTCTTCATCTACCTCTTCGTATTCCACCAGTGAAAGTTTTGGGATTTCAGATACATTTTCCCTGCTTCTGAACTGCATTGTATCAGCCATAGAAAAATTATGTACCGCAGGTGAAGAAGATGAGGGCAGATTTTCTGCTGCATTGCCTGAGAAAACTCCTTCCATTGCAACTACAGCAGCAACAACAGCAGCTATTACACCTAAAAATTTCTTATGAACTTTCATTTTATTCCGTCTTGCTGTTTATAAGCTTCTTTACAGATTCCTCTGTTTCATCATCACGCAGTCTTCTTGCAACAATGAGAAAACGAGAGTTGTCTTCGTCGGAATAGCAGGTAGAAAGTGTGAGAATATCATCACCGAATTCCACGTCAATCTTGTTATCCACCATATTCATCTTCTTGACAGTATCCACATAGTAATTGAAATGCTTCTCATCGTCCAGATCTTCCATATTCCAGTACGGGAAGCCCTCCCATGTCATAGGATCTGCATATACATCGTCATTCGGAGGAACTGCGTCACCGGAAGTGATTATCAGTCCAAAGATCACATATGTATAATCTTTATAATTTGAACTTAATTTTACTATGGGTGCCTCATTGTAAAAATCAAGATCCTGACGATATCTTCTGAGTGAACCGAACATTGTATTGTCTGCCATATTATGACCATAAAGCACTATATTCTCGGAATGCTCTTCTTCATTCCAGCTGAATACGTCACGATAGTCCATAAATACAGTACCTGCCCTAAAATCCTGACCGTCAAATCCGATATGCAGGTAGTAGTCGTTATCAACTGTCTGAACTACCGGATTATCAACATCTGTACCGGGAACGCTTATGTATCCCACAGTATCAGGATTCTGCTCCAGAAGTTTCTTTGCACGTTCCAGAAGCGGCGGCTCTGTTGGCTCTTCCTCTTTGGGAACAGTTTCAATAGCAGGACTTGTATTCTCGGTTTTTTCATCAGATATGGTTGTGACCTCAGCTGTCTGATCAATTTTTGAGCTGCATCCTGCTGCAGCACAAGCGAAAGCAGATAAAATTGCTGCACACGCCAGTAAATTCCTTTTCATAAAAACATCTCTTTTCTTTTATTTTTAACCATACGGAACAAAATCAGCGTCTGGATCATATTTGCTGCTGTCCTTATGGATTGTGGGCCATTTTATATTTGGATTTGGTTTGCTGCCGTAAACGCCGTCATACGGATCTTCTCCTTCACGAAGCATTCTTGCACATACCACAAGACGTCCGTTATTTACAGCGCTGCTGCAGGTTGAGAGCGTGAGAAGTCTGTCGCCGTACTTCACATCAACATCAGTAAGTCTGAGGGTGCGGCGTTTTATCTCATTGACATATTTATAAAAATCTTCTTCATTCTGAAAATCAATGTAATTCCAGTACTCAAAGCGGGTATCGGTAGTGTCTGTTGCATCTGCTATGAAATACCCGTATATCTTGAATGTATACTTTTTGTAGTTGGAATTGACTTCAATCAGAGGATGTTTTTCATAATAGCCGTCAATCTCTCTGTATTTTCTAAGGCCTCCGAACATAGATCCGTCCTTCATATTATGACCGTAAACGATCAGATTGTCAGAGGTCGGAACCTTCAGATATCCGTCGGAACCTACATTATCAAAATTACAGCGGAAATCAAGGAAAATAGAGCCAAGATGAGAAGAATTTCCATAAAAATCATGCTGAAGAAAATATTCTTCTCCCTCATCATCATCCTTATTCTGCATAACCGGATAATTTATCTCTGTATCGGGAATAGTTATATACCCTACTACATCAGGACTAAGCTCCAGAAGATTTTCTGCACCTGGAAGCATTTTATATGTTGTGTCCTCAGTTGGAATTTCCTCATCAGCTTTGATTTCATTGTCAGATTCAGTTTTACCCTCGTTTTTATTATTTTCAGATAAACTGCTTTTGTACTGACTGACTATATCTTCATACTTCTGATTTGTTTCATATCTGTTATAAAGCTCTGTACCAAGCCATATAAGGCAGCATATAAACACACAGGCAGACAGCCAGAACACAGATTTTCTGAGTATTTCGCTGAAATTATCTCCCTTTCTTGGGATAACACCGCCTGAATATTTTTTTTTCCTTTTCCTGTGAACTTTTCTTGCAGAAGCTTTTTTTCTCTTACGGCGTCTTCTGACAGCCAGATTTACTTCCATTCGCTCTTCCAGCTCGTATTTTTCCCGGTTATCCTTCCTGTCTTTAACATACTTTACATTCTCAGTTATACGGTCAAGGATCTCTTCCTCTTCCTCTTTTTGAGCAATTTTATTCAGCGCATCTCTTATGCTGTTTATCTTATCGCTTTCGCTGACAGGTTTTACTGCACCTGCTTCGGAATTATCGCCTGCAGGATAATCATTCTGCTTCTCAGATTTTTCTTCGCTGATATCAGGTCTGATTTCCTGCATTTCTATTCCTCCACAAGCATTCTGAGAGCAATTCCAAATGCACAGACTGCAGCAGCCCTGCGTACTTCCCCACGGCTTGTTCTGCACATTTTATATGTTTCAAGATGTGCTGTGCAAAGCTTTTCACCGCAGACAATTCCAGCATACACAGTACCCACAGGACATTCTTCAGTTCCGCCGCCGGGTCCTGCCGTTCCGGTAATTGAAATACACAAATCTGCGCCGGACAGGGATTTAAGACCCATTGCCATTTCCCTGGCTGTTTCAGCACTTACTGCACCGAATACTGACAAGATTTCAGCCGGCACTCCCAAAAGCCTCATTTTAGCGGAATTTGAATAGGTGCATATTCCCATTTCAAATACACGTGACGCACCGGGAACATTTGTTATAAGCTCCGACAGCAGTCCTCCGGTACAGCTTTCCGCAGTACTGATTTTCTGCTCTCTCTTATCAAGTAATTTTACAATACTTTCAATGGTTTTGTCAAGGGTATTTTCGTTTTCTTTATAAATTTGCACAATCTCTTCACTGGATATACCAATGATTCTCATTCTTTTCACGAACCTTTCAGAATATTACAGAATAACCTCTCCGCCCATCTTAAAAACTTTCATCTCGGTTTCTGCTACTGCCTTTTCAATAAGTTCCGTAAAGTCAAAGTTTTCTTCTGCCTTTTCAATGTCCTCAAGGTGCGGACGAACCTTGGGATGTCTTGGTGTGAATACAGTACAGCAATCTTCATAAGGCAGAGTAGATATATCAAATGTATCTATTTCCCGTGAAGTTTCAATTATTTCAGTCTTGTCAAGGGCAATCAGAGGACGCATAACAGGTATATTGCATACAGCGTCTGTACAGGTAATACCTTCCATTGTCTGACTTGCCACCTGTCCTATACTCTCTCCGGTAACAAGTGCGTTGCATTTATCTATTGCTGCAATTCTCACTGCAATTTTCATCATCAAGCGGCGCATTATTATAGTAAAATATTCTTCCGGACAGTTTTTCTTTATTGCTTCCTGTATGTCTGTGAAAGGAACGCAGAAAAACGCTATATTGCCGCAGTATGCTGTCATTTTCTGACAAAGGGCTTCGACTTTGATTCTTGCTCGGTCTGATGTATAAGGTGGACTTACATAGTGTATTGCTGAAATATGAACGCCTCTTCTTGCCATACGATAACCTGCAACAGGACTGTCGATTCCGCCGGAAAGCAAGAGCAATGCTCTGCCGCTTGAACCTACAGGAAGTCCTCCTGCACCCTTTACGCTCTCTCCATGCACATATGCATGAGTATCACGTATTTCCACGGTAACTGTAACCTCCGGATTATGAACATCAACCTCAATGCCGGGAAATTCATCCAGAAGAACAGCGCCAAGTTCCATACAGATCTCCGGAGATTTCATTGGAAATGCCTTGTCAGCACGTTTCGCTGTCACCTTGAATGTCCTTGCACATGAAAGCTGATCTGCCAGATATGTCTTTGCAAGCTCTGCAATAGCCTCAAAATTCTTTTCACACGCCTTTGCTCTGCATATTGCGGCTATTCCGAATACTTTGCCTACGCATTCCATTGCAGCGTCAATATCCTGTCCTTCTTCTCTCGGCTCAATATAAATTGTAGACTGTGCTTTTGTAATTGTAAAAGAACCTATCATTCGAAGACGGCGTCTGAGATTTTTCAAAAGAATATCTTCAAAGGTCTTCTTGTTAAGTCCTTTAAGTGCTATTTCGCCGTATTTGGCGAGAATGATTTCGTTTGCTGCCATTTTCCTAATCCTCACTTTTTATTTATGTATTATTTCTCTCTGACCGGCTGCTATGCCCTCTGATAGAGCATCTATATCCTCAGACGTATTCTCAGCAGAAAAGCTTATTCTCAGTACACTGTCAGCTTCCTTTTGAGATGCACCGAAAATTTCCGGAACACCACTTCCTGCGCCCTTTGAACAAGCCGATCCGCTTGAAACATATATTCCTCTTGCTTCAAGATAATGAAGCATTATCTCGGAACGTATTCCAGGTACAATAATACTAAGAATATAAGGAGAAGCACTTTCAGGAGATAGAATTCTCACACCTTCAAGCTCAGAAAGTTTTTTTCTCAGTTCTGTGTTTAGTTTTTTCACATATTCAAAACGCTTATCTATAGTTGAGGCAAGCTCCTCCACCGCTGCTCCGAAGCCGGCAATCAGCGGAACACTTTCTGTTCCTGCACGTAGACCATTCTCCTGTTTTCCTCCAAGGATAAGCGGTCTGATTTTTGTGCTTTTTCTGACATATAGGGCTCCGATGCCCTTTGGAGCATGGATCTTATGTCCACTTATTGAAATAAAATCTGCACAAAGCGAACGTACCTTCACTGGATATTTCATAAATGCCTGCACTGCGTCGCAGTGAGTGATAATATGCGGATATTTCTTCTTTATCATGGAGAATGTTCTCATTACAGGCAGTACATGACCTGTTTCATTATTTACCATCATCATACTGACCATAACTGTATTATCATCGCAGGCTGAGAGAAAGTCTTCTGCTCTGTATTCACCTGTTTCACAGGGTTTTATTTCTGCTATTTCAAATCCCTCATTTTCTGAAAGAGATGCGAGAACCTTCTTTACAGATGCGTGTTCCACTGCACTTGTTATTATTTTCTTTCTTTTTCTTCCATATGCAGCCGCTGTACTTCTCAGTGCCATATTGGTGCTTTCTGTTGCACATGATGTGAAAATTATTTCTCTTGTTTCGCATCCCAAAGCAGCTGAAATCACTGCTCTTGCATGATCCGCTTCCTGCTGTGCAGCAAGTCCTGCCCTGTGCAGAGATGAGGGATTGCCATAATGCTCAGAAAAACATCTCATTACCGCATTTACTGAAGCTGTACACGGTTTTGTTGTGGCAGCATTGTCAAGATAATGCTCTGTCATAACTTTTTTCAACCTCCGATATCGTATTTTTTTATTATAGCACATTTTTAATAATAGTGCAAGTGTTTAAATAATATTCTTCAAAATGTAAACACAGTTTTCCAAAATGAAATATATTTATATTTTAAAAAGTCCTTGACAAATAAGTCTTAATGTGATATAATTACAATGTTCTAAAGAATTGTGCGGATATGGCGGAATCGGCAGACGCGCCAGCTTCAGGTGCTGGTCTTCGCAAGGAGGTGGAGGTTCAAGTCCTCTTATCCGCACCAAAAACCTCTGAAAATTAAATTTAAGTGTAGCGATCACATATGCGGATATGGCGGAATCGGCAGACGCGCCAGCTTCAGGTGCTGGTCTTCGCAAGGAGGTGGAGGTTCAAGTCCTCTTATCCGCACCATTCCGTTACACTTAAGTTTTCTATAAGGCTGCAGCAGATTTAATATTTGCCGCAGTTTTTTTATATCTTCTCCGGCTTTATGTTCTGTAAGCAGCAATAACTGCATATACTTCTCTGAGGTGATGCGTTATGCCAAAGAGCAAACTGATCTGCCTGGCAGGATTTATCTGGATATCACTGCTTGGTACTCTTTTACATTTTACCTATGAATGGTCCGGCTGCAATTCATTCATAGGGCTTTTTTCTGCTGTAAATGAAAGTGTATGGGAACATATGAAGCTGCTGTTTTTTCCGGCTGCTGTATTTTCGATTATTTTATATCCTTTTTTCAGAAAAAGATTCCCTTCTTTTCTAACAGCCTGGGGTTTTGCTGTTTTTACTGCAATGCTTCTTCAGACATCAGTTTTCTATACTTACAGCGGTATAGTCGGTAAAAATATTCCAGCTGTTGATATTCTGCTGTTTTACGTATGTTCCCTTGTATGCAGTAGCCTTGGAGTGCTTTTTACAAAGAAAAACATGAACACCGGAAGTCTTTGGGGTCTGGCAATTTTCTGCTTATTTGCAGTTTGTTTCTTCCGTTTTACTAATAACCCTCCGGATCTTGGTATTTTCCAGATTCCTCTTTTATAAACCATCACACAATTTTCATTTAAAAGCCTCATTTTTTTTTAGATTTTCATTGCTTTTTAATTCCGATTGGATTATAATATAAGTATAAAAACTAAAACAGGAGATAAAGAAATGGAAGAAATGAAACCTAATAAGAAGCCGTACATATGGTACTGGATAATAGCTATTGCTGTTTTCATATTACTCAATATGTTCGTGTTTCCAAATTTCCTAAAGCATCCCGTTACAGAAGTCGGTTATGATACTCTTCTTCAGATGGCTGATGAACATGATATCGGCTCTGTAAATATCGATTCAACCAAAATAACATTTACCAACAAGGAGGAAACAGAATATTTTAAAACCGGCTTAATGGAAGATCCATGGCTTGTGGATAGACTTTATGAATCCGGCGCTAAATTCAAGGCAGAAATTATTACAAGCACTTCTCCGCTTGCCTATATTCTTATAAGCTATGTATTGCCTTTGGTTCTAATGATCGTTGTTTTCCGTATGCTTACACGTAAAATGAGTGGTAAAGCCGGCGGAAACTCAATGATGTTCGGCATGGGAAAAAGCAATGCAAAAGTATATGTCAAATCAACGGCTGGTATAAAATTCAAGGACGTAGCCGGTGAAGAAGAGGCAAAGGAACTGCTGGAAGAAATCGTCGATTTCCTGCACAATCCGGATAAATACAAGGAAATCGGTGCGTCGATGCCAAAAGGCGCTCTTCTTGTAGGTCCTCCCGGAACAGGTAAAACACTTCTTGCAAAGGCTGTTGCTGGTGAAGCTGATGTGCCTTTCTTCTCAATTTCAGGTTCTGAATTTGTGGAAATGTTTGTTGGTATGGGTGCCGCTAAGGTGCGTGACCTTTTCAAACAGGCAAATGAAAAAGCTCCATGCATAGTTTTTATTGATGAAATAGACGCAATAGGTAAAAAACGTGACACAGGACATATGGGCGGAAATGACGAAAGAGAACAGACTCTGAATCAGCTTCTTACCGAAATGGACGGATTTGATGGTTCCAAGGGTGTCGTGATCCTGGCTGCCACAAACCGACCTGAATCTCTGGACCCGGCACTTCTCAGACCTGGACGCTTTGACAGACGTATTCCTGTAGAGCTTCCGGATCTCCAGGGCAGAGTTGATATTCTCAAGGTTCATGCAAAAAAGATCAAGATTGCTCCAAATGTTGACTTCAATGCTATTGCAAGAACTGCTGCCGGAGCTTCAGGTGCTGAACTTGCCAATATCGTTAATGAAGCTGCTCTTCGTGCAGTTCGTATGGGAAGAAAATCAGCTACACAAGAAGATATGATCGAAAGCGTTGAGGTAGTTATTGCTGGATATCAGAAGAAAAACCGGGTTCTGTCAAATAAGGAAAAGCTCACTGTTGCTTATCATGAAGTGGGTCATGCGCTTATTGCTGCACTTCAGACCCATTCAGCTCCTGTTCAGAAAATTACAATTATCCCTCGTACCTCAGGCGCTTTGGGATATACAATGCAGGTTGATGAAGGCGAACATTTCCTAATGACCAAAACAGAACTGGAAAACAAGATCGCAACCTTCACAGGGGGCAGAGCTGCCGAAGAAATTGTTTTCAATGAGATATCAACTGGTGCCGCTAATGATATTGAACAGGCAACCAAGCTTGCAAGAGCAATGATAAGCCGGTATGGCATGAACGACGAATTCGGAATGGTTGCTATGGAAACTGTGGGAAATCAGTACCTTGGCGGTGACGCAAGCCTTGCATGCTCAAATGAAACTCAGACAAAAATCGATGAAAAAGTTGTGGCTCTTGTGGGCGCCCAGTATAATAAAGCACTGGAACTTCTGCGTTCCAACCTTCCTAAGCTACATGAAATTGCAAAGCATCTGTATGAAAACGAAACTATCACCGGTGAAGAATTTATGCAGATTCTGAACGCATAAAAGGAGAAAATAATTATGGAAAATAAAATGGCGGTAATTACAAAACGTGCTTACAATGCAAGGCATATTGGCACAATTCAGTATACAAATGAATGTTTTGATGATAAAGACAGCGGCTGGAGATTATTTTACGGCGATGAGGATGACCACGTTCTGGATCGAATGGAATGCTTTCGGATAATAACACTTAAGGAAGCTATGGAAATCCTTCCGGAGCTTGAGAGTTTGATCAACAACACTAAATGCACGTATTATCATTTCAGCGAAGATGGCTTTTTTAATGAAAGCGACTCTTTTGAATCATATGATACTCAGGAAACAGATCCGTTTCTCAAAGCTTTCATGAAATAATTAAGCTCAGTCCCTACAATCAGGAGGATTCTTATTTCTGCAAGTACACAATATTTCTTGCAGGCTGCTGCGATTCTTACTGCGGCATCTGTAAGAAGTTATAAAGACAATGCAAATCTGCAGGCACCTAAGCCTGTTATAAATGACAACAAAAACCAAAGGAGAGATTATTATGAAGTACAACTACACACCAAAGGGCGTTTGCTCAAGGCTGATTACAATTGAAACACAGGACGGAAAGATACTTAACGTAGAATTTACCGGCGGCTGTAACGGCAATCTGAAAGGCATAGGCGCTCTTGTAAAGGGTATGGAAGTAAGTGAAGCTATTTCCCGTCTTGAAAATATCCGCTGCGGCATGAAAAACACATCCTGTCCCGATCAGCTTGCCCAGGCACTGAAAGAAGCTTTATAATTTTTTGAAATTATTTTCAACTCCAGATAATATCAAAAGGCTCCCGAAAAGGGAGCCTTTTTGTATCTTTTATTTATCTTCAAGAAGCTGTCTATACATTTCCATGTATTGTTCAGCAGATTTTTTCCAGCTAAAATCACAGTTCATGGCTCTTTTGACAAGAGCATTCCACTTGCGTTTGTTGCCGTAAAGTTCAAGTCCTCGTTTTACGGCGTCAAGCATATCAAGTGCGTCAAATGTCTTGAATGTGAATCCGTTGCCGTTTTCTCCGCCTGCGTCATTAACAGAATCTTTAAGTCCGCCTGTTTCACGTACAATCGGAATCGTGCCGTAACGCATTGCTACCATTTGTGCAAGACCGCAGGGTTCATTCTGTGAAGGCATAAGGAAAAAGTCAGCACCTGCATAGATTTTTCTGGAAAGCAGCGGCTTAAAGCCGATATTTGTCTTTACCTTGTCAGGATGCTGGTCCTGCATTTCAAGGAAGAAATCTTCAAAAAGTTTTTCGCCGCTTCCAAGTATTACAAATTTACAGCCAATATCAAGCATTTCATGGAACACTCTCTGTATAAGCTGTATTCCCTTGTGTGCAACAAGGCGTGTTACTATGCCAATAACAGGAGAATCGTCAACAGGCAGACCCATTTCCTTCAAAAGGTCTTCACGGCATTTTTTCTTGCCGGCTATGCTTGCAGCTGAGTAATTTTTAGCAATAATATTATCAGTTTCGGGATTATAATGCTTTGTATCTATTCCGTTGAGAATACCCTTTATTCCGTCTTTTCTACGCACCAACGCTCTGTCCATGCCATATGAATACCATGGATCAAGAACCTCTTTAGCATATGTGGGGCTGACTGTTGTAATAACGTTTGCCGTTTCAAAAGCGCCCTTCATAAGATTAACGCAACCATCGAATTCCAGAAGATTTGTATGGTAATTAGGCAGTCCCATAAGTTCTGTTACTACCTCTCTGCCGTATACTCCCTGGTACTGGATATTATGAATAGTGTATATGGTTTTTATGCCCTCGTATTCTCGGTGATATTTGTACATTACATCATAATATACAGGAATCATTGCTGTCTGCCAGTCATTGCAGTGAATAATATCCGGCTTCCATTCAATAAGAGGAAGTATCTCAAGAACAGCACGGCTGAAAAATACAAATCTTTCACAGTCATCATAAAAGCCGTACATACCGTCACGCATAAAGTAATAAGGGTTATCAATCAGGTAGTATGTCACACTGCCATGCTTTATTGTATAAACTCCGCAATACTGCTTGCGCCATGATACATCAACGGTAACATCTCCGAGAAATGTCATCTTGTTACGAAGTTCGGGTTTAACGCTTCTGTAAAGCGGCATAACCACACGGCAGTCACAGTCAAGATCAGACAGTGCCGCAGGCAGAGAGCCTACTACATCTGCAAGACCGCCTGACGCCGCAAAGGGCAGTGCTTCACTTGCTGCAAATAATATCTTCATTAGTGGTTCCTTCCTTTGTATTGTATAGTGCAGAGAATTTCAAAGTCTGTCAGATCTTAGCCTTTTTGCCGAG